>CAZSTT010000167.1:6055-8742 GCA_964609705.1 uncultured Thermodesulfobacteriota bacterium
TTATTTCATCAAACCTTCCAACTTACTTTCCGTATCTTTAAGAAGGGCTTTTATCTCCTCTATCTTCTCCTTTTCTAAAGTACCGGCTCCCCCCCATTGCCCGTCAAAAGCCTGCAAGCGTTCTTTTAAAGAAGCCAAAAGGGCCGGGAGTTCGGCGGCCTCAGACAAAGGCTGCCCGACGGCCTTCTCTTTGGCCGGCAGCAAGGGAATGGTTTCCTGCCAATGGGGGACGTTCACCTGAAAGGGAAAAGCCTCTCGAAGGGTCTGGGCAAAAGCCAGGCTGGTCGATTCTTCACCATGAATGACAAAGACCGTCAGGAGAGGATTCTTAAAATTACCGATCCAGGACATTAATTCTTTCTGGTCGGCATGGGCCGAAAAGCCGTTGATGGTATGTACTTTGGCCCGGACCACCACCTCTTCCTGAAAAATTTTTACTTTTTTGGCTCCCTCGATGATGGCCCTTCCCAGAGTTCCCTCGGCCTGAAAGCCGGTGATGACGATCTGGGCCCCGGACCGCCATAAATTGTGTTTCAGGTGATGTTTGATCCTCCCGGCATTGCACATGCCGCTGGCGGCGATGATAATCGCCGGGCCTTTATGTTGATTAATGGCCATGGACTCTTCGGCGGTCCGGGAATATTTAAGGTCGGACATGGCCAGGGGGGTTTCCCCCTGGTCCAGGAGACGGATCATATCTTCATCGAAATATTCCGGGTGTTTTTTAAAGATCTCGGTGGCTGAAATGGCCAGCGGGCTGTCCAGAAAGACCGGGATGGAAGGGTACTGTCCGTTTTTTCTGAATTCATGAAGGATATAAAGCAGTTCCTGGGTCCTCTCTATGGCGAAGGCCGGGATAATGATCTTCTCTCCATTTTTAATTCCTTCCAGGATGGCCGCCAGGAGTTCGGCCTTGCTTTCTTCCAAAGATTTGTGCTGCCGGTTGCCGTAAGTGGATTCCACAAACAAGAAATCAGCCTCCTCGATGATATCCGGGTCCGGGACGATCAGGGCCTCCCGGCGTCCGATATCCCCGGAAAAAATGGCCGTTCTTTTCCTTTCCCCGTCCTGGAAACGGATGTCCAGGATTGAGGCCCCCAGGATATGACCGGCCTTACGAAAACAGATTTCGATATCAGGGCTGATCATCAGACACGCTCCCGGATCAAGAGGCTGGAAAAAGGTCAGACTGCGTTCTGCATCTTTGATGGTGTACAGGGGCTCCACCGGTTTCTGGCCGGAGCGGATATTTTTCTGGTTTTGCCATTCAGCTTCCATTTCCTGGATATGGGCGCTGTCACGCAGCATAATCCGGCAGAGTTCAAAGGTAGCCCGGGTACAGATGATCTTGCCCTTGAAACCTTCCTTGACTACTTTGGGGATCAATCCCGAATGGTCCATGTGGGCATGAGTCAGAAAAATATACTGAAGTGACTGGGGTTTATATTTTGATATTAATAAATTTCTCTTTTCAATGTCTTTAGCACCCTGGAACATACCGCAATCGACCAGAAACCGGCTGCTGCCGTGTTCCAGTAAATAGCAGGAACCGGTTACGGTTCTGGTCGCCCCCCAAAAAGTGATTTGCATGATATAAAAGACCTTTCCTGTTATAGATAAAAGGATTTATAGGGTTGATTGATTAAAGGAGGTTCTAATAAAAGGGATATGGAATATGATTTTCTTTGAAACCCTAAACCTTGTACCTTGCACCTTTCAGTTAACCTATATCTTGACAGTCTAAATTAAATAATATAAGCAGATGAGTAAGAATTCAATGAAAAAGTAAATCTTTCCTAAGCGAGGGTTACGCTTATGCCTAAGGATTTAAAGCTCGAGCATCACGAACTTCAATATGTCATTGACGATCTGACTATTAAGGAATCCTGGCGGATGTTCCGAATCCTGGGTGAGTTTGTGGACGGCTTTGATACCTTGTCGCAAATTTACCCGGCAGTTTCCATGTTCGGCTCGGCCCGGGTAAAACCCGGTGAGCCCTACTATGAACAGGCGGTGGAAATCGCCGGTCTTTTGGTTAAGAACGGGTTCAATGTCATTTCCGGGGGCGGCCCGGGGATAATGGAAGCAGCCAATAAAGGGGCGGCCGAAGCCGGAGGAAAATCCATCGGCCTGAATATCCAGCTCCCTTACGAACAAAAACCCAACCCTTATGCCAATGTCCGGCTTGACTTCCGCTACTTCTTTATTCGCAAAGTCATGTTTGTAAAATATTCCGTGGCTTATGTCATCCTTCCCGGCGGGTTCGGGACCCTCGATGAATTCACCGAGGCCATCACCCTTATCCAAACCAAGCGGATTAAACCCTTCCCGGTTATTTTGGTCAACCGGAGTTATTGGAAGGGGTTGTTGGATTGGATGCGCAAGATGGTTTGCGCCGAGTGCATGATCTCTCTGGAGGACATGGACATCATCCAGGTCATTGATGAACCGGAGGAGGTCGTAAAGGCCATTAAGAAAATAATCATATTGTAAAGGGTTCGAGGATTCCAGGGTTCCAGGATTCAAGTGGGGGCACTAAAGACACCCCCCCCGAACCCTTGAATCCTCAATTCTCCGGCTCCTATTAATATGGACAATAAAAACGTAGCCCAAATTCTGGGAGAGATCGCCCTCCTTCTGGAACTGTCCGGAGAAAATCCCTTCAAGATCAGGGCCTATCAGGAAGG
>CAZSTT010000168.1:0-8682 GCA_964609705.1 uncultured Thermodesulfobacteriota bacterium
TCCGGTTTGACTCTTTCTGCTTCTGCCATTCCTTGCCTTTCCTTTCCAAGCCTGACCCGCTCAGGGGATTACCACCACTTTTCCCCTGAGCCTTGATTCCCATTGGAATATCCTTAGGTCAGGGATCGTGAGGATTTTGTACGCAAAACTTACCACCCTTACCGGCCAGGCCCTCTTGCTGTTCTATCTTGATTGTTGATTGGTCCATGGTCATTGCCTCCTTTTTCTTGTATCGAGAAAGCAGAGAAAAATCACCGACCCGGTTTTTCCCAAGCCGACCCCCCGTTCAGGGGGCCGGCAACGATCGCCGGATGAGGGCGGAGGTCATGAGGTCACTTCCCTTTCCATTCGGGTTTTCGTTTGGTGGAGAAGGCGATGGCTCCTTCCATGGCGTCTTCTGAGGAAAAGACAGACACCAATCCGGGAAAACCGTTGATGGTCTCCTGAATAGGTTTATCCCGCCCCAGCGCCGCCCCTTCTTTGGTGCCTCTGATAGCCAGGGGCGCGCATTCCATGATCTGCTCGGCCCACCGTTCGGCCGTCGGTAAAAGCTCTGCCAGCGGGACCACTTCATTGACCAGCCCCCACCGGTGGGCTTCCTGGGCGGACATACGGCCACCGGTGAGCATAAGTCCCATGGCGACATGCCAGGGGAGACGCTGCGGAAGACGCTGAACGCCGCCGGCACCGGCTAAAAGACCAACCCGCGGTTCCGGTAATCCGAATTGAGCGTGATCAGCCGCAATAATGATGTCACAGGCCAGGGCGATCTCACATCCGCCTCCCAGCGCGTGACCGTTCACCGCACAGATGACGGGTTTGAAAAGATCGAATCGGGAGGTGAGCCCGGCGAAGCCCCCTTTCACATCACGCATCCCATTCATGAGGGCCTCCACCCCGTGCTCGGCCTGCCATTTGAGGTCGTTTCCCGCTGAAAGGGATCGATCCCCGGCCCCGGTGATAATGGCCACCCAGGCGTCCGGGTCTCCGGCAAACTCATCAAAGGCCTGATCCAGTTCTTTTGAACCCGGCGGATGCAGGGCATTCATACGCTCCGGCCGATTAATGGTCAGGGTGGTCAAGTGACCTTTCTTTTCCACTTTAATAAATTCGTAACCCATGATGCTCCTCCTTGTATATGATATTTGTAAAAAGATTCTCCTGGTAATCTTTGCCGTGAAAATAAGCGGTCATTTGACAAGCGAAAATTTAGCGATGGGGTGAATAAAATTTCTTATAATCGCCCTCAGTCGGAATTTTCTCCCTGTGGCTGCGGTTCCTCCTCCGGTTTCCGTTCAAAGGTGTAATTGCCCTGGAAAAATTGATCCCGGCACCAATCGATTTTCCGGTCATCATCCAGTACCATATCCAGGAGCCGAACCGCGCCCAACAGTCGGCCCAGCACGTCCAGTTTTTCCTGAATCATATAGGAATTGTGTTTTTTCAATTCCCCTTTAACCATGTCGCCTTTTTGAGTGACGGCGAACCCCATCTTTTTCAGAATGGAGCCGATCAATACCGCCCTTCGGGATCGGCGGCTGAGGTCGGCCGCCCCGCCTTTGAAATAAAAGGTGATATAATTATTATTGATGTTCTGACCGCAATAGGTATCCACGGTGACGAAGTGATATCCCAGGCGGGAACTGAAGTTCAGGTATTTCTCCGTGACCACGGCATAACTGGGTCCGCCCATGGACCCTTCCGCCTGCGGATCATGGAGAATGCTTTCCATCAGGATGGAACCAAAACCGCTCCAGCTGATCTTGTTCTGGCCCAGCCATTCCACTCCTTCATGGGTCATACCCTGGAATAAGGCTTTAAAAGGGATGGAAAGAACCTGTTCCTGACGGACTTCCCTCTGATTTGAATCGATATCAAGGCCCCCACCCAGATCCACCATATAGATATTCAAGGGCACCCGGGAACGAAAACGGACCGAGACCTTGGTTCCGTCTTCAATCGTGTCTCCGATCTGGAACATCTCCTGCATGGCCGTTTCATGGGCAAAACGGATGATATCGTGGATGGTTTCACAGGATGAAGGATTAAAATTGTCCTGTTTGGGATCGATCAAATGTAATGGGGCGATTTTGGGAAGGGTGGCCTGCAAAGCCTTATAGGTCGGGCTTCCTTTCATGGGATTATGGGTTTTCCCTTTTCCCAGAAGCCGTTCCAGTCGGCCCTGATAAACAATCCCCCGGGTGGCATCAACGGTAATTTCACTGCCGTGAGGGATCAGGGTGGTCGCATTTTCCGTTCCCACAAGCGTGGGAATCTGGAATTCCCGAGCCACGGAAGCCATATGACCGGTAACGCTCCCGACATCGGTAACGATAGCCTTGACCCGCCCGATGATCGGCACGTAACGGGGTGAAGTCTGGGGGGCGATCAAGATGGAACCTTCCGGGATATTCAGGAGATTATGGTCGGATTTGATCACATAAGCCAGGCCTGAAGCTGCCCCGTTGGAGGCCGAGGCTCCGCCTTTCAATAAAACAGGAAATCCTTCCTCGGTTTGATTGAGGTCCAAGGTCGGTTTTGAAAGGTCCTGTTCCGTAAATCGCAAGGGCCGGGCCTGCAGAACATAGAGGCGTTTATCCTGGTCAATAGCCCACTCAATATCCAGGGGGATTTTATAATGGTCCTCCAGCCGAAAGGCATAGTGGACCAGCAATTGAACCTGAGAATGGGTCAGACAGGGTTTGTCCATAAAGGCATGGGCCACCGGTTCTTGTTTGATGCCCTGGATCGGGTCGGCAAAGATACGGGTATCCTTGCGAACCACTTCTTCCTTTTCAATGCGCCGGTTCGACTTATTGATTTGATAAAAATCGGCCGTCTGGGAACCATCGACCAGGCTGACCCCCAATCCCCACAAGGCACTGATCAGAATTACTTCATGCCGGCTGTCATTAGGGTCCAGGGTGTACAAAACCCCGCTGACCAGGGCCTTGACCATTTGAATGCAGGCGACGCTCATGACCACGTCCTGGTCCAGGTATCCTTTGCTGCGACGATAATAAATAGCCCGAGGGTTGAAGGTGCTGGCCACTACTTCTTTATAGGCCTCGAACAAAGTTTCCTCGGTCACATTCAGGACCGTGGAATGCTGACCGGCAAAACTGGCTTCCGAATCTTCGCTGGTGGCACTGCTCCGCACGGCCAGCCGCAGGGGGTCGGCTGTTTTTTCTTTTAATTCCTTAACGGCCCGCAGAAGTTCCTGTTCAAGATCCGGCGGGATCCGTCCTGAAATAATAAAGGAGCGAATTTCCTGACTGACCTGCATCAGGGTTTCCGTATCATTGACATCGAGATTTTTTAAGGCTTTTTCAATTCGCTCCGGAAAATGATTATACTCCAGAAAAACCTGACAGGCGTAGGCGGTTACGGCAAAACCCCGGGGGACCGGAAGTTTAACCCGGTTGAGTATTTCCCCTAAATTGGCGGCCTTTCCACCCACCTCAGGGATGTGTTCCTGACCGATGCGGTCCAGGGGCAACACCAGGCGGGTGGGGGTGATCATTTTTTTGGACTCCAGGCCTTGTCGAATCTCCAGACCCACCTTTTCAACGGCCTCGAAAAGATCGGGATATTTGACCTGGGCCAGGGCATTGAGGTCTTCGACAATACGGCAGGTTGACTGAATCAGGTTTTCAGCCTGAGCCTGTAGATGATGCCAGGTGAAGGGCTGGTTTTCATAGAAAATATGTTCCAGGTCGGTAATGATGTCCAAAGCCTTATTGTTGCCGATCAGAACGGCTTTAAAATGGTCGTATTTGTGAGTCAGAAAGCTCTTTTCCGGTGAAAGGCTGCTAACCGGTTTACTCTTCTTAAAAATATCCAGTATCCTGAACATCCAAAAACCTCGGTCATTAATTAATCGGAGGCCGTCAAATCAATATTTGACATCCCGACCCATTCCGTTTAATTATTTAACAATAACGCTTTCTTTTTGGCAAGCCAATTTGTATCGATTTTTGCTTTTTATTGGGAATGCCGGGGGAGGTCCGATGACAGGGGAAAAGAAAAGCGGAATAATGGTATCCTGTCCCGAGGGACCTCTAATAACCGGCAGGAGAACCTTTGGTCAGTATGAGATCCTGGTTGGTCATAATAGGTCTGCTTCTCACCACAGGGGGGGCCTTTGCCGCCCCCTGCGAAACGGAGGATTTTGAATCCCGGGTTTCCGGCGGGACGGAATGTTTATTGATGAGACGATACGGGTCTCTTAAACCGACCACCCTGGTGATTTGGATCCACGGCAATATCACTTCGGGAGGGCCGGCCAATTCCCACTTCCGGATCGCCCAAAAGGTGGCTGAGGACCATGCCGGAGAAAATGTTCTGGCCGTGGCTTTAGTCCGGCCCGGTTATCCGGATGGAACCGGGAAATCCTCTTCCGGGAATGACCATGGCCGGGCCGACAACTGGTCGCGGACCACTATTGCCGACATTGGCGCGGCGATCGAAAGACTACGCGACAAATATAAACCGTCGTCCCTTCTACTCGTCGGCCATTCGGGTGGAGCCGCCATTGCGGCGGTGCTCCTGGGTATGAAGCCGCAATTGGCCGATGGCGCTATCTTGCTGGCCTGTCCTTGTGATCTGGCCTTTTGGCGAAAGGGGAGAAGGGGAGGGACGTGGATCAGTGAAGATCCGATGCACTGGATCGATAAAGTGCGGTCGGACATCAAATTGGTTGCCCTGACCGGCAGCCGGGATGCCACGACCGCGCCCGAACTGGCCAGGAGCTATATCGAGGCTTTGAAGTTGCGAGGAATAGACGCTATTTTTCAAACCGTCCCCGGTCTGGGCCACGTTGACCTGCTTAATTCCCCGGCAGTCGAAAAGGCCACCTCAAAGCTTATTCATCTCTTTTAGGTCCCTTGATAGCAAGAGGAGTAGGAAGATTTTTTAATAATTATGGCCGACTCCCAATATTTTATTCCCGTTCCGGTTGAAATTATTCCGGCCTCCGCCGATCAGGAGCCGATCCTGGCCAATTTAATGGAACTTTACGCCCACGATTTCAGCGAATTTGTCGATCTGGAGCTTGGTCCGGACGGACGCTTCGGCTATGAGCCCCTTTCTCTATATTGGAAGGAGGCCGGCCGGTATCCTTTTTTGATTAAAGCCAGCGGCAAACTGGCCGGGTTTTCCCTGGTCCAGGAAGGTTCCCGGATCACCGGCGACGTCCAGGTCCGGGATATGGCCGAATTCTTCATTGTCCGCGGACACCGCCGACTGGGAATAGGGCAGAAAGCCGCCCATAATATTTGGAGAAGATTTCCGGGGAAGTGGGAAATTCGGGTCAGAGAGCAAAATCAAGGGGCCAAAGAGTTCTGGGCCGGCGCTATTGGCGCTTTTACCGGCAAGACAATCCCTCCGACCGCTCTCCAGAAGAAGGGGGGCCTCTGGCAAGTATTCTCCTTTCAATCGGATTAAGGAACCGGGGGGAAATATCTCAAACGGGTCCTTGATGGTCAGGCAAGGCTATTCTTATTTCCAGGCCTTTTTCCGCGTGATAAGCCTCGATTACTCCACCATGTCGTTCGATAATCTTTTTGGTGATGGCCAACCCCAGCCCTGAACCGGCAGTCCGGGATTGTTTTCCCCGATGGAAGGGGTCAAACATACGGGAAAGCTCACTATCCGGTAATTTTTCACAGGTATTGGTAATACGGACCTTTACCCAATCAGGTTCTGAATGCAGGTGAATGTTGATCCGGCCTTCATCCGGGGTGAATTTTACGGCATTATCGATGAGGTTTAAAAAGGCCGTGCTCAGGGCTTCCTTATCCCCTTTAAAAGGGGGCATAAACGACAGGTCCAAAGCGACCTTCAGATTCTTTTGTTGGATCATCGGCTGAAATCGGGTAAGAAGTCCCCGAAGAAGTTCCTCCGGGTCAATGGCGACAAAAGTAAGGGGGGATTCCTGAATATCCATTCTGGACATTTCCAAAATTCGACCGATGAGTAAATCCAGTTCTTGAATATCTTCTTCTATGGCATCCAGGTGTTTTTCAAAATGTTCGATTTTCTCTTTTCCCAGTTTCTCACGGAGCATCTCCTCGGAAATCCTGATCCTGGTAAGCGGGGTACGAAGCTCATGGGAGACATTGGCCGTCAGTTCCCGGGCATTTACAATCATCGCCTCCAGTTTGTCGGTCATCCGATTAAAAGACCGGGCCAGCTCACCGATCTCATCTTGACCGCGGATATCCGCCCGGTGGGAAAGATTGCCTTCTGAAATAATCAAAGCCGACCGGCGAAGTTTATTGAGTCGACCGGTGATGATCCGTGAAATGGGAACGAACAGCAAAGCGGCCATTAGACCTATAATGAATAATCCCAGGACAAAAACTCCTTCCGGATGGTCCGGATGGAAGGACCCTTGTGGATTGTCAAACAATACATGAATAGTTCCCCTTTCTCCTCTTAGAAGGACAACGGGTATAACCGCGTATAAATCCGAACCTCTTTGATGGTAAATGGTCATATTGCCATAGAACCGGGGATGATTTTTATTTAGCCGGAAAACCATTTCGGGAATCTCATCCGGGGACGATTGGATAGGTATGGTATTATCCGGATTTTGTAGCCAGACCTTGGCCCCCAGGATTCTTCCGAAATCTGAGATAAAACTTTTCAGGGGCTCATTTTTGGATAAATCCGTTGTCGGCGCTGATCGTATTTTATCTTCGACGGCCTCCTTGATAATGAGGGCCTTGGTTTTGGCGAAATCTTCCAGGCGGGCCTTGAAGTGTTTGCCCGGCAAGGCTTGAAACAGGGCAAAGATCACTATTATGGTTATAAACAGGACGGCCAGAAAGGAGAAAAAGATTTTGATATATAATTTGCCGGGTCTCATGTCTCATCTATAAACATATAACCGCTTCCCCATATGGTTTTTATTCTCTTGGGTGAGTGAGGGTCGGGTTCCAGTTTTCCCCTTAATTTGCTGATATGGACATCGATGCTCCGGTCAAAAGCCATGAAATCTCTCCCGCGGGCCAAGGTCATGATCTGATCCCGACTCAATACCATGTTGGGATTTTTCATCAATACCTCGAGGATCCGGTATTCGGCCGTGGAGAGCTCTATTTCGGCTTCATCCGTTGAAACAGTTTGTCTGGCTGTATTCAGTCTCAACCTACCCGCCTCGATAAAGAGACGGTCCTTGGTAGAGGGTTCGCCTTTGACGGCTGTTACGGTACGCCGCAATACGGCTTTCATCCTGGCCAATAGTTCCCTCGGATTGAAAGGCTTGGAAAGATAATCATCTCCCCCTAATTCCAACCCCACGATGCGGTCCGTATCTTCTCCTTTGGCGGTGAGCATAATAACCGGCAGATTAAAATCCCGCCGGATCTCTTTCAATATTTCCAGACCATCCTTTTCCGGCAGCATAATATCCAAAATAACCAGGTCCGGAGAATCCCTTCGGATGGTGTTAAGGACACGGGACCCGTCCGATAAAGTCAAAACACGAAACCCGTTATTCTCCAGGTACTCCTTGAGGAGTTTCTGGAGTTTTTCATCGTCGTCGACCATTAAAACCAGATTTCCCATGTTTGTCACCCCTTTTTACCTTCTTTTACATTTATTTAACAAATTTTTACAAGCGCAAAAAAGGTTCTTTACATCTTTCCCGTAGCCTGAAAACCCATTTGAAAGACAGACCACTAAACTTAAGGCAAAGAAAGGAGCGCAATGAAAACAAGAAACAAAATCTTAATCGGGAGCGGGGTTGTGTTTTTGGTATTGGTTATCACCGGATACGGCCTGGTGTCGGCCTATAGGCCCTGGATGGGTTCCTGTGGGGGCTTCTATCCCAGGTTTCATGGCCGCGGGATTCATTCCGGGGCACACCACCAAGATATGGCGGACTTTATCCTTTGGAAGATGGATAAAAAGGCCAAAGAGCTGAACCTCACAGCCGCCCAAAAAGCCAAGTATGAGGCCATCCGGGGAAATTTCAAAGGTCATTTGTTCGAATTTCATACCGAACATCAAAAAATGAAGGACCAGTTCCATCAGGAAATAAATAAAGAAAACCCGGATATTAAATGGCTGATTACATCCACCAAGACAAAACTGAATGAGTTGTCCGGTTTCATGAATAAAAATCTGGATCTGCTTCTGGACTTTTACGGTTCGTTGGATAACCGTCAAAAGGCCATGATCAACAATGAAATCCGGGAAAGAATGAAATATCACCGGTCATGATTCACATAGAGCAGTGGAGCGTTGCCATCGGGATGTTCCGCTGCTCTTTAAGATGAGGCGGAAAATTTTATGCTAAAGAAAAACCCTGTGGTTACTTTTTCAGTTAATCTTGGATTACTGTTGTTTGGGGCGGCCATGGTTTTTTCCGGCCTTTTAATACAAATCTGCTACCATATGGGGCATCATGGGGAATTAGATATAAACCATTTAGTTTTAGGCCTGAATTATTTCCATTGGTCGGATCTTCATAAAATATCAATCATCGTCGTTTCCATCGGGATGGTCTTTCATATCATCCTGCATTGGAAATGGTGTAAGGTGGTGGCCGGAAAGAAGAAGTTGCTCGTTAAAAATCAACAAGTGATGGTATTAACCATAGTATTCATTTTTGTGGCGGCCACCGGTTATATTTCCTGGTTTATCAGGCTAAGCGGGGGATCGGACTTGAGCCGT
>CAZSTT010000169.1:0-8472 GCA_964609705.1 uncultured Thermodesulfobacteriota bacterium
GAATTCAGGAGCCGGAAGTCAGAATCGTTAGAAAAAGGATTCCGACCGGCCTATAAACTATATTTTTGAAGCTTGTAGCGGAGCACCCTTTCGCTGATCCCCAGTTTTTCCGCGGCCCGGGTTTGGACTCCGCCCATTTCCTTGAGGGCCTGCTCAATCAAATGTCTTTCCAATTTTTCCAGTTGTTCAGGCAGGGTTTGATTGGGAGTTAAGATGCCCTCGGGGGGTTCTCCCACGCTATCTTTTAAATGAAAAGGCAAGTCCCGGCTGGTGATCAAGGGCCCTCGGCCAAGGACAACGGCCCTTTCCACCAAATTTTCCAACTCCCGAACATTGCCCGGATAGGGGTAGCGCAGGAGGAGCTCTCTGGCTTCCTTGGAAACCTCAAGCAGGGGCTTGCTATTCTGCCGGCTGAATTTTTTTATAAAGTGATCGATCAGCAGAGGGATATCTTCCCGACGTTCCCGCAGGGGGGGGAGGAATAAGGAGACCACATTTAACCGGAAATAGAGGTCTTGACGAAACCGCCCTTCTTGAATCGAGTCTTCCAGATCCTGATGGGTGGCTGAAATAATCCGGACATCCACCTCGAGGGTTTTATTGCCCCCGACCCTTTCAAAAGTTTTCTCCTGAATCACCCGCAAGATCTTGGACTGGAGGGCCGGAGAAAGATCGCCGATCTCATCCAGAAACAGGGTTCCCCCCTGGGCCTGTTCAAACTTACCCCGATGCTGAAACAAGGCCCCGGTAAAAGCGCCTTTTTCATGACCGAAAAGTTCGCTTTCCAACAAGGTTTCCGGAATGGCTGCGCAGTTGATAGTTATCATCGGCCCAGCTGACCTTGGACTTTGGAAATGGATAATCCTGGCGATCAGCCCTTTTCCGGTTCCGCTTTCTCCCCGGATCAGGACCGTGGACCGGCTGGGGGCCACGCGAGCCACCAGCGACAAGACTTCTTCCATCTTCGGACTCTGGGTGATCAACCCTTCAAAACTGAATTTTTCCTGTAACTCCTCCCGCAATTGACGGTTTTCCCGGGTCAGCAGGATACCGTTTTCCATCCGTTCCAGCAGTATCAGTAATTCCTCCAGATCAATGGGCTTGCTTAAATAATCATAAGCACCCAGTTTCATAGCCTCCACAGCTTTTTCCACTGTGCCGTAGGCGGTCATCAGGACCACCCAGGTTTCAGGGAAAAGGGCTTTAACCTCTTTGAGCAGGGTGCTCCCGTCCATCCCCGGCATCTTGTGGTCGGTCAGGATGACCTCGCAGACATGGTCTTTAAGCCAGGCCAGGGCCTGTTTCCCGCCTTCAGCCGTCTGCACCGGATAACCTTTCTTTTGCAGAAAACCCTGGAGCAGCTCCCGTTGGTTTTGTTCATCATCAACCACTAAGATTCGGATATTACGAGATTCTTTCATCATTATTTTCCAAGGTATGATTGGTTTTTACAATTTAAGTCAGACGGTTGGGATTGTCAAAAATAAAATAAATGACCATATAATTAAGCAACTTATCATATGGAAAACCTCAGATTTCGGTTGCAGCCGACCGCGATTAGCCTATAGCGGTCCGCCAAAGCTCTTTTAATAGATTTTTCTAGGGGCTGACCGCTGATCGCCGCTGTTTCTCTTCCGAAAATTTCATTTCCGGAAGAGAAACAGCTAATATATTATCCCCTTTTATAAGTCATTTTTATAAGTCATCAGCCTCAAAAAAGAATTTCACAAAAACTTGTCACTGTTTTGGTCTTGACCGTCACTAAGAAAAAGATATAAAAAGAGTTGGCATACAAGTTTTTTAGAAAGGGGATGGAATGAAAACGGTTTTTCAGGCACTCGCCCAATATAACGGTAGCGTCAACCAGAGTATCATAGAATTAATCGAGCCTTTGAGCCAAGAAAAGATCATGACCAAAACTAATGCTTTTTATCCGACCATCTTCGAGACCCTGTTGCATCTCTTGTTCTCCGATCTTTTTTGGCTAAAACGTTTCCGGGATGTCTTCAAAGATAGTAATGCCTTGACGGTCAGTAAAATAGTTCCCTTGGATGGAAACAATTTAAGGAAAAAATTCGAAACGGATTATACCAAACTATTTCAACACCGGAAGCAGGTGGATGAAGTTATCCTGCAATTTATCGAAGAGATCGATGAAACCGTATTGAATTCTGTTATTACCTACAAGAATTTTAAAGGGGATGATGTTGAGAAGGAATTATGGAAAATTCTTCTGCAGTGGTTCAATCACCAGACCCACCACCGTGGTCAGATCTCGGTATTGTTGGATATGATCGAGGTCAACAATGATTATTCATCAATGCTGACCCGAATTTAACCGTGCCTTTTGACCAAACCTGACCAGTGGGAAATAATTTTTTCCAGAATTCTATGCCTTTTTGATAAGATAGGTAAATTGGAGTGATGGAGTACTGGTTTTTAACCAATACTCCATTACTCCGGAATTTAAGTTCTCCATCCGACTAAAGGAAAATCACCTTTTGTTAGAAAACACCTTCATCCATATTACCGGGATCGGACCTAAAACCGAACAACTTCTTTGGGACCGGGGAATCCGGACCTGGCACGATTTCCTGGATCTTAAAAAACCGGTTTTTTCCCGGGAGCGGGATGCCGTTATAAGCCGGGAGATTGAAATCTCTTTGGAAAATCGGGATAACCTCGGTTACTTTGTAAAGGCCCTTCCTCCCTCCGACCTCTGGCGGATTTATGAAACCTTTCAGAGCCGGGCCGTTTTTTTGGATATTGAAACCAGCGGGGGATATCAGGGAATGGATGAGATCACCGTTATCGGTCTTTATGACGGAAGGATGGTCCAAACCTTTGTCAACGGCCGCAATTTGGATGATTTTGAACAAGCCCTGGCCTCCTTTTCACTGGTCATCACCTTTAACGGTTCTTGCTTCGATCTGCCTTATCTCCGGCGTTGGTTCAGAGATATTGATCTCCCCCCGGCTCATATTGATCTTCGCTTTTTCCTGAGAAAATTGGGGCTTCGGGGAGGATTGAAATCTATAGAGGAACAGCTGGGTCTTTTTAGGGATCCGGCGGTTAAGGGATTAAACGGATTCGACGCCGTTCTCCTCTGGAAGGATTACCAGTGGGGAGACGAATCCGCCTTGGAACGTCTGATCTTATACAATACCATGGACATCGTCCAACTCAAGCCCTTAATGGAGTTAGGCGTCCGGGAAATGAAAAAACGACTCCTGGCATTTTAACCTTGACTTTTCCCCCAAAATTATCATATATGATTTGACTTTTTAATATTTGAGGATGAACGCCTTGACAATCTCCAAAGCAAAAAAAATTAAAGAAGAAGGCCGGTTGGATAATGCCTGGTTGGTTCCCCAAAAGATCTTTTTTACCAAGGGGATAGGGAGGCACAAGGCCAAGCTCCAATCCTTTGAACTGGCTTTAAGAGATGCCGGGATCGAAAAATGCAACCTGGTATATGTTTCCTCTATTTTCCCCCCTAACTGTAAAATAATCCCTTTTGAAGAAGGGATCAGAGAGCTTTTACCCGGACAAATCACCTTCTGTGTTTTGGCCAGAATCAGTTCCAATGAACCGGAAAGGCTGATGGGGGCTTCCATCGGTCTGGCTGTTCCGGCCGACGAGTATCACTATGGATATCTATCCGAACACTCGGCTTTCGGCGAAAACGAAAAAGAAATGGCCGATTTTGCAGAAGATTTAGCCTCCACCATGCTGGCCACCACCCTGGGAATTGATTTTGACCCGCAAAAGGACTATGATGAACGGCGGGAAATCTATCGAATGAGCGGTAAGATCGTCGATACCTTTTCCACCACCTGCACAGCCCGGGGAGATGGTATGTGGACGACCGTGGTGGTGGCAGCCGTTTTTTTGCTCTGAGTGTTGGAGCCTTAAAGGAAATTCTGGATCAGGATTTCCATCATAACTTGGTAGGACAATCCTTTGCGAACCCTTAATTTTCTGGGATTGGATGAAACCGGCCTATCTCCAGAAACGGCGGATGTTCTCATCCAACCTATTCCTTACGATTCAACGACCAGTTTTCAACCGGGAACCCGTTTTGGCCCTGAGGCTATCCTTCAGGCCAGCCACCAGGTTGAACTTTGGGATGAGGAATTGAGGTGGGATCCAATGTCCTACGGAACCTGCCTGACCCTCCCCGATATCCCCAGAAATCATCATGGGCCTGAAATGATGATTCGCGATATCAATGCCCACTTACAGCCCTACCGGGATCAAGAAAAAATGATCCTGGCCTTAGGCGGAGAACACACGATTACCTTTCCCCTGGTCCAGGGGGTTAAACAATACTGTCCCGATCTGGTGGTCCTGGTTTTGGATGCCCATGCGGATTTACGGGATTCGTGGGAAGGCTCTCCTTTTTCCCATGCCTGCACCCTCCGACGAATAGCCGAATTGGGTTGTCCTATTTTCCACCTGGGACTCCGAAGTTTATCCAAGGAAGAACAAGAATTTCTATCTGATCAACCCCAAATCCGGTCCTTTTCCGGTCAGGAAATTCTTTTTCATAACGGTCTGGACCGATTCCGGGATGAGTTTTCCCTTATGGCCGGCAGGAATTTATATCTCAGTCTGGATACAGATGCTTTAGATCCTTCTCTGGTCCCCGGGACCGGAACCCCGGAACCAGGGGGTCTTTCCTGGCATCACCTGCTGGATATTTTCAAGATGGTGGTCGCTCAGGGCCAGGTCCGGGGGGCGGATATTTGTGAGCTTATGCCTTTGCCGGGGTCTCGATTATCGGAATTTGTGATCGCCAAATCAATGTTTAAATTTCTCTCTTATCTGTTTTTTAAAACCAGGAAAGAAAACCCCTATGTCCGAACCTAAAGTACGATCTTGGACTGATCTGCACGATGGATGCCAGGACGGGCTAACTCCTCTCAAGAGTCTTGATATTAAAAAGAGTGACGATTTTTCTTCCTTGCTTTCGGATATGGCCCAAACAGCCTTTGGCGGCCGGACATTGGGCGAAGCCCAGGAAGTTTTCTTTGAAATGGTCTCTGATCCGGATTGTCTGAAAGTTGGGACCTTCTCCGGGGCCATGTCAGTGGCCAAGATGGGGATGATCATTTGCGATATGATCGACTGGGGTTGGCTGGATGTTATCATTTCCACCGGGGCCTTGATGGCCCATGGTCTGATTGAATCGGTAGGATTAACCCATTACAAATATGACCCTGCCAAATCAGACGCCGCCCTCTATGATTTAGGATATAACCGGATCTATGATACTCTGGAAATGGAAAAAAATTTGAATCATATCGAAGAAATCATTTCCAGAGTTTTAGAAGGCATGGATCTGGAAACAGCCCCGCTTTCCTCTGAAATTTTTTGTCGGGAGGTCGGGAAATACTTGTCTGAAATCACCACCCAGCCCGGCATCTTACGTAACGCCTATTTAAAGGGGGTCCCGGTCTATATCCCGGCCTTCACCGATTCGGAGTTGGGTCTGGATATGGCCACTTGTGTCATCCGAAAGGTTTTAGAATCAAAAAAAGCCAAAAATCCGGCCGAGGCCCTTGGCCAGATGGCCTTTAATTTCAATCCCTTTTTTGATCTGGGTTCCTATACCCAGCGCATTCTCAAGGCTTCCAAAATGGGGATATTTACTATCGGAGGGGGGGTACCTCGTAACTGGGCCCAGCAGGTTGGCCCGTTTTTGGAAATCCTGCAGCATCGGTTAAAAGAATCTCTTCCGTTGAAACGTTTTTCATATGGAGTTCGTATCTGCCCGGAGCCTGCTCACTGGGGGGGCTTAAGTGGCTGCACCTATTCAGAAGGGGTTTCCTGGGGAAAATTCGCCCCTATCGAAGATGGCGGTCGTTATGCCGAGGTTTTATGCGATGCCACGATTGCCTGGCCTATTTTGATGGCCGGGGTCCGGCAAAAGATCCTACATAAAAAGAAAGGATCGACCAAATGAATGCCTCCCAAAAATCCCGCTTTTTTCTAATCATTGCTTTATTGCTGTTAGCTTCCATGAGCCTTGAAGTTTGGGGCAGCGAACCGGAACCCATCGAGGGACGTATATCCCAAATCAATGAAAAACGAGGCACGATTACCATTAACGACCAAGTCCTGGATGCCTCGGATTTTGAATTGTCCGACCTTCAGGTTGGTTACTGGGTCATGGGGGAATTTATTAGAGATAAGGGGAAATTAAGGCTGATCGACCTGGAAGTGATTAAGTAAAAAATCTCTTGACATAGGCTTTTATATCGCCTATTATCTCACTTTAAATAATAGTTTACGTCATCTATCTTCTTGAAAAAAGATTGATATTTGGTATTTTGATTATTTTTAAGACGACAAAGCGTTTTAAATTAAGTAAAGGAGGTGAATCGAAATGCGGAAAATAATTTCCTTGGTGCTCGTCGTAATGTTGTTCGTAGTCTTTTCTTTTGCCCTGGGTTGTAAGAAAAAGGAGGAGGCTCCCCCACCCGCACCCGCGGCTGAACAAAAAGCACCGGAACCAGCTCCGGCTCCGGCTCCGGCTGGTGAGGAGAAAAAGGCTGAAACCCCAGCTCCGGCTCCGGCTCCAGCTCCTGAAAAAAAATAGTTTCTTATCCTCACTGGATATTCCATCAAAAGGGACAGTTTGTCGAACTTCTTCAAACTGTCCCTTTTCTTTTTAAGAGCACCCCTTCCCAATGGTTAAGAGGAATGCTTGCTTTGGATCAGAGGATGGTGATCTCCTAAAAGATAACCGGAAAGGAAAGAAGACCGGAGAAAGATCTAACTCAAGAGGAGAAGGTTGGCTCTCAGGCAGTTGGTCTTAGATTTGCATCTCATCACGGCCTGATGATTTTGTTCGATTCAGATTTATTTGGCCGCCGGTTGGCCCGACCGCAGCCAATTCAGCAAAGATTCTTCATTAAGCAGCCCGGACTGATAGATTCCATCCATGAAAATAAAAGTCGGCGTGGAATTAATCCCTTTTTTCTGCATCAAAGCCATCGTTTGCTCTACTTTTTTTATTCCCTCCGGACATTGGTTTTCCGACCGATACCCGGTGTCATAGCCCTCAATTCCTTTTTGATCGCAGAGGATGGAAACACATTGTTCTCTGGCCCCTCGGTGCGAATCCAAAGGGAAAAACAGGAAGCGAACCATCAAATCTTCTTTTTCAACTAATTTCTTTAAAAGAGTCTCGGCCTGTTTGCAATAGGGACATTGGGGATCGGTAACCAGATAGACCACTTTTTTCCCTTGGCCCAGGGTGAAGGCGGTCAGGGATTCCAACTGGCGAAGTTCCTCGGGCGTCAGCCGGTTCAGGCTCTGAAAGGCTTCCTGGGTCAAATTCTTACCGGTTTTCAATTCATGAAGATTTCCGGCCAAAACGAACTCCCCCTGAATATCGGTATAGAGCAGGTGATTTTGAGCCCCTATTTTAAGTTGAATCTGGCAAAGACCTTTAAAAGAGCTTGGATCGATTCGGATAATCTCAAACTGTAATCTTGGAAAAGTCTTACGGATTCCCTCCTGGAGTTTTTCCTTCGGGGGACACTGGGCCAAAACCATTGAGGGAATGGCTGACCATCCCCATAAGATCATCCCGAGCAAAACTACTGTAATAATAAAAAACCGATTTAATCGATCCATATTTTCCTCCTTACTTAAGAAGGCCGTTCGTTTTTATTTCTGCCGAACCATTTCCACAAAAGCCTTGATCGGCTTTTCGACTTGAACAGGGGCATAACTGCGGGAATCGGTGTGATCGGCCTCGATGATCAAGTCGGGTTTGCCGGTCAGGTCTGAAACCTTTTTCCGGATATCATACTGACCGAGCGAATAGGTCTTGCAGCTCCGGTTGGAATGCATGATAAATCCGTCGGCCTGGTACTTGTTCCACCATATTGGACACCTTGTGCTCCAATCCCAATTGAGAAGAACCGTGGCATAAGAGCGGGACAGGTCGATTTATTGGGAAACCTTTTAGGGTTGAAATTATCTCAATAGATATCGCAGGTCAAGAAAAATGAAAGTCTATGAACCCCATTTCTCTCCTGATCATTTCCGGAATCAAGCCCTCTCCCTTACAGGGTGTAAAAATAGCTGGCACCCGGCTACCACTAACCGTCGGGAAAATCAGCGGGATGATATCTAATTAGTTCTCATCCGGAAAAACCTTCCGGATGAGAACACTCCGATACCGGCCATCATCTAGGGCCAGAAACCCTTTTAAAAAGGGTTTCTGGCGAGAGCTTCATGCGGAAATCCAGGTGTTTCCATCCGGAAATTCGAATTTCCGGATGGAAACTAATTGAACATTAAATACCGAAGGTTATAATGAAATGCCCCTATCAATAGGATTGGCACATCAGGCCGATGAGATGGAGGCCAATCTTAGGACGGTCAATCAGAACCTGGAGGTCCTGGTTGGATCTCTTCTGGCTTGATATTGTGAAGATGAAGAAATATAATTAA
>CAZSTT010000170.1:0-4990 GCA_964609705.1 uncultured Thermodesulfobacteriota bacterium
ATGAAGTTTTCGCCCGTCCCAATCAGAATTTGTTTGAAGTGATCCGGATTATGGAAGATCTTGACCTGGATATAATACCGGTTGAAGATGGTGGAAAGATCATAGGGGTGATCCAACCTTCGGGAATATTAAGAGGATTGATTGGCTGAAATATCCCTGGGAGAACCTTTGAAAAATGCCCTCTTTTGCCCAATCTCTGCGTCTGACTCAAATTTTAATCCTCGAAATACTAGATGTATTCCTGCGGTTAAAATTTTCGTCATCCTTGATATTGAACAAAATTTAACATTTTTCAAAGGTCTCCCTGAGGATACCCTTTTTTGCTTTGCTTAACAGAAACGAGTCCGGATGGTTTTAATAACCTGATTTAAGACCGTTACAATACATTTTAGAAAGGGTCGCGGAACCGGTTTATGGAACGATCACACATCAACACCAAATATGATGAAGAACTCAATCTGTTGAAGCAAAAAATTCTCCGGATGGGGGAGATGGTAGAAAACAATGTGGTTTCGGCCATTACCTCGGTTATGTATAGGGATCCCAATCTGGCACAGAAGATTATTGAGTCTGATCATCTGATCAATGAGCTGGAAGTGGACACGGAAGAAATGTGTTTGAGGCTTATTGCCCTGCGTCAGCCCGCCGGTAGGGATTTACGGTTCATTTCCACGGCCATGAAAATCATCACCACCCTGGAACGCATGGGGGATTTGGCGACCAATATAGCCAGCCGTTCCCTGGAGATGGTAGAAGAACCTCGCAGCGGCGTCTGTTTTCACCTCCCAATTATGGCCGAAGCCACCGAGGATCTGGTCCACCGCTCCCTGGAAGCCTTTGTCAATGAAGACATTGAAATGGCCCTGGGGGTCTGCCGGGATGATACCTACGTCAATGATACTTATAAGAAGGTGATCGAAGAGCTCCTTAACATGATGGGAGAAAAAGCCATCCTTATCCCTCGGGCCATGAAGATCATGTTCGTCGCCAAATATCTGGAACGGATTGCTGATCATGCCGTCCATATGTCCGAGATGGTGGTTTTTATGGTGGCCGGAAAAATCATCCGCCATCAACAAAAGACCCTGGATTATCTGGATGAAGCGTTTCATAAAGACCCTCATGCCGCCTCCCCCTCAGCTACGCTTAAGGAGAATCGAAAGACAAATTAATCAGTGCCAAATAAAAAGACTCCGACCTCTTACCGAATTTCCCAGGCCTGGGATAAAGTTTTTAACCAGGACCTCTTAAACTTATGATAAAGGAATCAGACTATGCAGGAAGAAGTATATATCGTCAGCGGGGTAAGGACTCCTGTAGGGGCATTTAATGGAAGCCTGAGTGCGGTAAAGGCCACTGAGTTGGGGGCGCTGGTCATCTCCGAGGCTGTCGCCCGGGCCGGGTTGGACCAAGAACAGGTGGATGAGGTCATTATGGGTAATGTTCTCCCTGCCGGTTTAGGACAGAATCCGGCTCGACAGGCCATGCTTCAAGCCGGGCTTCCTTATGAGGTCGGGGCGCTCACTGTGAATAAGGTCTGCGGTTCCGGGTTAAAAGCAGTGATGCTGGCCGCCCAGGCCATTGCCTTGAAGGATGCCGACGTGGTCGTAGCCGGCGGGCTGGAAAATATGAGCCAGGCACCCTTTTATTTAGATCGGGTTCGAACCGGGTATCGCATGGGCAACGGAGTGCTCATCGATTCAATGGATCATGACGGCTTGAGAGACATTAACAATAATTTTTTGATGGGTGTCAGCGCCGAATTATGTGCCGAAAAATATGGGGTCAGCCGAGAAGAGCAGGATTTATTTGCCTATCATTCCTACCAAAAGGCATTAAAGGCCAAAGGCGAAGGAAAATTTATTAAAGAAATCTTGCCGGTTTCCATCCCTCGAAAGGGGAAAGAACCGCTCATCTTCGATCAGGATGAAATCGTCCGTGAAACCCAGCTCTCGGCCCTTTCCTCCCTAAAACCGGCGTTTAAAGAAAACGGGACGGTCACGGCCGGGAATGCTTCCAAAATCAGCGATGGAGCGGCTGCCCTGGTCCTGATGTCCGGGGCCAAGGTCCGCGAGCTTAATATAACCCCTTTGGTTCGGGTAGGCGCTCAGGGATCTTCCGGTTTGGATCCTAAATATGTTTTAGTGGCCCCTTTGCTTTCCATCCCCAAGGTGCTTAAAAAAGCAGGATTATCCATTAAGGACATTGACCTTCAAGAGGTCAATGAAGCTTTTTCTTCTTCCACGGTGGCGGTCATTAAAGAATTGGGGCTTGATCCTGAGAAAGTCAATGTCCATGGGGGCGCGGTCGCCCTGGGACATCCGATCGGGGCCAGCGGGGCCAGGGTTCTGGTCACCTTAATACATGCCCTGAAAGAAAGAGGGGACAAACGAGGGATGGCTTCGTTGTGTCTGGGTGGAGGAGAAGCGGTCAGTCTGATAGTGGAAAGACCATAAAAAGGGGGCGAGGATTCAAGGGTTCGAGGGGTCAAGGGGTAAACCCGTCACTCGAACCCTGGACCCCTTGAATCCTTGTACCCTGTTTTCAAGGGAGGTTTCTATGAAAGAAGTAGTGATTGTTGGTGCGGCCCGCACCCCGGTGGGGCGATTCGGTGGGGGTCTTAAAGATATTTCCGCAGTTCAATTGGGGGTTATTGCCGTCAGGGAGGCTTTACAAAGGTCCTCCGTTCCCCCGGAAAAGGTTGAAGAAGTCATATTGGGCAATGTCCTCCAAGCCGGACAAGGCCAGAATCCCGCTCGTCAAGTGGTGATTCATTCGGGAATTCCTAAGGAAGTTCCGGCAACGACCATCAATATGGTTTGTGCCTCCGGTTTAAAGTCGGTGATGATGGCCGCTCAAACCATCCTGGCCGGGGATGCCGATATCGTTGTGGCCGGGGGAATGGAAAGTATGAGTCTGGCCCCCTATGCTTTGAGACAGGCCCGTTGGGGATCCCGGATGGGCAACAGTGAATTGGTCGACCTGATGATTTATGATGGACTCCAGGATGTTTTCGGACAGGTCCATATGGGGATCACCGCTGAAAAGGTAGCCGAAAAATTCGACATCTCCCGGGAGGATCAAGATCTTTTGGCTTTGCGCAGCCAGGAGAATGCCTTGAAAGCCCAGGCTGAAGGCCGGTTTAAAGACGAGATCATTCCGGTCCCGATTCCCCAAAAGAAAGGGGATCCCCTTTCTTTTGATAAGGATGAACATCCACGGGCCACGACCCTGGCCGATCTGGCCAGGCTTAAACCGGCCTTTAAAAAGGATGGGACCGTGACGGCCGGAAATGCTTCGGGTATCAACGACGGGGGAGCGGCCCTGGTGGTCATGTCCCTGGATAAGGCCAGGGCTATGGGATTACAACCCCTGGCTTATATCCGATCCTATGCTACCGCCGGGGTGGATCCTTCGATTATGGGCACCGGTCCCATCCCGGCCTCCAGGAAGGCCCTGCAGAAAGCCGGACTTTCAGCAGCCGACCTGGATCTGATTGAAGCCAACGAAGCCTTTGCTGCTCAAGCAGTAGCGGTCAACCGGGAGATGGGTTGGGATTTGGAAAAGGTCAATGTCAACGGCGGTGCCATTGCCCTGGGGCATCCGATAGGAGCCAGCGGAGCCAGGATATTGATTACCCTGCTCTTTGGAATGATGAAAAGAAATGCCGCCCTCGGTTTGGCTACCCTTTGCGTAGGCGGGGGGATGGGAGCGGCGATGGTACTGGAACGGAAATAAAAAACAAAGGTTTCAAGGAGCCAGGGGGGCAAGGGTTCAAGTGAAAGGCGTGGAAAATAAAACCCTTGAACCCTTGAATCCTGTGCCCATATTTTCTTAATAAGGTTTATTAAAGGAGACTAAATATGGATTTTAATTTAACTGAAGAACAGCAGATGGTGCGGGAGATGGCTCGCAAGTTCGCCGAAGCTGAAATCAAACCCGTAGCCGCTCGCCTGGATGCTACCCATGAACATCCGGCAGAAATTTGTAAAAAGCTGGCCGACCTTAAATTTCTGGGTATTGCCGTTCCCGAGGAATATGGAGGGGGCGGGATGGATTATGTCAGCTATGTAGTGGCCTTGATCGAGATCTCCAAAGCCTGCGCCTCCACCGGGGCCATTATGTCGGTCAATAACTCCCTCTATTGTTTTCCGGTGATGACCTATGGAACTCATGAACAAAAAATAAAATACCTGTCTCCGGTAGCCGCCGGGGAAAAACTGGGCTGTTTCGGTCTGACTGAAGCCGGGGCGGGATCGGACCCGGCCCGCATGCGGACCACAGCGGTTTTAGAGGGCGACCAATGGGTGATCAATGGTGAGAAAAAATTCATCACCAGTGGGAATGTGGCCGGTTTCTGCGTTTTGGCCGCAGTGACCGACAAGGGGAAAGGCTCAAAAGGGATCAGTTCGTTTATTGTGGACCTGGAAAACACGCCGGGATATTCCCTGGGGCGGGTTGAAGAGAAAATGGGGATCAATGCCTCCGGGACCGCGGAAATGATCTTCGACAATGCCCGGTTACCCCAAGATGCCTTGCTGGGAAAACCCGGGGAAGGATTCAAACAGATGCTGACCACTCTGGATGGGGGACGGGTCGGTATTGCCTCTCAGGCCATTGGAATCGGACGGGCGGTCCTGGAGGAAGGCCTGGAATACGCCAAGACCCGCGAGCAATTTGGGAAACCGATTGCCGCCTTACAGGCTATTCAATGGAAATTGGCCGATATGGCCACCCGGCTGGATGCCGCCGAGCTATTGACTCTGAGGGCCGCCTGGATGGAGGACAATCACCAGCATCATGAAAAGGCGGCGGCTATGGCCAAGATGTATGCTTCGGACACGGCTATGCAAGCGGCCGTTGAAGGGGTTCAAATCCTGGGAGGATACGGATATTGCAAGGAATACCCCATGGAACGCCACATGAGAGACGCCAAGATCACCCAGATCTACGAAGGCACCAATGAGATCATGCGGGTGGTTATTGCCAA
>CAZSTT010000170.1:5090-8472 GCA_964609705.1 uncultured Thermodesulfobacteriota bacterium
TCAAAGGATTTTATGAATTTCGCCCTGACCGAAGAACAAAAGATGATTCAGGAGATGTGCCGGGATTTTTCGCGAACCGAACTGGCCCCTCAAGCCGCCCGGCTGGATGAGACCAAGGATCGGAATATCTTAAAAACAAATTTAAAAAAAATGGCCGATTTGGGTCTCATGGGGGTCAATATTCCCGAGGCTTACGGGGGAACCGAGATTGGGGTCGTGGCCTACAGTCTGGCGCTGACTGAGATCGGGGCCGGGTGTGCATCGACAGCGGTCACCATGTCGGTGACCAATATGGTAGCCGAGGTCTTGCTGGAATTCGGAACGGACGAAGTTAAGCAGAAACATATCCCGCGTTTGTGTTCCGGGGAATACCCGGCCGGGGCCTTCGGGCTGACCGAACCCGGAGCCGGGTCCGATCCGGCGGGGATGAAGACCACAGCGGTTCTGGATGGGAACGAATGGGTCCTGGACGGGCAGAAGATATTTATCTCCAGCGCCGAGTATGCGGGAGTGACGGTGGTCTGGGCTGTAACAAATAAGAAGGCGCCGAAAGGCCGGGGGATCAGCGCTTTCGTGGTCGAAAAAGAGACCCCCGGTTATCAGGTGGGGACTGATGAAAGAAAGATGGGTCAAAGAGGCTCCAGCACCAATCCGCTTACCTTTGACCGCTGTCGGATCCCCAAAGAAAATCTCCTGGGTTCCCTGGATGACGGCTTTCGTATTTCCCTGATGGAACTGGCCGGGGGCCGTATCGGGATCGGCTCCATGTCCATCGGTATCGGCCGGGCGGCCATGGATTTTGCCGTGGATTATGCCAATAGCAGGGAACAATTCGGCCAGCCCATCTCCAGTTTTCAGGCTATTCAGTGGATGATAGCTGATTCCTATACCGAACTTTCGGCGGCCCAAATGCTGGTTTTACGGGCCGCCTTTCTGAAAGAAACAGGAAGACCCTTTACCCGGGAAGCCTCCATGGGCAAGTTGCTGGCTTCGGAGGCGGCTAACCGGGCTTGCTATAACGCCGTCCAGATTTTAGGGGGATACGGCTATACCGCTGATTATCCGGTGGAGCGAATGGCCCGGGATGCCCGGGTGACGACTCTGTATGAAGGCACCTCGGAGATTCAACGGCTGGTCATTGCCAGGTCCCTGTTGGAAGGAAAACAGATTGGCTGAAGATCGGCTTCAAGGCAAGATCCAGGTTTATACCGGCGACGGGAAAGGCAAGACCACCGCAGCGCTGGGTTTGGCTTTCAGGGCCGCCGGACACGGGTTTAGGGTGATGATGATTCAATTCATGAAGGGGGAGGATAAAACCGGGGAACTGCTGGCCGCCGAAAAAATGTCCCCCTGGTTGACCATTAAGCCCATGGGGCGATCCGGATTTATTTCCAAAGGGAATCCGTCTCCCCAGGACCGGGCCCTGGCGGCTACGGCTCTTGGTTTCGCTAAAGAAGTTCTGCTTGGAGGAGAATACGACCTTCTGATTCTGGATGAAATCAATGTCGCCCTGGATTTTGGACTCATTTCGGTTGAAGAGGTGCTGGATCTGATCCGGATAAAACCGGAGTTTATGGAACTGGTATTGACGGGGCGCAATGCCGATCCAAAAATATTGGAGAAAGCCGATCTGGTTACGGAAATGAAAAATCATAAGCATTATTTTGCCCAAGGGGTCCCGGATCGAAAGGGTATTGAAAGGTGACCATGTTTAAAGAAGATCAGATTGATAAGGCCAAGAAAGGTAAAAAGGAATGGCAAGGGGAGTTGTCTTCCCAGCTTTCCGGGATACCGGAACGGAATAAACGCTTTTCTACTGTTTCCGATTTGGAGATCAAAGAGATTTATACCCCGGAGGATATATCGGAAATGGATTATGAAAGGGATATTTCCTTCCCCTGCGCCTATCCCTTCACCCGGGGGGTTCAACCTTCCATGTACCGTGGCCGGTTGTGGACCATGCGCATGTTTGCCGGACTGGGCTCGGCCGAGGATACCAATAAGCGTTTTCACTATTTGGTCCAACAGGGTCAAACCGGACTTTCTACCGCTTTTGATATGCCCACCCTGATGGGGTATGATACGGATTCTCCCATGGCCCGAGGGGAATGCGGAAAATGCGGGGTAGCCATCGATACCTTGAAAGATATGGAGATCCTCTTTGACGGTTTGCCCATCGAACGGATCACCACTTCCATGACCATTAATCCCCCGGCCTCGGTGATCTGGGCCATGTATATCGCCATGGCCGAAAAAAGGGGAATCCCCAGAAACAAGCTGGGCGGGACTATCCAGAACGATATGCTGAAAGAATTCGCCGCCCAAAAGACTTTTATGTGTCCTCCCCGGCCCTCGGTTCGACTGGTGATCGACACCGTCGCCTTCGGAACCCAGGAAGTCCCCCGGTGGAACACCATCAGCATCAGCGGTTACCATATCCGGGAGGCCGGGGCTACGGCCGTTCAGGAACTGGCCTTCACCCTGGCCGATGGATTGGCTTATGTTCAGGCGGCCATGGATCGGGGTTTGAAGGTGGATGATTTCGCCCCCCGTCTTTCTTTTTTCTTTAACGCCCACAACGATTTTTTTGAAGAAATCGCCAAATACCGGGCGGCCCGGCGGATGTGGGCCCGTTTCATGAAAGAACGGTTTAAGGCCGAAAATCCCAGGTCCTGGTGGCTGCGATTTCACACCCAAACCGCCGGTTGTTCGCTCACCGCCCAGCAACCCTATAATAATGTGATCCGGACTACGCTCCAGGCCCTGTCGGCGGTTCTGGGTGGAACCCAATCCTTGCATACCAACTCCCTGGACGAGGTCTTAGCCATACCCACCGAAGAGGCGGCCACGATCGCCTTGCGGACCCAGCAGATTATCGCCGAGGAATCCGGAGTGGTCAACACGATCGATCCCTTGGGCGGGTCTTATTTTGTTGAGGCCTTAACCAACGAGATGGAATCCAAAGCGATGGAGTACATTCAAAAGATCGATGATCTGGGCGGGATGATTGAAGCCCTGGAACGGCATTATCCCCAGATGGAGATCGCCGACTCCGCTTATAAATTTCAGCAGCAGATCGACCGGCAGGATAAAATTATGGTCGGCGTCAATAAATACAAGACGGAAGAAGCGCCGCCGGTGGAAACCTTGAAGATTGATCCGGAACTGGAAACGAAGCAGATCGCCCGCACCCAGGCCATTAAGAACAGCCGGAACAATAAAAAAGTCCGGGAATGTCTGGATCGACTGGGCGAGGCCTGTGCCGGTCAGGAAAATGTCATGCCTTTTCTGATCGAGGCCGTCAAAGAGCAGGCCACCCTGCAGGAATGTTGTGATGTTTACCGAAAGGTGTTCGGCGTCTATCGCGATCCGGGAATCTATT
>CAZSTT010000171.1:0-1093 GCA_964609705.1 uncultured Thermodesulfobacteriota bacterium
CAGAAGCCTCCTGATTAGGTCACCAAAGGTGACCGTATGGTGGTGTCACGCCACCAAAAACGTGGCCTGACTGTTTAGCTTTTAGCCTTCAGCCTTCAGCAGAAAAAACAACACGGGGATAGGATTATTGAAGAACTTTGTCAAAGAGGATTTATTCCAATGTCCTTTTCAGAATGGCTAATCGCTGTCTACTGACGGCTGTTTTCTATTCAATATTCTGAACTTGTTCCCTTAATTTTTCCAGTTCGGATTTGATCGAAACCACCTGATGGGAGATAGTGCTGTCCATGGCCTTCGATCCAATGGTGTTGACCTCCCGGTTCATCTCCTGAAGGAGAAACTCCATTTTTTTACCCACGGTCTGGGTATCTTTAAAAAGGTCTCTAAACTGTTTTAAATGACTTCCCAGACGAATCAGTTCTTCGGAAATATCCGACCGGTCGGCCATAATCGCTACCTCCTGGGCCAGACGAACGGGATCCACTTCCACCCCTTGAGATATTTTCTTGATCCGTTCTCTTAAGCGAACCTGGTAGGCTTCAATGACCTGGGGAACTTTTTGAGAGATGAAATCGACACCGGACTGGATCACCTTTAAGCGTTCCTGCAAATCCCGGCTTACATTCCGTCCTTCCTGGGAACGCATTTTTTGCAAGGCATCAAAAACCTTTTTCAAAGGAGGGGCCAGTTTTCGCCAGAGGACTTCCTCGGGGAAGGAACTCTCCTGATAGACCACGAGATCTTTTAAGGAAAGAAGATCGTTTAAGGCCAGGGGGCCGGAAATGTTCAGGGTCTTTTTCAAATCGGTCAATAATCCACAGTAAGTCCGGGCCATTTCCCAATTGATGGCGATATTTCCATTCCGGAGTTTCTCCTGAGACGCTAACTGGATGGCGACTTCCACCCGTCCCCGGGAGACTCGGGAAGCGATGTAGGATTTGATCCGGTCTTCGAGGGGGAAAAAAGCATTGTTCAGTCTTAAATTGACATCCAAAAAGCGGTTGTTATAGGTGCGGACGGCAATGGTTATCTGCAGGCTTTTATCCGAAAACACCGTCTGTGCAAAACCCGTCATACTTTTAATCATTTGGTG
>CAZSTT010000171.1:1193-3006 GCA_964609705.1 uncultured Thermodesulfobacteriota bacterium
CCTAGAATCCTTGAACCCTTGATTCCTCCAATCCTTTTATTGAAATATCCCCGAGGTATTTCTCCCTGATCTTATTAAACATCCCGATCGCCTGTTCATCCTTATAATCCGGATAGGTCCAGGGCAGAGGCCGGTAAGTTCCTTTACTGAAGATCATGGTCAAATCCCCAAAGATCCCTTGCCCCAGGTAAATCCGGTGACTGAAATTCTTTCCGGTTGCCAGGACCAGTCTTTCGGCGGTTATCAGTCCCGGGTCGAGATTCAATCGCCGTTTCTCTTGGACGGTCCATTGTCTCTCTATCTCCAGGGCCTGCCATTTTATATCAGCCAAACGATCCTGAGGGACCAACTCCTTGAAGAATGCCCAGCGGCGAACTAAAGGACGGCCCATTTCTTCTTTATAATATTCGGTATAATCAAAGGGCCTCACTTCAGAAATAACATCCATGGACCCCCAGATTTTTTCCATAGTCAGCCATACGGAATCGGCCGCCTTCTTTTCTTGATAGATGATCCCGATCCCCAGTTTGGCCGGCAAGGGTTCTTTGGGTTTACTCAATAGTCGGTCTGCCTACACAATAATATTTTATCCCTAACTGATGCATCTTCGCCGGTTCATACATATTTTTTAAATCAATAACCAGCGGACGTTTCAATAGGGATTTCATTTTGGCCCAATCGATGGTTCGAAAGGGGTTCCATTCGGTAACCAGGATCAGGGCATCCGCCCCTTTTCCGACCTCTTCGATATTTTCTTGAAATAAAACCTTTTTCAGTATTTTCCGGCCTTCTTCCATACCCGCCGGATCATAGGCCTTGATCCTGGCCCCCAGAGATTCCAGTTTTTTGATGATGAACAGGGACGGGGCCTCTCGAATATCGTTGGTATTGGGTTTAAAGGTAATGCCTAAGACGCCCAGGGTTTTGCCCTTCACCGGGCCGACGGCCTGGAGGATTTTATCAACCATCCTTTTTTTCTGACGTTGATTGACCCGGATAACCGATTTGACGATTTCAAAATCATAGCCCAGGGAATCGGCTAATTGAGCCAGGGCGGAAGTGTCTTTGGGAAAACAGGAACCGCCGAATCCCGGGCCGGGGTGTAAAAATTTTGAGCCGATCCGCTGATCCAACCCCATTCCCTTGGACACCTGATGGATATCGGCCCCCACTTTTTCACAAAGATTGGCCATTTCATTGATGAAGGAGATCTTGGTGGCCAGGAAGGCATTGGAGGCATACTTGATCATTTCAGCTGTTTCCACGGTGGTGATAACAAAAGGGGTCTCGATCAGATAGAGGGGAGAATAAAGGTCTTTCATAATGGCTACCGCCTGATCGCTTTCGGCCCCGATCACCACCCGGTTGGGTCTCAAAAAATCTTCAATGGCCGCACCTTCCCTCAAAAATTCGGGATTGGAGACGATATCAAAGGGGTGCTTTTCTTTTTGGTTCTTGCGGATTATTTCATGGATGACCTTTCCGGTTCCCACCGGGACCGTGCTTTTGGTCACAATCAGTTTGTAGCCGTCCATGGTGCGGCCGATGGCCTGGGCCACTTCTTTGACATACCGTAAATCCGCTTTTCCCTGCTGATCCGGAGGGGTGCCAACGGCTATGAAAACAACCAGGGAATGCTTAACCCCTTCATCCAAATTGTCGGTGAAAAAAAGGCGGTTGGCTTTGACATTTTTCGCGACCATTTCTTCCAGACCGGGCTCATAAATGGGGATCTTACCCTGTTTGAGATGCTCGATCTTCTTCAGGTCATTGTCCACACAAGTGACCCGGATCCCGAATTCGGCAAAACAGG
>CAZSTT010000171.1:3106-8463 GCA_964609705.1 uncultured Thermodesulfobacteriota bacterium
AATCAACCGTTGCCTTTAAGCCCTGCCGAAGCCTCGTTTCCGGTTGAAATCCAAGGAGCTTCCGGGCTTTTTGAATATTGGCTTTCGAATAGCGGATATCCCCTGCTCTGGGCGGTGCAAAAACCGGCCCTTGATCCGAACGGAGAATATTTTTTAAGTGCTCCAACAATTGCAAAAGTGTGTAGGAACGCCCTGAGGCCACATTAAAGACCTCCCCTTCAATCCCGGGTTGGCGGGCTGCCTTAAGGTTGGCTTGAACTACATCACCCACAAAGACAAAATCCCTGGATTGTTTCCCGTCCCCGTAAATCAGCGGAGGGGTCTGCTGGAGGAGACGTTCAATAAATTTGGGAATGACCGCGGCATACTCCGAATTGGGGTCCTGCCTGGGTCCATAGACATTGAAATAGCGCAAAGCCACCGCCGGCACGTTATAGATCCTGGAAAAAAGACGGCAATAATACTCTCCGACCAGTTTACTCAGGGCATAAGGAGAAAGGGGATTGGGGGCCAAATATTCTTTTTTAGGTTTTAAAGAATCTTTTTCAATGGGGCTGTCGCCATATATGGCGGTGGAACTGGCCAGAACCAGCCTCTTGGTCCCGGCCTTTTTGCAGGCCGATAACAAATTCAACGTTCCTCCGATATTGACCTCCTGGGTGGTTTCAGGGTCGAGGACGGACTCGGGAACGGAAATCTGGGCTGCTTCATGGAAAACAAAGTCCATACCGGAGACGGCCAGGTCGCAGGTTTTCCGGTCACGGACATCGCCTTCCATAATTTCCAGATTCAATGGGGCGATCACCTCGACCGCTTTAATATTTTCCCGGCGACCGGTTGAAAAGTTGTCCAGGATCCGCACCCGGTGTCCTTCTCTCAAAAGGGCCTCGGAAATATGGGACCCGATAAAACCGGCTCCGCCGGTAACCAGATAATCAGCCATCCTGCAATCCTCCAAATGCAGCTCACAGCTCGTAGCTGACAGCTCATAGGAAACTGCAAAAACTCCATACAAGTTGGAATGATTTTCCTATGAACTTTGAGCTATGAGCTACGGGCTATGCGCTGCGAGTTATGAGCTTTTTCTCACCGCTGCCTTCAACACCTTGATCAGCTCCCCGGCCTGAACAGCCGCGGTCCCCACCTCTCCGACGACAATCCCGGCGGCATAATTAGCGGTCTTACAAGCCTGGACAATATTCATCCCGGAAGCCAGGGAAAGAATCAAGGTGGCGATTACCGTATCCCCGGCACCCATGACATCAAATACCTTTCGAGCTGCAGTGGGAATATGTTCAATCTTTTTATTGTTTAAAAAAAGGGTCATCCCCTCTGGGCCGCGAGTGATTAGCACCGATTCACACTTTATCTTTTTCAAAAGTTGTTTCCCCGCCCAAAGAAGATCTTCCAAAGAAGCGATCTTTTTTCCTACGGCCATTTCAGCCTCGAGACGGTTGGGAGTGATCAAAGTAACCCGTTCATACCAATGAATGTTATTGGGTTTTGGATCTACCAGGATAGGGATGGGGTTTTTCCCTAAAATTCTTTTTATTCCGATCATCAGCTCTCGGGAAATGACTCCTTTCCCATAGTCAGAGATGATGACTCCTTGAATCTGAGCAAGGTTTTTTTTAACAATATTCAAGATAGCTTTTAGGGTTTCTGGTAGAATGGGAACCGCTCTTTCGCGATCCACTCTTACCACCTGCTGGTCCCGGGCAATGACCCGGGTCTTGATAGCCGTCGGTCTTCCTTCTTCGGTCACAATCCCTTCGGTAGAGGTCCCCAAGGATTGGAGCTTTCGGACCAGCCTTCGTCCCATTCCGTCAGGACCGATGACCCCGGTCAAAAGAACCTGGCCCTTCAGTCCCAATAAATTATTGACCACATTAGCCGCCCCGCCCAACAAGAAAGTCTCTTTCTCCACCTTAACTATCGGAACCGGAGCTTCGGGAGAGATCCGGGAAACTTCCCCCCAGAGGAATTCATCCATTATGATATCGCCGACAACCAATATCTTGTAATTGGGGAAAGTCTTGATTGCCTGGACCATTTCCTGAATTTCTGAACCGGGTAAGACCATTGGAGCCTCTTTAACTGTTATTACTCTCGTACCCTTGATACGTGTAAAATAAGGGACGAAATTTATTTCGGCGGCAATAGGCAATGGGCGCGGGGCAATAGGTGTAAAATTATCCTGACTATTCCTTGCCTATAGCCCATAGCCTATAGCCTTCTTTATGCTAATTCTTATTATCGTTTTACATTTATCTCTTTTGCCAAAGCCTTGGCGATACTTCGACGGAAAGGGGCTTTCAGTATCCCCTTTTCCGTGATAATCCCGGCAATATAAGCATGAGGGGTTACATCAAAGGCCGGGTTGAGGACGGCGGTTCCCGAGGGAGCCATCCTCCTCCCGGCCACATGGGTCACTTCTTTTTCATCGCGTTCTTCAATGGGGATATCCTCCCCTGTCTTGATCCGAGTATCAATCGTGGAACAGGGGGCGGCCACATAAAAAGGGATCCTGTGCTCCCTGGCCAAAATGGCCACCGAGTAGGTCCCTATTTTATTGGCGGTATCTCCATTAGCGGCAATCCGGTCGGCCCCGACGATGACCAGATCAATGAGCCCCTTTTTCATCAGGTAGCCGGCCATGTTGTCGGTGATCAAGGTCACCGGGATATGTTCTTTGACCAGTTCCCAGGCGGTTAACCGGGTTCCCTGCAGGAAGGGACGGGTTTCATCGGCAATGACCTGGACTTGTTTCCCGGCCTCTTTCGCTGCCCGGATGACCCCCAGGGCCGTTCCGTATCCGCCGGTGGCCAAGGCCCCGGCGTTACAATGGGTCAAAACCGTGGCCCGTTTCTTAATCACTTTTTGTCCGATGAAGCCAAGACGTTTATTGGTGGCTATGTCCTCCGAAAGCATATTGCGGGCTTCCCGGATCAGGGCTTTCTTGAGGATATCCGGTTTTTTATCAATGCTGTTTTCGACCAGACGCCGCATCCGCTCAACGGCCCAGGAAAGATTAACTGCTGTGGGTCTGGCCAGGCTGATCTCTTCACCGATCTTATTAAAACGGTTCAGGAAACTTTTCAGGCTGTCGGTCTTTATCGCTTTGGCACCCAGAGCCACACCCATGGCGGCGGCGACACCGATAGCCGGGGCCCCGCGGATCACCATCTCTTTAATGGCTTTGATGACCTGGCGGTAGTTGGAACAGACCAGATAAGTTTCCTGACCGGGCAGTTTACGTTGATCGATCATAATCACCCGGTCATTTTTCCATTCAATGGTTTTGATCATATGATATTCCCCTGTCAGGCAGGATGCCTGACCTATTTTTAAAGCATCGCACAATAAAATAGATCAGGCATCCTGCCTGACCCTTAAAATGTTAAAAACAAATCTCCTTCGAATCTCCTGTTTGCTGATGAATAATTGTAATCCTTCGGATCGGAGACCAATCCTTTTCTCATCGGATTATTATGAATATAGTTCATTTTTTCAATGACTAACTCTTCTGACCATAAGGTTAAATCTCTGAAACTTGACTGCCATACCGAACCATTGCGCAGATTTGCTTTGTTAATTTCTTTACTGGAGTAGCTTTTAATACTGTGCATGATTTGAGAAATATTTTTACCTTTTGCAATAGAAATCAAATGAAGGTGGTCGGGCATAATTACAAAAGCAATAAGATCAAACCAATTGTTCTTGCATCCGAAAAGGATACTTGAAACCAAATATTCAGCATTCGTGGAATCCGAGAAAAACGGATGGTTGTTTAATGTTTTAGTTGTAATGAATGAAGGATAACCGCTTAAGTTTAATCGAGTATTGTTCATAAAATTGATGTATGTCAGGCAGGATGCCTGACCTATTTTAAAGAAAAAAAGACAGCCGGAAAATAGGTCAGGCATCCTGCCTGACCCTTATCAATTTTCTAATTTATCTTTCAATATCTCATTGACGATTTTCGGATTGGCCTTTCCCTGGGTTTTTTTCATGATTTCTCCGACAAAATAACCCAAGAGCTTGGTCTTTCCTTCCCTGTAGGCCGCAATCTTATCGGGGTTGTGCCGGAGGACTTCTTCAATTACGCCCTGAATCTGAGCCGTATCGGTCATCTGGATCAGGCCCTTTTCCTGAACGATGGTTTGGGGGGACTTGCCCGATTCAAACATCTCTCCAAAAACGGATTTGGCCATTTTGCCGCTGATGACCCCCTCCTGGACCAGGTCCAGAAGGGCGGCCAAATTTTCGGCCGACACCGGGCATTGCTCCAGATCCCGTTCTTCTCTTTTTAATTCCCGAACCAGTTCCACCATGATCCAATTGCTGACCGTTTTAGGTTGGGGGTGAATCCGGACACATTCCTCGAAGTAATTGGCCAGGGCTTTGGAAGAGGTCAAAACCTGGGCGTCATACTCCGGCAGCCCATAGCGGCTGATAAACCGTTGCCGTTTGGCTTCCGGGAGTTCCGGCAGATTTTCCCGGACCGCTCCGATCCATTCCTCACTGATTTCTATGGGAATCAAGTCCGGGTCGGGGAAGTATCGGTAATCGTGAGCTTCTTCCTTCCCCCGCATGGACAGGGTCAACCCCCGGGCTGAATCCCAGAGCCGTGTTTCCTGGATGATTTCTCCCCCATCTTCCAGGACGGCCCGCTGGCGTCTGATTTCAAATTCCAGGGCTTTTTCCACATGTTTAAAAGAGTTCATATTCTTCAACTCGGCCTTGGTCCCAAATCCGCTGGAACCTGCAGGCCGCAGAGAGATATTAGCATCGCAGCGAAAGCTGCCTTCTTCCATATTACCATCGCAAATATCCAGGTAGCGTAAGATCTCCCGCAACCGTCTCAAGTATTCACCGGCTTCTTCCGGGGTCCGCAGATCTGGCTCGCCGACAATCTCCATCAAAGGAACACCCGTCCGGTTAAAGTCCACATAACTAACCGGACGAACCTCGTCATGAATCAATTTTCCGGCATCTTCCTCGATATGAATCCGGGTGATTCCAACCCTTTTGGCCCGGCCGTCCACCTCAATATCGATCCAACCTTTCTCGGCCAGCGGTAATTCGAACTGAGAGATCTGGTATCCCTTGGGCAGGTCGGGATAGAAATAATTCTTTCGGGCCGAAAGGCTGCTGGGGGCAATGGAACAATGGGTGGCCAGGGCCATGCGCATCGTGTATTCAACCACTTTTTTATTGAGAACCGGTAAGGAACCGGGCAGCCCCAGACAGACCGGACAGGTATGGGTGTTGGGTTCCGCCCCGAACCGGGTGGAACATCCGCAAAAAATCTTACTATCGGTCAGTAACTGGGCATGAATTTCCAGGCCGATAAC
>CAZSTT010000172.1:0-8134 GCA_964609705.1 uncultured Thermodesulfobacteriota bacterium
TTTAGGAGGACAAAGGAATGTCGGAACATTTAAAAAAACACCGTTATTTATGGACGTTGATAGGGGTTTCTCTGGTATCGCTGATTGCCGGATTAATTATTGCCGCCAACTTGAACTGGACCCATCCTCTATCAGCCAAATCTGAAATACCGACTGTCGGGGGAGTCCCCTCTTTTGCCGATTTGTCCCAAGCCGTCTCCCCGGCGGTGGTCAATATCAGCACCACCAAGAGAGTCAAAGGCGGTGGTCGTGTCTTTGACTACTTCCAGGGCCCCAGGGATCGGAGAAATCCCATGGATGACTTTTTTGAGAGATTTTTCGGAGGGGAGATCCCCCAGCAAAAAGAACACAAACAAAAAAGCCTGGGCTCCGGGTTCATCATCGACGGCGAAGGACATATCCTGACCAACAACCATGTCGTCGAAGATGCGGATGAAATCAAGGTCATCTTAAAAGACCACAAGGAATTCGATGCCAAAGTGATCGGCCGGGATGCCAAGACCGACCTGGCTTTGATCAAGATCAAATCCTGGAAAGGGATTCAACTCATCAAACTCGGAAATTCCGATGAACTCCGAGTCGGCGACTGGGTAGTGGCCATCGGCAATCCTTTTGGACTGGACCACACGGTTACAGCCGGTATCGTCAGTGCCAAAGGCCGGGTCATCGGGGCCGGTCCCTATGATAATTTTATTCAAACCGATGCCTCCATCAATCCCGGGAACAGCGGAGGTCCCCTGATTAATCTCAAGGGAGAGGTGGTCGGGATCAACACCGCTATTTTTGCCGGGGGCCAGGGGATCGGATTCGCCATCCCCATTAATACGGCCAGGGAATTAATTTCTCAACTGAAGGAGAAAGGTAAGGTGACCCGAGGCTGGCTGGGGGTCATGATCCAAAAAGTGACCCCGGAACTGGCCAAATCCTTTAACCTCGCCGATGAAGCCGGCGCCCTGGTTGGTGATGTCACCGCCGGTAGCCCGGCCGAAAAAGCTGGAATAAAACCAGGGGATATCATTATTGAATTTAACGGTAAAGCCATCAAAGAAATGAATGAGCTGCCGCGGCTGGTGGCGGCCGTACCGGTAGGCAAGACCGTTGATGTCAAAATCTTAAGGGAAGGCAAATCACAACTATTTAAAGTCCAGATCCAGGAATTGGATGAAAAGCAAATCGCCGCCGGACCTTCCCAAGGCAAAGAAAATATGGGCCTGTCCGTCCGCGAGTTTACCCCCGAACTGGCTCGCCGCTTCAGAATGGACTATGAACCGGGGATCCTGGTTGTCCAGGTTCAAGAAGGCAGCCCGGCCGAGGAAGCCGGGATTCAAGAAGGAGATTTGATCAAAGAAGTGAACCGCAAACCTGTCAGGGACCTTAAAGGCTACCAAAGCCTGATCAGCGCGGTAAAAAAAGGAGGCAATATCCTTTTCCGGATCAAACGGGGAGGAATGAATCTTTTCGTCAGCCTTCGTATGGATGAATAAATAGATTCTCTATCAGAGAATCTTAACCTTTCTGTCTAACTTTCCCAATTGGAGTAATGGGTAGGGGCGACCGGCCGGCCGCCCCTACCCACCACTCCGTTACTCCAACTTATTTGTACTGTCGATCTCCTTCTTGGGTTTAAGGAAATAATCTTAAAATAGTCACGGTCTTTTTTTATGGAACCACTATCCAAAGAAATCAAATTGGAGGCTCCAGCCAAGGTCAATCTTTTTTTTGAAATCCTTGGGAAAAGAGCCGACGGCTATCATGAAATCCGGTCTTTAATGCAGCCAATCCGTTTATTCGACACCCTCTGGATCAAGGAAGGGTCCAAAGGTCCGGAAATCCATTGTCCAAACTGTCCTGAATTGGAAAACGAATCAAACCTGGTCCTGCGCGCCATCCATCTTCTGGAAAGAGAACTGGACCGCCCCCTACCTTTTTCGGTACGATTATCCAAAAAGATCCCCATCGGAGGCGGCTTGGGAGGAGGAAGCAGCGATTCTGCCGCTGTTTTAACCGGTTTGAACCAATTATTAGGTTATCCGATTCAACCCAAACGGTTGCTGGAGTTAGCCGCCCAGATCGGATCAGACGTTCCCTTCTTTTTATCTAAACAAACTGCCCTGGCCTTGGGCCGGGGAGAACGGATAGAGCCCTGGTCGGATTTCCCCAGCTGGTGGTATATCTTGATTTACCCGGGGTTTCCCATTTCCACTTCCTGGGCTTATGATCAGGTAAAATTCCCGTTGACAAGAGATGAAAAAACAATTAACCTTGAAAGGTTAAAGGCCATTAAGGATATCAAAAAAGATATTCGGGTGAAAGATTGTTTAAAAAACGATCTGGAAGAATTCGTTACCCCTTTCTACCCGATAATAGGGAATATCAAGAAGGCTCTACTGGATCAAGGATGCCTTCAGGCCCTGATGAGCGGCAGCGGCTCTACGGTCTTTGGAATCTGGGAGACCAAGAAAACTGCCCAGGAAGCCTTTTCCCGTCTTAAGCAGCAGGGATGGGGGGAAGTCTTTTTGGCCCGGGGCCTATAGCAAAACAGACGCGAAGACGCGGGGACGGGAAGAAAGGGAGACTGTCTGTGGGAGGATTCTCCGTGTCTCCCCTTCTCCCTATCACCGTGCCATAATAAGTATTAGAACTCAAAATTATTCAAGAATTGGGGTGTCGTCAAGCGGTAAGACACGGGTCTTTGGAACCCGCATTCGGAGGTTCGAATCCTCCCACCCCAGCCAAGACATATTGGGGAAAGCCGAACAGGGGCGAATACCGGCCGGGAAAATTCCGGTATGATTATGAAACAAAATCATCAGACTGATGGGTCGGGAGCAATGGATAATCAGATTAAATTTTTCACAGGCAATTCCAATCCCCAATTAGCGGAAAAAATCTGTTCCTATCTGGGGCTGGAGCTGGGAGCCATCCAGGTCAGGAGATTCAGTGATGGAGAAATCTTTGTCGAGATAGGCGAAAATGTTCGCGGGAAAGATGTCTTTGTCATGCAATCCACCTGTTCACCGGTTAATGACAATCTGATGGAACTTTTAATCATCATGGATGCCCTGCGACGGGCTTCGGCCCGAAGGATGACCGCGGTCATGCCCTATTACGGCTATGCCCGCCAGGATCGCAAGGTTGCCCCCCGGGTCCCGATCACAGCCAAATTGGTGGCTGATTTGATCACGGCTGCCGGCACCAAGAGGGTTTTGACCATGGACCTTCATGCCGGACAGATTCAAGGTTTTTTTAATATCCCCGTGGACAACCTTTTTGCCGCTCCCGTACTGCTTGAATATATCAAAGAAAATTTTAAAAACAATCTAGTGATCGTCTCTCCTGATGTGGGAGGGGTGGAGCGGGCCAGGGCCTTTGCCAAAAGACTTAACGCCCAGATCGCTATCATTGATAAACGCAGAGACCGGCCAAACTCCTCGGAAGTAATGAATATCGTCGGTCAGGTGGCCGGATGCAACACCATTCTACTGGATGATATGGCGGACACCGCCGGAACTCTGACCAAGGCCGCCGCAGCCTTAGCCGAACAGGGGGCCAAAAAAATATTCGCCTGCGTCAGCCATCCGGTGCTTTCCGGACCGGCCGTGGACCGGATTATGGATTCTCCCATGGACCAATTGGTAGTTACCGACACTATTCCCCTGCAAGGCCAGGCCGCCTCTTGTCCCAAAATCAAGGTCCTGACCGTAGCCCCTCTCCTGGGAGAGGCGATTCGCAGGATTCATGACGAGGACTCCGTCAGTTCTTTGTTCGTTTGAAAAGGAAATTTTTTCGTCACCCCAAAGACGCAAAGAACGGCAAGACTTATTTTTTGAACAATCCGGTGAGAGGCAGGATTGTTCAAACCAGCTCAGGCCACCGGGCAAGTAATTACCCGGAGGGTAGCGAAGCTTTTCAATTGCCGGCCTCTCATCGGCAATTGAAAACTTTTCTTCTTTGCGCCCTTTGCGTCTTTGCGGTGAAAACAGTTTTTGTGAAAAGCTAATATTATGTTTTTCGAATACCGTTACGAAAGTAAAGGAAAGGGAGTCAAGATATTATGGAACAAGTAGCCTTAGAAAGTTTTGTTAGAAAACCATCCGGCAAAGGCGGGGCCCGCGCCCTGCGCCGATCCGGGACAATCCCGGCCATTTTCTATGGACCGGAAACCGAACCGATTCCTATTCAGGTGGTCAAAAGCACTCTGGAGAAAACCTTAAAGAAACAATCCAGTGAAAATATCCTTTATCAGTTGACCATCAAGGGAAATGATCAGGAAATAGTTAAAACGGCCATGCTTAAGGAACTTCAAAAAAACCCCATCGATCGAGCGGTCCTCCATCTCGACTTTTATGAGGTATCCTTATTCAAGGAAATCGATGTAACGGTCGGGTTGAAGATAACCGGTAAGGCCCCCGGGGTGGAAAAGGGAGGGATCCTTCAGGAAATTTCCCGTGATCTGGAGATTCGCTGTCTACCGACCAATATCCCAAATCATATTGAAGTGGATGTGAGTGCCTTGGATATCGGGGATTCCATTCATGCCGGGGATATCAAATTGCCGGAGGGAATTCGTATCCTTTCCGATGCCCATCTCACCCTGGTTACCGTGGTTCAGCCTATGGAGGAAAAACCAGCGGCCGAGGAGACTGTAGCTGAAGGCGAGGTTGAAGTAGCCGCTAAAAAAGGCAAAGCCAAGACAGAGGCGGAAGGGTAACCTTCCCGGTGTACCTGATTGTCGGCTTAGGGAACCCGGGACAAAAATATCAAAAGACACGCCATAATATGGGTTTTTTAACCCTTCAGGCCCTGGCCCGCCGTCATCAAATCCCCACAGAAAAACGGAAATTTGAAAGTCATTACGGGTTAGGAGAAATACTTCGGACAAAAGTGATTCTCTTAACCCCCCTGACTTATATGAACCTGAGTGGCCTGGCGGTCTCTTCTTTCCTGCGGTATTTCAAAGTTTCCTCCGAAAATCTGATTGTCGTCCATGACGAGCTTGATCTGCCCTGGGGCAGAATGCGCCTGATGAACAAGGGTGGGGCCGCCGGACATAAAGGTCTCCTGTCCATCATCGACCAGATCCAGACTCGCGAATTTATTCGGATACGTTTGGGAATCGGACGGCCTCCGGAAAAAATTCCGGCGGAATCCTATGTCCTGGAATCCTTCTCAGCCCAAGAAAAAAAAGAACTTCCCCTTTTGATGGACCAGGCTTCCGATGCCGTTGAGGCCATCATCGAACAGGGCATAGCTGCAGCTATGAATCGCTTTAATGTCCGGGAAGTAAAAACCGAGGCTCAAGATTAGATATTAGCGCCTCTTGCCACTGTTTAATTTTGGTTATAAATAGGTCAGGCATCCTGCCTGACAATAAGAAGACATTAGATTGTCAGCCCCGCCCAGGCGGGGCTGACCTGTTGGGTGTTAATTTTGCCTGATTTAGACTTTTATAAAAACTCTTTAAAATTTAGAAAACAAGCGGGCTTTCCTTTTCCCGAATTCTACCTATGACCAACAATCCTTTGGCAACAATCGGATTAATCCTTTTACTCACCCTTCTTTGTTCCTGCTCCTTTTTCATTCAAAAGCCCGCCCCAGGACAAGAACCGGCCCGTTTTCAATTGATTCCTGAGACGGATTGGCCCGTTCTGGAGGATGATCTGGATCAACAGGGTCTGGAGCAGGCGGTTATTCAAAGTCTGACCTATCTGAGAAATCGATTAGGGGGCAATAATTACAGCCTGGGGTCAAAGGAAATATCCAATGATGAGATCCTGGAGAGCTTAAATCTTTTCCTGGAGATCATCAGGACTATTCCGGATAAACAATCCCGGTATCAACAGATCAAAACCCACTTCAACCTTTATCGAACCGTTCAAAACAAGGAACCTTTGCCCCTTTTGCTGACCGGTTATTATGAACCCTCTCTCCAAGGGAGTCGAAATCCTTCTCCCCGTTTTAGGTTCCCCGTATATCGTCTGCCCGATGACCTTCTTTTCATCAATCTGGAAAATTTTTCAAAAAAATATCAAGGTCAAAAATTGATGGCCCGGATTGAAGCCAACCAGGTCATTCCTTATTTTTCCCGTAAAGAGATCGACCTCGAAGGCCGTCTGGAAGGAAAAAATCTGGAAATTCTCTGGGTGGATGATTTATTAAAGCTCTTTTTCATGCACATCCAGGGGTCCGGTCAGGTTCTTCTCGAAGACGGTTCCCCGGTCAAGCTAGGCTACCACGCGACCAATGGTCATCCCTATTATGCCATCGGGCGGGAGTTGATTCGCAAAGGGGTGGTCAAACCGGAAGAACTCTCCCTTCAGATGATTTATGCTTATCTTAAAGATCATCCGGAAGAGCAAGGGGCGATATTGAACTTGAATCCCAGTTACATTTTTTTCAAGGAGGTTCAAGGAGGACCTTTCGGCAGCCTGGGCTTCCCCCTGACTCCGGGCCGGTCAGTGGCCGCCGATTATAAAATTTTTCCTCCGGCATCCCTGGCCTGGTTAGAGGGATGGAAACCGCAACTGGATGACCGGAAACAGATCCGATCCTGGGTTCCTTTTGGGCGTTGGGTCTGTCTTCAAGACAGCGGGGGGGCGATCAAAGGCCCTTCCCGGGTGGACCTTTTCTGGGGGAATGGAGAGGAAGCCGAAACAGCAGCCGGCCACCTCCGCCACCAGGGAACTATTTTTATTCTTTTAAAGAAAGAAAGATGAAGTGAATTATTTCCTGGTGAAAAAAACAGGCAACAAGACATGCTCAAATACAGCCCAAGCGTTCTAATTGATGTTGGCATTGAATCGAGTCATGAAACGGGATGGTTTGAATCCCCATCTTTTCCGCCGGTTCGAGATTGGCAGTCAGATCATCGATGAAAATTGTTTGGTTCTTATCCAACCCATATCGCTCCACCAGGCAGGCATAGATTTCCGGCTCCGGCTTGATGAATTGAACCCGGCAGGAAGCGACCCCGCCCTCAAAGACATCCCAAAAAATATAAGTCCTCTCCAGATATTCGATAGAGGCCACATGCATATTCGATAAGTAGAAAAGCCGGTGGCCTTTGGCTTTCAGACTTCGCAGTAAGGCTACCGTTTCCGGCATTCCCACTAAGGCCAGAGGCACTTGACGGAAGAGCCGGGTAATAGATGATGCCGGCAATCCGGTCCGCTCAACCGCCCGCGAGACGGCCTCCGGATAGAAGAGCGTTCCGCGATCCAGTTCATCCCAATCGGGATGATGGAAAATCTGCGCCTGCACCAGTTCCCGAACTTTTGTATCGTCGAACACTTGGGAAATAATTTTCTCCGGCTCCCAGGAAAAGACAACCCCACCCAGATCAAAAACGATGTTCATACTAAGCCAGCAGGCCACCGTCCATAACCAGAGTATGGCCGGTGATATAACTGGAGGCATCCGAGACTAGAAAGAGTACCGGGCCAAGAACCTCTCCCACACCGGCCAGTCGGCGCAGGGGATAACTTTTTTCCGCTTTTTTTCGGGTCTCCGGATCCATCCTTTCCTGAACCCCTTCGGTCAGGGCCTGAGTAGGAGCCAGGGCATTGACCCGGATATTATATTTGCCCAAATCCCAGGCCAGGTTTCGGGTCAACATAATAATACCCGCTTTGGCGATATTGTAGGACCCTCTCTTGGTAAAGGCCTTCATTCCGGCGGCCGAGGCCATATTCAATATGTTTCCTTTCTTCCGTTCGATCATTCCCTTGACGGCCGCCTGGGAACACAAAAAAGCCGCTTTAAGATTGTTATCCATGACCATCTGCCAATCCTCTAAGGAGGTCTCGTGAAGCAGGGGGGAAAGCCCGGCCCTTCCGCCGGCATTATTGACCAGAATATCGATTCCACCCATCTCATCTTCGATCTGCCGGATGAGAGTTACGACTTCCGGCTTTTGAGTCAGATCGACTTGAACCGCCAGTGAGCGGCGTCCCAGCCCGCGAATGGCCTCATAGACCCCGGTCAAATCACCTTCCTCCTCCAGGCGGTCACAAACCGCCACATCAGCTCCGGCCTCGGCCAAAGCCAGGGCAATGGCCTTCCCCAGGCCCCTTCTGCTCCCGGTGACCAATGCGGTTTTTCCTTCCAACGATAGATTGGGTATACTCATCTTTTC
>CAZSTT010000173.1:0-5185 GCA_964609705.1 uncultured Thermodesulfobacteriota bacterium
ACAAAATCCTGCCGCACCTTGAGGAGATATTGGAGTTTGGTCGTGTCATGGAATAAAGCCACGGCCCGACGGGAACGATGGGAAGAAGCCAGACCGGTAATTTGGACTTCGAAGTGATACTGCGGAGATCGACCATAGACCAGCGCTAATTCTTTGTAGGTATCATTATGTAAGACCGAATCGACCGCATCCTGAAATTCACTGTTCATGAATATTTCCTGGATCGTTCTCTTCTTCCAGGAAATTTTCTCCCCGAGTACTTCCTGTAAAAAGGGATTCATCAGGATTATGCGACCTTTCTCGTCGGTTATCAAAACGCCTTCCCTCATGGTGGAAAGCAGGGTGGTCAGCTGGTTTGTTTCAAGATCCAGCATCTCCATTTTTTCCCTCAGTTCATTGGCCATGCGTTCCAAGGAGGAAGAGAGGTCTCGGAATTCATTTTTGGGTAAAAGATGAAAAGGTTGTTTCAAGTCACCGTCGGCCATTCCTTTTACCATCCCGGTGATTTCCCGCAGGGGGCGGTTGATGCTCCAGGTCAGAAAAAAGCTGAGCAGGATGGCCAGGATCCCGGTTATCCCCCCGGCCAGGAGCAGGTTTTGGCGCAGACCGGATACCAGCACTTCCACCTGGCTGAGGGGCAAGGCCAACCGCACATATCCTGAAAGGTTATTATCTTTATAAATGGGAACGGCCCCATACAGGGTGGTGGCCCGGAGGGTGGTAGAAAACCGGATACTCCGGCCGAACCCGGTGGTTTTGGCCGCCAGAATTTCCGGCCGGTTGGAATGGTCTTCCATTTTATCTATGGCTTCGGTGGTTAAATCGGAATCCCCCAGCACCCTCCCGTCCGGGGAAATGATGGTCACCCGTTTTTGAATGTCCGCTCCCACCTCAATGGCCAAAGGTTGTATCTTCGCCATATCCTGCGCGCCCGTATTGAAAGTGTCGGTTACCATCTTGGCGGCCAGGGTCAATTCTCGTCGGAGTTCTTCCTCTTTCTGATTCATAAGAAAATGTTGAAGGTTGGATCCCAGATAGAGGGTGCTGGGAACGACCATGATCAGGATCACCAGAAGAAAGGCGGACAGTATTTTTAGATACCAGCGAGGGCTCATATTATCAATACGAAAATAGATTTGGATGCGATTTGTGACTCCACCCTGTTTTCATGTCCCGGCCTCCTTGGAGGCCTCTTCGAGAGGTCAGCGAAGCTGACCGTATCGTGGTGCCACGCCCCAAAAGACGGGGCATGGCTGTTTAATTTCTGAAACGGTACCCCACACCCCGGACCGTTTCGATCAGATTTTGCAGAGATCCTAATTTGATACGAATTCTCCGGATATGGGTATCGATCGTCCGGTTGTATCCCTCAAAGGAATAACCCCAGACTTTATCCAAAAGGACTTCCCGGGTTTGAACCCTGCCCCGGGTGCGCATTAAATGGGCTAATAATCGGAATTCGGTGGCGGTTAAATCCAGCTGTTTATCGTCCAGCTTGGCGGTATGGGCCTCCAGATCCAGGATGAGGGATTCGGCTTTCAGGAAGGAAGGGGGGCCTTGTTTCTCCTGACGATCCAACAATTTCTGGATGCGAAGAATTATTTCTCGAATACTGAATGGTTTGACGACATAATCGTCGGCCCCCAATTCAAGTCCGACCACCCGGTCCATTTCCTCCCCTTTAGCCGTGACCATGATGATGGGGATATGCTGCAGGGCCAAATCTCTTTTCATCCGGCGACAGACTTCCAGACCGTCCATCCCAGGCAGGAGAAGATCCAGGAGCACTAGATCGGGGGAATGCTTTTGGGCCAAAAGGATGGCCTGTTCTCCATTATCCGCCCGGAAGGTTTGATAGCCCGCTTTTTCCAGGTTGAAATGCAGAAGCCCCAGGATATCCGGATCATCTTCCACGATAAGGATTTTTGATTTGGCCATAATGGAGGACATTGTATATTCTGGTCTCGGGGGTGTCTATGATAAAATAATGGTTAGATTAAACCTCATTTTTGTGACCAAGCTGTGACAATACTGTTAAAATTAGATTACCCTCACGATTAAATGATTATTTATATCCAAAGAAGGACTGATGAAGTCCTATAAATCCCTGATGAGGTGCTTCACTTCTTTGAAAGGTCGAAAAGGTTCGCCCAAAACCCGCCGCTTGAGTGTCGCCAGGGAGGCTGGAATATATTCTTCAAAGTAAGTTTTCCCTTTAACCCGGGAAAGAAAGGCATAAGCACCCAGGATTTGAAGATTCCTCTGGAAAGCGATGATCTCATAATTTTCCCGGAAGGTCTTGGCCTTGACCGGGAGCCGGTTTGATAATTCTTCAAGGTAAAAATCAACCAGTTTCTCTTGAATGCTGTAGGGGATAGTCACATAGGGATCGATCAAAACCGAAGCCAGGTCGTATTGGGGCGGTCCCAGTCGGCCTCCCTGGAAATCAATCAGGCCGATTCCTCCCGACCAGATCATAATATTCCGCGATTGAAAATCCCGATAAAGAAACAGCCGGTGTTTTTCCTGATCCACGGCCAGGGCCAAATTTTTCAATTCCTTTTCCACTGTGGAGGGGACCGCTTTCCATCCCAGATAGATTTTCAGAAAAGCCTCGATGAAATAACGGGATTCTCTCTCCCAGGAAAAACGGCCGTCGAATATCGGGGTGTCATAACATGAGCGGGGATCAAAATCCCTGGCCCCTTCAATCTGTATTTTCAGAAGCAATTTCAGGATGGTCTCATAGACCCTTTTGATCAGCCGAGGTTCCTTAATTTTTTTTATAACCGATTCCAGGGAAAAATCCCCGAAATCCTGCATCAGGAACAGTCCGAGGCCGGGATCATAGGCCTGGATCAGAGGTGTGGGCAGGCCCTTGGTTCTCAGGTGCCCGGCAATATAAACAAAGGAGTCGTTTTCCGATGGAATTCCCCGGCGGCCATTGGGGTGAGAAACACAAATAAAAGTCCGGTTTCCGGCAAACAACCGATAAACCTTTCGGTCCGAACCGTCCCCTTTTAGGACTTTGATACGAAGGCGGCCGGTATAGCCTTTAATGGAAGTCAGATTTTTTATTAGAAAATGGGTCAGAAGTCTCATATGAGGCCCTTATCTCCCCTTGGGGCGTCACGAAATATGAAAATGTTGCACAACGTGAAATAGGTGTCATTCCGGCGAAAGCCGGAATCCAGGTTAATAAGGAAGCCCGTAAACCCCTGGATGCCGGATCAAGTCCGGCATGACGGAGAACAAATGAGCCTGGAGCTTAATCAATTTATTTTCAATTAAATCTAAATCAAGACACCTCTTTGAAGATGACTATTAAGATGAACTCCGCTTCCGAGAATGGATTCTGAAACGGAAGATCCGGATTCCATTATAACCTCTTCCCAAAGAACCGAATTCCTTACGCGGCAGCCTGCCTTCAATCGGCACCCCTTCCCAATGCAGGCCCAGCCTGAGAATTCTACCCCCTTTTCAATTACAGCCTCGGGGTGAATTAAAATGCTCCCTGGCCCCCCGTTAAAAAGGGGAGGAGAAGAAAAAGGGTGGGTTGAGAAGAGGGTAGGGCGGGGGGCGGTCAATAATTCCTCGTGGGCCTTGAGGTAAGACTGAGGAGTTCCGATATTCCGCCAATAATGATCTTGACTGACATAAGCACGAATCGTAACCCCCGCGTCGATGATCTGTTGATAGGCCGGAGTGATATCAAAACTGCCTGAGGCAGGGAGTAAATTGAAAACGGTTTGGTCCAGGATGTGAATATTGGCAAAGTCCAGACCATGAACATCACCTTTCCTTAATTTCAGGATACAGCCGTGGGAATCTACCTTGATCTGGTTAAATTCAGGATAATCATGAAGTACCAGGGTCACCGGATCGTTATGTTGCTGGTGAAAATCCACGGCCTTTATTAAATCAATATCGGTCAGGATATCGCCGCTGATCACGATAAAGGGATCGGATCGAAAAAAATCTCCGGTATTCACCAGCCCGCCGCCGGTGTTCAAGATCTGGGGTTCAAAACGGGTTACCAGTTCTTGGATGCCGCCTTTATCCAGGGAGGGAATGCAGGTCTCAAACTGGCCCGCCAGATGATGGGTATTGAGGATCACCCGGTCGATGGAAAACCGGTTCAGATAATCCAAAGTCCATTGCATCAGAGGCCGGTTAAGGACAGGGAGCAGGGGTTTGGGTTTAATGTAAGTTAGGGGCCTTAACCTGGTCCCCTCTCCGGCGGCTAAGATCAGGGCGTCCATGATTTTTAAGGGGTCGAGGAGTCGAGGGTTCGAAGGTTCAAGGGGCCTAACTTCCAAGTCTTACTTGAATCTCGTGGCTCGTTGTTGGTTTCTCGTTCTAAGGTGATCTTGATATTTTTTACTTCCATGCATTTCACTTGAATCCTTGGCCCCTCGACTCCTTGAACCCTTTCTTAATTCTATATTCCCAAATACGCTTCTTTGACTTGAGGATTATTCAAGAGCTCTTCTCCCGTCCCCTCCAGGACGATACGACCGTTTTCCAGGACATAGGCCCGATGACCAATAGTCAGGGTTTGCCTGACGTTCTGCTCCACCAGCAGAACGGTGGTCCCTTCCTGATTTATTTTCCGGATCATATCAAAGATTTCCTGGACCAATAGGGGGGCGAGTCCAAGAGAAGGCTCGTCAAACATCAGCAGTTTCGGCTGGGACATGAGTCCCCGTCCGATGGCGCACATTTGCTGTTCGCCTCCGCTCAAGGTCCGGGCCGATTGTTTTTTTCTTTCCGCAAGGCGAGGGAAGAGATGATAGACCCGCTCAAGAGTTTCTTTCCTTTTAGCTTTGGCCCTTGGGGAAAGAGACCCCAATATGAGATTCTCCTCTACGGTCATTTCCGGGAAAAGCCGTCTGCCTTCGGGTACATGGGCCAGCCCATATTCTGAAATCCTGTCTTCCCGGGTTCGGTCCAATCGGACCCCGTTAAGCTCAATGGAGCCCTTCAGGGGCCGAAGCAGACCGGAAATCGTGCGTAAGGTGGTTGATTTCCCGGCGCCGTTGACTCCGATTAGAACCAGGATTTCTTTTTCACGGACTTCAAAAGAGACATCCCACAAAACCTGCACATCGCCATAGGCGACATCCAGGTTATTAACCTTGAGCAAATTCTTCTCCCAGGTAGGCTTTGATCACCTGCTGATTCC
>CAZSTT010000173.1:5285-8094 GCA_964609705.1 uncultured Thermodesulfobacteriota bacterium
AGCCCGAGTGATTTCCAGACGCTTGCGAAGGCCGATGGGCAAAGTTTTAGCGGTCTGGTTTTGATTGAGTTCCAAGCCGCAGAACTGAATGGTTTCCCTGGCCAGTCTCCGGGCTTTCTTCAAGGTGTTTTCCCGGCAAAAGGCGGAAGCTATGACCTGGTCCAGGACGGTCATACGGGCCAAGGAATTGACCACCTGAAAGGTCCGGGCAATTCCTCGTTTGCAGATTTGATGAGGACTAAGCCCTGTGATATTCTTCCCCATAAAAAAGAGATCACCGGAGGTTAATGGTAAAAAATGGTTGATCAGGTTAAAGATGGTGGTTTTTCCGGAGCCGTTTGGTCCGATCAAACCGAAGATTTCACCCTGTTCAACCTGAAAACTAACGCCGTTGACCGCGGACAAGCCCCCGAAATATTTTACCAGGTCCCGGGCTTCAAAGATGATCATGAGTCTTTCCCGCTTAATTTTACGATCTAATTTTAAGAATTACTCTATTTTTACAATTAGTTATAAAAAGAGTTCTTGTCAAGTAAATATATTCCGGAAATACTTAAAAAAAGTCGCCGGAGCCCCGAATTCTTCATTCCCGATGGTCGGCTTATCGGCTCCTCAAGACCGCCCCGGAACTGGGGGATCCTTGATTATTGCAACATCCGGGTAAGGTTAAAACTCTTGACATTTGTTGACATATTGGGGTATTTAAAGCATCATTTCAGAGAACCGGGTGAAAGGATTGAGGTATGGAAAAAAATCTTGAGAAGATCAGAACCATAGGCTTGGTGGCTCACAGCGGGGCCGGGAAAACCTCTCTTGGGGAAGCCCTTTTATATACCACCAAGACCATCGACCGATTAGGGAGGGTGGATGACGGCTCGTCCGTTTTTGATTTTGAAACCGAAGAATTAAAACGTCATTTGAGCATCAACACGGCCTTCCATCACTATGACTGGAAAAAATTCAAGGTTTTTTTAGCCGATACCCCTGGTGATGAAAATTTCATTGCCGACACCTTTGCCTGCCTTCAGGTCCTGGATGGATTGGTGGTGGTGGTCGATGCCATAGACGGGGTCAAGGTCCAAACCGAACGAATATGGATGGCGGCCGAACAACAAGGGATTCCCTGTCTTATTTTTATTAATAAATTGGATAGAGAACGAGCCGACTTTCAAAAAACCCTCAACTCCATTCAGACCTTATTAAAGACCCGGGCCGTTCCGATGACCTTGCCGATCGGGGTGGGCGAAGCCTTCAACGGAGTGGTTTCCCTTTTAAATAAGAAGGCCTTTGGCTATTCGGGTGCTCAGGGGGAGGGAAAGGAAATCCCGCTGCCCCCTGAAATGAACGATGAGATCCAGTCCTCCCGGGATAATCTGATCGAACACCTGGCTGAGGCCGATGACGCCCTGTTGGAAAAATTTCTGGAAGGTCAGGAATTGTCCCCGGAAGAGTTGTCCACCGGACTTCGAAAAGGAGTGCTGAAAAAGACCTTTACCCCGGTGTTCTGCGGATCGGCCATGAAAAATATCGGGACCGATATGCTGTTGGAGGCCATTAACGCCGCCTTACCTTCTCCTTTGGATCGCGGAGCCCAAATCGGGCAGGACCCGAAAACCAAAGCAGAAAAAAAGAAAGAGCCTTCCATCGAATCGCCTTTTGCCGCCCTGGCTTTTAAAACCCTGGCCGATCCTTATGCCGGAAGGTTAACTATTTTCCGGGTTTTTTCCGGAGAAATTACCGCCGATTCCGGTTTTTATAATGTCAACAAAGGAGTCAGGGAGCGGTTCGGGCAATTGTTTGCTCTGGAGGGGAAGACCCAAAAACCTATTCCGGCCGGTTATCCGGGTTGTATTCTGGCTGTAGCCAAATTAAAAGAGACCGTCACCGGAGACAGCCTGACCGACGAGAAAGATCCGATCCTTTTTCCTTTTACTCCCCCCGCGTCCACAGTCATTTCTTATGCCATCGAAGCCAAAAACAAGGGTGAAGAAGATAAGGTTTATTCCTCCCTGACCAGGCTCATGGAGGAGGATCCGACCCTGCGTCTGGATCGAGATTCTCAAACAAAACAGATCATTCTCTCGGGTATGGGACAGGTTCATGTGGAAACCACCATCGAGAAAGTAAAAAGAAAATTTGGGGTTGAGGTGATCCTGAAGGCCCCCAAAATCCCCTATCTGGAAACTGTCCGCCAGTCCGCCAAGGGAATCATTTATAGGCACAAAAAACAAACCGGAGGCCGGGGTCAGTTCGCCGAGGTCCATATTGATCTCTTCCCTCAGGAAAGAGGCAAGGGATTCGAATTTCAGGATGCCCTGGTGGGGATGAACGTCCCCCGGAATTTTGTCCCGGCTGTGGAAAAAGGGATTACGGAATCCATGCAAAGCGGGGTTCTGGCCGGGTATCCGGTAGTGGACTTCAAAGTTCGTTTTTATGACGGCAAATCCCATGAAGTCGATTCTTCGGAAATGGCTTTCAAGATAGCCGCCTCCATGGCTTTTAAGAAAGCGGTCCAACAGGCCCAGCCGGTAATGCTGGAACCGATCGTTAGGATTACCGTAACCGTTCCGGATGAGAACATGGGAGATGTCATCGGGGATTTGAACAGCCGCCGGGGGAAGGTTCTGGGGGTGGATTCCAAGGGGAACTATCAGGTCATTCAGGCCCAGGTGCCTATGTCCGAGGTGGCTAAATACGCCCCGGATTTGACGGCCATGACCCAGGGACGGGGTTCTTTCCAGTCCGAGTTTTCTCATTATGAAGAGATTCCCGCTTATATGACTGAGAAGGTAGTCCAGGAAGCCAAGGC
>CAZSTT010000174.1:0-3531 GCA_964609705.1 uncultured Thermodesulfobacteriota bacterium
TTCCGGCTTGTCCGGGTTAGGGTTAATTTTGGTTTTTAAAATCTTCAGCCTTCAAATCATGCTTTTTAAGAAGATCATAGAAGTCGGAACGGTATTTCCCGGCAAGTTTGGCGGCATTGCTGATATTCCCTTTGCAGATTTCCAGAAGATGGATTAGATAGCTCTTTTCATAAGCGTTCCTGGCCTCTTTGAGCGGCGGTAAGGTAGGGGCAGAAGGAGTCGTGCCCTTGGTCTGTTGAAGAATCAGGTCTTCGGGAATGATGTCCTGTTGGGTGATGGCCACCGCATACTCCATAGTATTTTCCAGCTCTCTCACATTTCCGGGCCAATCATAAAGCATCATCTTTTGCAGGGCCGAGGGGCTCAATCCTTTGACCTCTTTATTCATCTGCCGGCCGAATTTTTCCCGGAAATGTTCGGCCAACAAAGGAATATCATCTTTTCGTTCCCGCAAGGGAGGCAAAAAAACAGGAATGACATGAATCCGGTAATAGAGATCTTCCCGGAAGAGACCTTGTTTGACCATGGCCTCCAGGTCCTTGTTGGTAGCCACGATCACCCGGACATCGACCTCCACCAGCTTCTCACTGCCCACCGGGTAAAACTGCCGTTCCTGGAGAACCCTTAAAAGCATGGCTTGGATGCTAAGGGGCATGTCCCCGATCTCATCCAGGAAAATAGTGCCTTCGTGGGCCTGGGTAAAAAGTCCTTTGGTACTCTTCACCGCCCCGGTAAAGGCCCCTTTTTCATGCCCGAAAAGCCTGCTTTCCAATAACCCTTCGGGAAGGGAGGCGCAATTGATGGCCACGAAGGCTTTATTTTTTCTCTCGCTGGCCATATGAGTAGCCCGGGCAATGAGTTCTTTTCCCGTTCCGCTTTCTCCTTGAATATAAACGGTTGAATCGGTTTTGGCGATCTGAGAAACCTTTTCCAGAAGGGAACGCATCTTCTCGCTCCGGGCGACTATATTGGAGAAATCATAACGCTCCTCCAAAAGGGTTTCCAACCTTTGGACCTCGGAGGTGAGTCTGCGGTTTTCCAGGGCTATTCTGATTTGCAGCAACAGTTCCTGGGCATCAAAGGGCTTGGTGAGGTAGCTGTAGGCCCCCTTCTTCATGGCCTCGACCGCACTTTCAATACTTCCATGAGCGGTCAGGATCACCACCGGCATATCGACTCTGATTTGATGGAAGGCCTCCATCAGGGAAATTCCGTCCTGATGAGCCAGTTGAAGGTCGACAATGGCCAGATCAAAAACCTGTTCCTTAAGGGCCTCAAGGGCTTCTTCTTCGATGGAGACCGCCGTGACTTCATAGTCAGCGGTTTCGAGTCTCATTTTAACCAATTCCAGAAGGTTGAGATCGTCATCAATTACTAAAATATTTCCCAACGACATGGCCCTTATTATCTTCCTTTCTATGAGACCCTTGAAAAATGTTCAATTTTGCCCAAGATCAAGCGAAAATTTCAACCACAGGAATCTATTTAATATTTCGAGGATTGAAGTTTGAGTCTGACTTGAGCGATTGGGCAAAGGGGGACATTTCCCCAGGTTTCTCTATCTTTTCTTCCCTTCAATCTCTATATCCACCTTTTTGTATTCCTCCAACATCTTGGACATTTTCTCGTGTTCTCGCCCTAATTTTTCGAGGTCTTTGGTTAATTTTTCATTTTCTTTGCCGGTCTTTTCCTGGATCAGCAGGAGAATTATCCAGGCTTTGGCCTGTTGGCTGAAATAGCCGCCGGGATGCTCCTTGGCCAATCTTCTCATTGCTTCCAGGCCTTTGCTGAAATCTTTATGGGGATTATCCGGGTGAAGATGGATCAATCCGATCATATATAGAGCTTCCTCCATTGGGGACTTCCCCTGGAAACTGTTGATGATCCTTTGATTTTCCCAAAGGGCTCCATCCCAATCCCCCTGGGCGAAAAGCTTTCGTCCCTTCAGGAGATGAGCCCTGGCTGTTTCTTCCTTCCTTTTCTCTTCAGCGGCCAACGCTTCTTTTTGCCGGATTTTTTCCTTTTCCGCCGGGGAGATGATCTGAGGGGCCGGTTCCTTCATTTTTTCTACCCAGACACATCCGCTGAGGAATAGAAAAATCAGACCGGTAAAACAAAATAAAAGGTGCTTCCCTGTCCTAATTTGCTTTCTGCCCATACCCTGCCGCCGTGTGATAGAATGATGTATTTGACAATCGCCAATCCTAATCCGGAGCCTTTGACCTGAAAGGACTTCTCTGGGATAACTTGTTGAAACTTATTAAAGATAGTTTGTAAACTGTTTTCGGGGATCCCGGGACCGGTATCCCTCACGGCCACCTTGATGCCCTGGCCGTCCAGACCGGCGAAAACTCCGATTCGTCCCCCTTCGGGAGTGAATTTGACAGCGTTTCCGATCAGGTTACGGAGCACTTGCAGGATCCTCTCCTGATCCATTTTAACTTTTGGCAGGCTGGTTCTGATCTCAGCCAGAAGCCTGATCTTTTTAGATTCCACCAGGGGCCCCATCTCTAAGATCACCTTGTCGATCAAAAAAACCAGATCGGCCGGTTCAAAGTGATAGGTCAACATTCCTGCCTCCATTTTGGATAAGTCCAGGGAGGAATTGACCAACTCAATCAACCGGCGGCTTTCCTGAGCCACGATGTTCAGGAGTTTTTTTTGTTTATCGGTCACCGGGCCGGCGGCTCCCTCCTGAAGAAGGGCGATCCCTTCTTTAATGGAGGTCAATGGGGTCCGCAACTCGTGGGACATGGTGGAAAAAAAATCGGATTTCATTTTATCCAAGGTACTGAGTTTGTGAATCATCAAATTAAAGGCTCGGGCCAACTCTGAAACCTCAGGGGAAGAAGAAATTTTCAAATCGCTCTTAAAAACCCCATCGGATATTTCCCGGGTTTTTAGTCTTAACAAACCTAAGGGAACAGTGATACTTCTGGTGATCAAGAAAGAAGTAATGATGATCGACCCCAATGCCAGCGAAGCCAGGATTACAGCCATAGTCCGAGCCGAATCCCCAGCCTCCCCCTGTTCCTTCATCCGCTGATGGGCGTCCTGTTGCACCCGGATTTGCAACAGCTCCAATTCCTCCAGGATTCCGTCAACCAGTCTTTCTTTTTCTGTTTCATACTCTTTCCTTGAATAGATTTTCTTGGACTGGATAAGGTCGTTCTCTTTCCCTACCAGGGACTGATAGAGGTCGTGGTATTCCTTGATTTTGGCCAAGGTATTTCGATGGAAAGGGGTGTCGGAAACCGCCAAGGCCATGTCCAGATTTCTGGAAAAGGCTTCCTTGGTTGAAAAAAACTGATTGTAGAGACCTCGATCTCCGGTGATAATGTATTTTTTCAGGAATCGATGTTGAGAAAGGGTCAAGTCCACCAGATTTTTTCCATATTCCAGAAGCCGATTGTCGACTTTCAGAATATATTGAGTAACCGTACTGAATCGTTTGAGCTCAATGATGGCGTAGATCCCGACTATCATCACCAAAATAAAGATAATCAGGTATCCGATAACCAATCGCCAAAA
>CAZSTT010000174.1:3631-8007 GCA_964609705.1 uncultured Thermodesulfobacteriota bacterium
TTTAGCTTCTTCGAACCCGGGGAATCTCGAATCCAATTCCAGGGCCTTTTTTAATTCCTTCCGGGCCGGATCTTTTTCATTGTTTTTAAAATAGGCCAAACCCAAATGATAATGAATGATAGGGTTATCTTTGGATTTTTCCAGGGCTTCTTTAAATTGGACAATGGCCCGGGTAAAGATATTCTTTTTATAATAGACCCATCCCAGGGTATCGGCAATATTGGGGTCTTCCGGGAACTGCTCTTTGGCCATCTGGACCAGATTGAGGGCCTCATCAACTTTTTCCCCTTTTTCGACATAACGATAAGCCAGGTTATTGGCCGCCGGGGCAAACTTGGGATTGATCTTTAATGCCTTTTGATAAAATTCAACCGCCTTATCATAATTTTTCTGGGAGTCATATATAACCCCGAGGGCCATCAGGGCTTGCAGGGAGTTGGGATTTTGTTGGACGGCTGTGGAGAATTCCTTGACGGCCTTATCCAACATTTTATTTCGGGTATAAAAATTCCCCAGGGCCAGATGAAAGGCCGGGACATTGGGATTTATTTCAATGGCTTTTTTAAAATAATTTTCCGCTTTGGCTGTATCTTTGTTAACTTCTTCCAGATTGCCCATCATCTGATAAAAATAGGGGTTCTTGGGGTTCTGCTGGAGCTGGGCCTCTACCCGGGCGATGGCCTTCTTGGGGTCCTTTTGTTTCAGGTAAACACTGACCACCAGGGACAGGGCTTCCACATAATCCGGTTGGAGGGACAGGGCCTTTTCCAATTGAGTCAAGGCCTCCTTTTCTTTTTTCTGGGCCAATAGGGTACGTCCCAGTTGAAAAAATCCCACCGGATTCTTGGGGGCGATACGGATCACTTCTTCAGACGCCTTTCCGGCCTTGAGAGCATCTCCTTTCCAGGAATAGACCTGGCTCAGCAGCAGGTGGGCCTGGAAGATATTAGGATTTATTTTCAAGACTTCCTGAGCCTGTTCAATAGCCAGATCATAAGACCTGGCCCGGAGGTGAAGGTCGGCCAGCAGTAACCGGGCCTTCACCTCTCCGGGGTTTAGCTTTACCGCCTCGGTTATTTCACTCTTGGCCTGCAAAATATCTTTGTTCCCCAAATAGGCCAATCCCAGGAAATAATGCCCCATAGCGGATTTTGGATATTCTTTGACATAAGACTGGAAGAGCGCCAAAGCCTTATCAAATTCCTTTTTGGCCATATGGAGCCTTCCCTTTAGAAAAGTCCCTTCATGATTTTTGGGATTGATTTTCAGAATTTTATCAATTAATTCTGAAGCCTTATCGTACTTCTGGTCCGCCAGATAGATCTCGGCCACTCGAACCCGGGAAGGGATATTCTTTGAATCCAAATCCATTGCTTTTTGATAGGTTTCCAAGGCCTTGTCTTTCTTGGGCCAGGTCTGGTAAAAATCCCCTAAATGGAGTCGGGAAGGGATACTTTTTGAATCCAGTTCAATAGCCTTTAAAAATTGCTTTTCCGCCTCTTCCTTCTGTTTAACCGAGGCAAAAAAGTTCCCCAGGGTGATCACCGCACCGACGTCTTTGGGAAAAATCCGGGTAACTTGGACAAGTTCCGCCTCGGCCAAATCGTTCCTGCCGGTACGACGATATAATCCGGCCAGTGCATTCCTGGCTTTTACAGATTTTTCATCAGCCTTGATGGCCTCCTTATAAGTCTGTTCAGCCTGGATCAGATCCTTAGTGAGGATATATAAAGCAGCCAATTGAAGATAGGCCTCTATTTTTTTGGGGTCCTTCTCAATAGCTTTCTTGGCTTCGGAAATGGCTTTATCCAGGTCCTTCTCCAGGGCATAAATAGAACTGTTTAAAAGGAGAGCCGAAGGGTTATCCGGTTCTTTGAGGGATATTTTTTCAATTTGGGCCCTGGCTTTGGGAATATCCCGGGATAATAAATAGAGGGTCCCCAGCTGGAGCCGGGCATCCGTTAAATTCGGATCCAGATCAACCGCCTGGGAAAATTCGGAAAAGGCCCCTTTGAAATTATTCGTCCTTAAGAAGGATAGCCCCAGTTTATAGTGGGCCTTGGCGTTCTTCGGATTAAGCTGAACAACATTTTTATATTCAATAATGGCTTCATTAAACTTGCTTTGGGTAAAGTAATTCTCCCCTTTCTTCCAATGCCGTTCCATCTTGGCTTCCTTGCTGCAACCCAGAAAACCGATCAGGATAAGTCCCATCAACAACATAAAGGGCACATTCAACCCTCTTCCAAAACAAGGTCTCATCATCGTTTCTCCTCACCAGAGATTAAGTTAATATGATTTTATACCACTTTATTAAAAGAAAGAAAACAGGTAACGCTTTACGGTTTTTAAGGGACAGAGAAATACCCTTGTCTATCGCCAGCTTTGCTCGAGTCCCAAGTTAATCGCCTGGCGCATAGAGCCTGGCGCAAAGAGTAAAGTCAAAACCCTTTTTTTTGCCACAGAAAAAATCAAGACAGGAGGAAGACGACCTGTCTTCCTCCTCTATGCCTGATTTTTTCGTTGTTACTTTGAGCTTTCAGCTTTGAGCTATCAGCTATCATTGGCCCTTCGGTCACCTAAAAAAAACCAGGTTCGCCCCCGGATCGAGTCCGGGGAATTCTTGTCAACATCCTGTCTTTGTTAGGACTTTACTCACGCCTCACGCCTCTCCCCTCAAGCGAAGCGACGCCTCCCCCCTTTTCCGCCTCATACCCATCCCTCAAATCATCCTCGCTTTCCTCACCTGATCCTTGATCCTCTGGATATGACCTCTCCCGAGACCTTTCACCTCGCAGCCTAATTCAAAATAACGTCGGATTCTGGCGTCATCGAGGATACCGAAGCAGTCGATGACGGCCAGGGGATGGCCGGCGACTTGAACGACATGATCAGGATCGAGGTTCAGATAGGGCTGATGACGGACAGCGAAAACCAGGGCATCAATGTTGGTCAAAGCCGAATCGATGTCCTTCTGGACCTTGAGGTTTTTCAATCTTTTCTGGTTCCTGAAGAAGCCGGCCTTCCCCTGGATTGGATACTCATCCTGGTTCTCGAACTCGAACCAACGGTCCACGTAGGGGTCGTGAGCCCGCGGTTCCGCCCCCATCTCGGCCAGTCTTCGGATGAGGACCTCCGACCCGCTGTAACGGGTATCCCCCACATCCTCCCGGTAGGAGGCCCCGAGAATAAGGATCTCCGCGCTGGCGATGGGAACACCCATGTTTCTCAGGGCATCGCGAACGAGTTGGGCCGCGTGGAGGGCCCGTGTATCATTGATGTCGATGGCCAGAGGGGTGATCCTGAAGGTGTCGTCTTCGAATCCGAGGATATGCCGGTTGGCCCAGATACCGAGTCCGCCGTCTTTAGGCAGGCAGTAGCCGCCTATACCCGGACCGGGGAAAATCATATTGGAGTGGGTGGGACGTATCTTGATGGCATCTATCACTTTGACGATGTCGACTCCGTTTCGCTCGGCGAAGAGGCTCCATTCGTCCAGAAAGGCCAGGATGGTCGCCCGGTAGCTGTTCTCCACAACCTTGGCCGTTTCCGACTCTATAGGCTTATCCAGGACGGTCAGGGGAAACTTGGCTGTATTGAGCACTTCCTTGAGGAACTTGACCACCCTTTGCTTGGATTCCTCGTTGACCCCGGAGCAAACCCTCCAAAAGTCACGGATGGAGGCCACATAGTTCCTGCCGGGCATGACCCGCTCGTAGCTGTGTGAAATAAGGGGTTCTGTGGTGATCCCTCTCTGACGGAAGATCTTTTTCATGGCCGGGAAGGCTACCTGTTCCGTCGTGCCCGGGGCGACAGTCGTCTCGATCAGTACCAGACAATCCGGTTTGATGTGTCTGGCGATCACATCAAAGGAGTCTTCCAGGGCGCTCATCTCTACATGGCCATTCCGGACGTTACCGAGTTCCTTCTTGGCATAATCCAGTTGCACATCAACTACAACTACATCGGCGAACTTGAGCACATCATAAACATAGGTGGCGACCAGTGTTTTTTTCTCGAGGACACATCGCCTAATCATGGGGTCCACTTCAGGATCTTCCGCCTTAACCGGGGAAATGCCCTGATTAAGAAGGGGAATTTTCCAGTAGCTCCGTATACTCGGACGCTGCATGCCGATGACGAACTTCCCTGATTTCCCCTTTTGGTCGGTCGTATCCGCCACAATGGCGGCCATGACGGCGCCCACAAAGCCGATACCCATCACGACTACGATCTCCTGCCCTTTACCCCTGGCTTCGGTGACCAGTTTCTCAATCCTGGCCAGTTCTATTTCATAATCATCCTCCTTCGGGAGCGGGTAGACCCTTCCGTCAGGGCTGATTGAATTCAGTGCGTCCATTAGGACCTCCAGAAAA
>CAZSTT010000175.1:0-6603 GCA_964609705.1 uncultured Thermodesulfobacteriota bacterium
AGGAATAATGCTCCTCCAATACTAAAAGGAGACCTTATGGTTATTGTTTTTCGAAAAATCCCCGCCAACCTTACGATAATACTCAAAGGCTCCATCCTGATCCTTGGGATTATCCTGCTCCCGGGTCTAATGGCTTGTTCAGACAAGAAAGCTGATCTATCCAAGGCCAGAAAAGAAAGGGTGGTGCCGGTTATGGTAGCCACCGTCGAAGAAAAGACCGTCCCCATACAACTCACGGCCATCGGCAATGTGGAGGCTTCTTCTACGGTGGCAGTCAAGTCTCGCGTCAGTGGGGAATTGAAACGGGTTCATTTTCGCGAAGGCCAGGAAGTGGCCAAAGGGGCCTTGCTCTTTACCGTTGATTCCGAGCCCTTTGAAATCGATCTGAAAAGGGCTCAAGCCAATCTGGCCCGAAACTTGGCCCTGGCCAAAAAGGCCGAAGAGGATCTTCGGCGTTACGGCGATCTGGTTAAGAAAGAGTATATCAGTCAGGAACAGTATGATCAGGTCGCAACCAATCTGGAGGCCCTCAAGGCCCAGGTCAAGGCCGACCAGACCACCGTGGAAACCGCCCGGTTGCAAGTTCAATATTGTTCTATTAAAGCCCCTATCTCCGGACGGACCGGGGCCTTATTGGTTAATTCGGGAAATATGATCAGGGCCAATGACGAGAAGGCCATGGTGGTGATTAATCAGATTCAGCCGATCGACATCAATTTTACCCTGCCGGAACAAAACCTGTCCGAGATAAAAAAATATGCGGCCCAGGGAAAGATGAAAATAAAGGCCTTTCTTTCTCAGGAAGAAAAGGATCCTGAAGAAGGTCTGCTTACCTTTTTTGATAATGCCGTGGATAAAACGACGGGCACCATCCGCTTAAAGGGAACTTTCCTCAATAAGGGGAACAAATTGTGGCCAGGCCAGTTCGTTAATGTGATTTTAGGACTGACCTCCCAACCCCATAGTCTGGTCGTTCCTACCCAGGCGATCCAGACCGGTATGGAGGGGCAGTACGTTTTTGTGATCAAGCCGGACCTGAAGGCCGAAAACCGTCCGGTGACGGCCGGGCGAAGTCTCGGCGGCTACACGGTTATTGATAGCGGGCTGAAAAGCGGTGAAATCGTGGTCATAGACGGCCAATTTCAACTGGTCCCCGGAACCAAGATCCAAATCAAAAAGGGATCGGAGCGTAAGGGAGCGTCTCTTTCATGAATATTGCCGAAATTTTTATCCGTCGCCTGGTCATGACCACCCTGGTCATGATGGCGATGCTGATTTTCGGGATTATGGGCTATCGGTTGCTGCCGGTCAATGACCTGCCCAATGTGGATTTTCCGACCATTCTGGTCAGCGCCAGTCTCCCCGGAGCCAGCCCGGAAACCATGGCCGCGGCCGTGGCCACCCCTTTGGAGAAAGAATTCTCAACCATCGCCGGTCTGGATTCCATGTCTTCCAGCAGTGGCCTGGGCGTTTCCCAGATCACCCTGCAATTCAATTTGGAAAGAAATATCGATGCGGCGGCCCAGGATGTTCAATCGGCCATCGCCAAGGCCGCCCGTCAATTGCCGCCGGACATGCCTATCCCGCCCTGGTTTCGAAAGGTCAACCCGGCCGATCAGCCGGTTCTGTTTTTAAATTTAAAATCCTCTCTGGTCCCCCTCTCGGCCATCGACGAGTACGCCCAGACGGTCGTGGCCCAACGGATATCCATGATCAGCGGGGTGGCCCAGGTTACGGTTTATGGGTCTCAAAAATTTGCGGTTCGCATTCAGCTCGATCCCAAGGCCCTGGCTTCCAGGGGCCTGGGTATTGATGAAGTGACCAATGCCGTCATGAACGGTAATGTCAACCTGCCTACGGGAGCCCTGTCCGGCCAGCACCAGACCCTGACCATACTGTCTTCCGGCCAGCTCTTTAATGCCGAGGCCTACCGGCCCATGATCGTCGCCTATCGCCAGGGCGCCCCGGTGCGTCTGGACCAGATCGGACGGGTCCTGAATAGCGTCGAAAACAACAAGGTGGCCGGCTGGTATATCGATCAGCGGTCCATCGGGCTGGCCATCCAGCGTCAACCCGGGACCAATACCATTGAAGTCGTGGATAGCATCAAAAAACTCCTCCCTACCTTTCAGGCCCAGTTGCCGGCTTCGGTCGAATTAATCACTATGTATGATCGATCCCTGTCTATCCGGGACTCGATCAATGACGTCAAATTCACCCTGATTCTGGCCATCCTTCTGGTGGTACTGGTGATTTTTTTCTTTTTGCGCAATCTGTCGGCCACCATCATCCCCAGCCTGGCCCTGCCCATGTCCATCGTGGCCACTTTTGCCGTGATGTACTTCATGAACTTCAGTTTGAATAACCTTTCCCTGATGGCCCTGATTTTATGCGTCGGTTTCGTGGTGGATGACGCCATTGTCATGCTTGAAAATATCGTCCGCCACATGGAAAAAGGCGAACCCGTCCAGGAAGCCTCTTTGACCGGGTCCAAGGAAATCAGTTTTACCATCCTTTCCATGACCCTTTCCCTGGCCGCTGTTTTCATCCCGGTCCTTTTTATGGGCGGTATCCTGGGCCGGCTTTTCCGGGAATTCGCCGTCACCATCATGGCCGCCATACTGGTTTCCGGGTTAGTCTCCTTAAGCCTGACACCCATGCTCTGCAGCCGTTTCCTCCGGCCCCCTCAAAACCAACGCCATAACCGGATTTATATGGCCTCGGAACGGTTCTTTACCGGGATGCTGAATGTATATGATTGGAGTCTCAAGAAGGTCCTGGATCATCGCCGGGCGACTATGATCGTCACCGGTCTCCTGCTGGCCGCTACTATTTATCTTTTTATGATTTCCCCCAAGGGATTTATCCCCAGCGAAGATACCGGCCAGATCTCCGGGATTACAGAGGCCGCCCAGGGGATTTCCTTTGAGAACATGGTCCGCCACCAAAAAGCCCTGGCCGACATCATTAAGAAAGATCCCAATGTGGCTTCCTTTACCTCTTCGGCCGGGGCCGGAGGTCCAAGCTCGACCGGAAACGCCGGCCGGTTTTTCATTCGTTTAAAACCGAGGTCCGAACGCCGTTTGAATGCCGATGAAGTGATTCAGTCCTTACGGGTCAAACTGGCGGGGGTACCCGGAATACGCATCTTTCTGCTGAACCCCCCGGTGATCAATATCGGAGGACGATTGACCAAGGGGTTGTACCAATTTACCTTGCAATCCCCGAATACCCAGGAACTCTATCGCTCCGCACTCCTGCTGGAATCCAGGATGCAGACCCTTCCGGAACTCCAGGATGTGACCAGCGATATGCAGGTCAAGAATCCTCAGATCACTGTAGACATTGACCGGGATAAGGCCACGGCGGTAGGGGTCACCGCCGCCCAGATTGAAAATGCCCTCTATACGGCCTATGGCTCCCGGCAGGTTTCTACGATTTATGCCCCCAACAATCAGTACCAGGTTATCATGGAATTGGAGCCGAAATACCAGATGGATCCCGCCTCCCTGTCTCTGCTGAATATTCGTTCTCAAACCGGAAATCTGGTACCCTTGGATTCGCTCGCTCGAATAAGTCGCACCGTGGGTCCGATGGTGGTCAACCATTCGGGGCAGCATCCTTCGGTGACCATTTCCTTTAACCTGAAACCGGGGGTCTCCCTGGGAGAAGCCGTGGATAAAGTCGAAAAAATGGCCCGTAACATCGTACCCTCGGTCATCACCACCAGTTTTCAGGGGTCGGCCCAGGCCTTTCAGTCTTCGCTGAAAGGATTATGGCTTTTGCTGATCCTGGCCATTCTGGTCATCTACATCGTTTTAGGGATACTTTATGAGAGCTTTATTCACCCCCTGACCATTCTTTCCGGTCTGCCCTCAGCGGCCTTTGGAGCCCTCCTGACCCTCTTGATCTTCAGGACAGAACTGAGTATCTATGCCTTTGTCGGGATCATCATGCTCATCGGGATCGTCAAAAAAAATGCCATCATGATGATCGATTTTGCCCTGGAGGCCCAGAGAACCGAAGGGAAATCCCCGTTGGAGGCTATTTATCAGGGATGTCTGGTCCGCTTTCGTCCCATCATGATGACGACCATGGCGGCCTTTATGGGCACCCTGCCGATAGCCCTCGGCTTTGGGGCCGGGGCCGAATCCCGACGACCCCTGGGTCTGGCCGTGGTCGGGGGTCTGGTCTTTTCTCAGCTTTTGACCCTCTACATCACCCCCGTTTTTTATCTGTACATGGAGTCCTTTCAGGAAAAAATCAGGCGAGTTCGGGGAAAAAAACGGGCGAAATAAAACCCGGATCCCCCTTTGTGGGTCGAAAATGAAGGAAGAATCAGCCGAAAAACCTACAGTTTTAGATATTCCAGCAGCTTATACATCAAAACCGCCGGCCAAAAAACAGCCTTAAAGAAACCATAGACCCCCGCCCAGAAGGTGGTGGCGTTTTGGATGAAATAGATGGCCGCACCGACCAAGCCCATCCCGTAGATACCGCCAAAAATTCCGTTGTCTTTCATTGTCTTTACCCTATTCTGACTTTTTGAGGGGCCAAGACTCTAAACTGGGCCACTCGTTATTGAGGGGTAAGAAGAAGTCTAAAACCTCTTCTTACCCCTTATTATTATTCATTGAAGACTTCAATCTCCGGATCCGGTTTATCTCCCGGCACCTCTTAAACGACCAGGACAGGGCATCCGGCCTTGGCGATCAGTTCATCCACCGGTGCGCCAAAAAGCTTTTTCACCCATTCGGGTCTCCGGGATCGTGTTGTCACAATCAGGGAGGGGCGTGTTTGCTTGGCCACATCGAGACAAACCACCGCAAATCGCCCGAGCTGTACCAGCGTTCTGACCTCCAGGCCTTCTTTTTCGGCCCTATTGGCAATTTTCTCCAACTGTTCCCGCCCTTCTTTTTCGGCCTTTTCCAACAACTCGGTCTCAGTTTTTTCTTTTAGACCCATGGCGAATTCTTCTTCTACACCGACCAGGTAACGGGCAACATTGATATCCACGACATAAACAAGCATCAGTTTTTTGTTCTCCCGGCCTTTTTCTATGGCGGCATCAATAGCTTTTTCAGATCTCCTGAAGGTCGAGAGGGCCAGCATCACGCATCCTTCCATTCCCATAACTGTCTGCGCCATAATGTCTTCCTCCTTTCAAAAAGTTGATATGAATTACCGGTTATCACCAACAACCAATACCCTTACCAGAAAACAACCGGTAGCTGGAAAAACAGGACCAGGCCTGTCTTTTCCGCCTTTTGCCGCAGGATTTTCCGGCCGATCCAACCGGGAAAATCCGCTGCGAAATTCCCCCTTCTCCAATAAAAAAACCCCTTCTCTCTTCCGAGAAAGGGGTTTTAATATCCTCCATATTCTTGCCTCCTGAGGGGATGGTTCCGAAATTGGGAAACAAGTTAAGTAAAAAGGATCCGGTATTGAACTCACCTCTCTTATACACCAAATGGAGAATGGTTAATAGTGAAATTTTATGGGCTCCCGAAAACAGGCTAAGGCAGAGGTCGGACCGCCTCCTTCCCCCGTTCCCGGCCCATTTCGGCCAAGGCCTCCAGGGCATTTTCCGGCGGTTGGTACCGTTGTCCTTCCGGCTTAATTATTAACTGAAGGGCTCCGGAGGGGCATTGAGTAACGCATAGACCGCATCCGATACACCGGTCCAAATTGATTTGAGCCGGTTTTTCAGCCGGAACATCAATGGCACCCATTTGACACCGGTCCAGGCAGATTTCGCACCCGGTGCAAAGATCGGGATCCACTTGGGCAAAATAATTGGATACCACTGCTTCCGAGGGATTGGGAAGTTGGTTGAGAGCCCGCAGCAGGGCACAGCAATCCCCGCAACAACAGCATAATCCCCCGGGGTTCCGGGAGTTGGAGACTTGGAGGACCAGTCCGGCCTCTTCGGCCTTATCCAGGACCAGCAGGGCTTCCTCCACCGATATGCCTCGGCCCAAACCTTGATCAATATAATGCTGGGCCGAGGCCCCGAAGGACAGGCAAACCTCTTCCGGCTTGCCGCACCCCTTATCGATCAGTCCTTGTTGAACCCGGCAAATACATCGGGCCAGGGAGATGAGTTTCTTATTTTTGACGATCTCCCGGGAATCCTCATAAGTGGCGATGGGGTGGGTGACTTCCAGGGAGCGGTCGATGGGAATGGCCCGCATCAAGGGGGTAACCGAAGCGATACTGTCCAGAAAAGCTTCCTTAAAATATTGCTCGCATAACCCGGCTAACTCTCGGTCCATGGTATTGAGTTGAAATTCATAGAGTCCCAACACATAGGGAACCGCCCCGTACTTGACCGTCTCATCCCGTCGCCAGGTAAAAATATTCCCTTTTTCACTCATTCTTTCCAATAACGGAATCACCCGGTCCGGGTCCCGTCCGAGCCGCCGGGCGATTTCTTCGGCGGTCTCTATCATAAGACTCAGGCCAAGGAACATTTCCGCTTCCTCTTCGCTGAACATCCTTTCCAGAATCTTAAACTCTACTCCCGATTCCGTACCGGGAAAACCGCAGGAATACTGGTCCAATCGCTCACGCAATCTTTGATAAATCTCACTGGCCACCTTG
>CAZSTT010000175.1:6703-7914 GCA_964609705.1 uncultured Thermodesulfobacteriota bacterium
AAAGAAGAAATAACCGCCTTCCTTCCCAATCCGGGGCGACTGCAGGAACTCCTCTTCCCGAACAGACTTTTGTATCTGACCAGGAATCCCCTCTCAGACCATCGCAAACAGGCCTATACCGTGGTGGCGGTCGAACGGGAAGGGATTCCGATTATGCTCCATACCCACAAGACCAATGAAGTCGCCCGTTATCTTATTGACCAAGGCCGGATAAAAGGGCTGGAGGAAGCCCGGGTTATCGGAAAGGAGATTTCCATAGGTCATTCCCGCTTTGATCTTCTTTTGGAAGACAAGGGCGAGGAAATTTTGCTGGAAGTTAAATCCTGCACTCTGGTTGGAAATCAGATGGCCATGTTTCCCGATGCCGTAACCGAGAGGGGAAGCCGGCACCTGCGTGAACTGGCCGAACTTTCCGATGAAGGCCGGAAAACAGCGGTCCTTTTTGTGGTCCACTGGCCCAAGGCCCAATACTTTCTTCCTGATTTTCATACGGATCTGCAATTTGCCCGGACTATGCTGACCTGTCGGAACAGGGTTCGATTCTTCCCGGTGTCGGTGACCTGGAAGGCCGATCTTTCCCTGGATTCAAGGGTCAGGCTTTTAAATATTCCCTGGGAGCTCATCGAAAGAGAGGCCCAGGATCGGGGAAGCTATTTATTGATATTAAAATTGACGGAAAGGAAAACCATAAAGGTGGGGAAAAAGGGGGACATGAATTTCCCTCCAGGCTATTATATTTATGTAGGCTCGGCCATGGCCCATCTTACCCCTCGCATGGAACGACATCGGCGGCTTCGAAAAAAATACCACTGGCACATTGATTATTTGAGACAAGAAGCCGAATTTCAAACGGCCTTACCGGTTCGTTCTTCCGTTTCGCTGGAATGCCCCATGGCCGAAGCTATAGGGAAAATAGCCGAATGGACAATCCCCGGTTTCGGCTCCAGCGACTGTTCCTGCTCCAGCCATCTTTTCGGGATGGGAGAAAGCCCTTTTCTTTCTTATGAATTTATCAACCTAATTCAGTATTTCAGGATGGATCGTCTTGATCCTCTGTACTGAAAATAGTTTTGGATGTTGGTTAAGCAGCTTTTAGGGGTTTAAACGATCTTATCTTTATAAAGGCGAGTTAATGATTAGACAGCCGATTAATAAACCAGGGACACATCCCATATTTCAAAAAGTAATAATATGGGATGTGTCCCTATTTT
>CAZSTT010000176.1:0-7892 GCA_964609705.1 uncultured Thermodesulfobacteriota bacterium
AAAAGAGGTCGGACTATAGTAGCACTATAATTAATAAAGGTGCTACTATGGGAGTATTCAGATTCGGCATATCACTGGAAAAGACCTTGATTGAGAGGTTTGATCGCCTCATCAAGAAAAAAGGTTATGCCAATCGGAGCGAGGCGATCAGGGACCTCATCAGAGACAGTCTCGTTACTGAGGAATGGGAATCGTTAAAGACAGAAACCGTTGGGATCATAACCTTGGTCTATTCCCACGACACCCGAGAATTAACCGATAACCTTACTGACTTTCAGCATCTTTACCATAACTCGATAATTTCGGCGATGCATATCCATCTCGATGAGCATAATTGCCTCGAAGCTATCGTCGTTAAAGGCAAAGCGATGGATATCAAGATAATCGCCGACAAGTTGATCGGCACCAAAGGAGTGAAACACGGGAAGCTCACCGTAGCCACCACCGGGAAACATTTACAGTAATTTTTTTTACCCCAGGGTAGCACGACTATTATAATTGTAGCACTACACCCGGTTAGACACCCAAGCAGAAAGAGTGGAAAGGAGACCGCATGGGTAAACTCATCCGATCGTCTGTGTTGTCGATAATTATAGTATTAATCCTTGGTTCCGTTTCTTTCGCCTTTCATCCGCTTATTACTGACGACATCGGAACCCAGGGAAAAGGAAAGTTTCAGCTAGAAATAAATGGAGGCTATGGAGTCGATGAAGAGGATGGGATCACGGCCAAAACGGCTCAGATTACAACCACACTGACCTATGGCCTGTCAGATCCCCTGGACCTCATGATCGGTCTTCCCTATGAACACATCCGGGTCGAGGATTCCGGCACCTGGACCAGGCAGGAGGGAATTTCTGATCTGTCTCTGGAAATGAAGTGGCGGTTTTATGAAAAGGCCGGGCTCGGATTTGCTCTCAAGCCCGGCCTTACCTTTCCGACCGGAGACGACGAGAAGGGGTTGGGATCAGGGAGAGTGACTTACCACCTTTTTTTCATCGGGACTTTAGAGATAGAGTCATGGGCCTTTCACCTCAACCTGGGCTATATCAGAAACGAAAACACACGTGATGAAAATAAGGACCTGTGGCATGCATCTCTGGCCTCAACCGTTGAAATAATAAAAAACCTCAAGTTAGCCGCGAATATGGGCATCGAAAGAAATACGGACCCGAACCTCAATGATCCGAAGGCGTTTATTCTGGGAGGCGTTATTTATTCCCTGTCAAAGAATTTTGATATTGATTTCGGGGCCAAAGGCGGATTGACAAAGCCCGAGGAGAATTATACTATCCTGGCAGGCCTTACCTGGAGGTTTTAATGCATATACCCGACGGTTACCTGAGTCCTCAGACCTATGGTCCTCTCTTCGGGGCCTCTTTGGTCTTCTGGTCTATCGCCCTCAAGAAGATGAAGACTGAGCTGTCCATTAAACACATTCCTTATCTGGCCATGGCGGCGGCCTTTTCCTTTCTCATCATGATGTTCAATGTGCCCATCCCTGGAGGTACCACGGGCCATGCCATCGGCGCCGGGATTATCGCGATTCTGCTCGGGCCTTGGACGGCGGTGATAGCGGTTTCGATCGGCCTGATCATTCAGGCCATAGTCTTTGGCGATGGCGGAATAACCGCGATAGGCGCAAACTGTTTTAACATGGCGGTGGTGATGCCCTTCGTCGCTTATTGGGTTTTTAGATTTATAAGAGGAAAGAGCAATAGCGGAGCCCGCTTATCCGTCGCCGCTTTCCTTTCCGGTTATGTCGGTCTTTCTGCCGCCGCGGTTTTCACCGGTCTTGAATTCGGGATTCAACCCATGCTGGCAACCGGCCCCGACGGCAGACCCCTCTATGCCCCCTACCCGCTTTCGGTAGCTCTTCCGATTATGGCCCTGGAGCATTTACTGTTATTCGGTATCGTCGAGGGAGTCTTCACTGTTTTGCTCTTCAGGTATTTTGCAAAGCATGAGCCCGCGTTGATCTATGCCTTGCCGGCCAAGGAGGGATGAAATGACAAAGTCGCAGAGAAAACTGTGGATAGGCCTGCTTATTCTGACGCTCCTGACCCCGCTGGGAATCATCCTCCCCCAAAAATTTAAAGCAGGGGGAGCTTGGGGTGAATGGGGCCCGGAAGAACTGGAAAAACTTATCGGTTATGTTCCGAGAGGGTTAAAGAGATTGACCGATCTCTGGAAAGCACCGGTCCCCGACTATAACTTCGGCGGAGAAGGGGCTTCCACGACGGTTCAGGTACTATCCTACCTGGTATCAGGACTAATCGGGATCCTGGCCGTCGGTCTGGTTATCTATTTGATTTCAAAGGTCATCATTAGGAATGAAAAATAAAGTCCCTTCATTCCTTCTGGAAAAGCCCTCCTCTAACTCTTTTATTAAAAGTCGGGGGAGCCTGAAGATATCTTTCATCGAGAAGGGCCTTCATCATCTGGGGGAGGTCGTCAAGACCGGATATATCCAGTGGGAAACCGCTTCCAGGGATCATTTCTTTCAGAAGATCGACGCCAGGATAAAAGTCCTCTTTCTCCTCTCTTACCTGATCATCGTTAGCCTAAAAAAAGATATCCCATCGGAAGTATTGATTGGGACCTTTGTTTTCCTCTTAACCCTGCTGTCCCGCCTGGATGTTCTCACTCTTTATAAGCGCGTCCTTTTCTTTACCTTCATCTTCGGCTTTCTCATCGCGCTTCCCTCTGCTCTCAACGTCATCACCGGGGGTGAAGTCATTCTCCCGATAGTACATCTTTCAAAACCCTATCGGTTCTGGATCTATCGGATACCTGAGGAGATCGGCCTTACCCGGGAAGGAGTGTGGGGTGTCCTGATGCTCACCTCGAGGGTTATGAACTCTCTGGCCCTTTCATTTTTTGTTTTGTACACAACCCCTTTCACCGAGATCATAAAGGCCCTCAAGGTGTTCAAGGTTCCGGACACTTTTCTTATGGTCGTCATCCTTTCTTACAAGTACGTGTTTATCTTCGCCAAGACGATTGAAGATATGCACCTGGCTAAAAAAAGCAGGCTGGCCGTGAAAGTAAACAATGCCGAAGCGAGGCGATGGATCGCAGGACGGCTGGCTTTCCTGTTCCAAAAGAGCCGGCTGCGGTGTGAGGAGATTTTCAAGGCCATGCTCGGCAGAGGCTTTTCAAACAACATTAAGTTTTACGGAGTCAAGACACTCCAGACCCGTGACTGGGTTGCAGGCGCGGTTCTTTTTTTGTTTGGACTCCTTTTTCTGTGGATTTGAGGTGATTGTGAAAGACATGGTAAGCCTGGAAGCGATAACTTACAGCTACTACAATAAGATTCCAGCGGTATGTGATATCAGTCTTTCTATTAAAGAGGGAGAGAGAGTTGCTATTATCGGCGCAAACGGAAGCGGTAAGTCAACCCTCCTGCAGATCATGAACGGACTGATAGATCAATCAAGCGGAAAATATTTTTTCAGAGGCCATGAGGTATCGGAACGGACTTTAAAGGATAAAGGGTTTTTACGGTTCTTCCGAGAGCGGGTGGGGTATGTTTTTCAGGATTCTGATGTGCAACTGTTCTGTCCGACTGTTCTGGATGAGCTCCTTTATGGTCCTCTCCAGCTGGGGATCGAAGAAAAAGAGGCCTTGGACCGGGCCTTCGAGGTAATGCAGATTTTGGAAATTGAGAACCTGAAGGGCAGACCTTCCTATATGCTTTCCGGAGGGGAAAAAAAGAGGGTCGCCATTGGTTCGGTTCTGACGATGAACCCGGAGATATTGCTTCTGGATGAGCCGACAACCGGTCTTGACCCGAGGACACAGGTTTTTCTCGTTGAGCTGATGTTTGCCCTAAATGAGGCCGGCAAGACCCTGGTGATGGCCACACATGACCTTTCGCTGGTCGACGAGCTGCATATGCAGGTAGCCCTTATGTCTGAAGAACACCGGATGATGAAGATCGGCTCTTCCGACGAAATACTCCAAGACGAAGATTTGTTGCTCAAGGCCAATCTTATTCACGAACACGTTCATCATCATGGTCAGGCAATCCATAAGCACAGGCATTCTCATTTCTTATTTCACAAGCATTGAAAAAAGGATTTCGCTTACGCCATAAACCGTCAGGCCTCGCTTGGCTGGTTTCTCATCCGCAAATTCGAATGTCCCGATGAGAACTAGACAAAAATTGGGGAGTTGTTGATCTCAATAAAATAAAGAGATCAGGGAGGTTTATCCAGGAATACCCGGTGGTTTCCTTTTCTACTTTACACCAGTTTCTTTTTATGATAGATTATTTCATTTAATTCTATTAAGAGGAGACCGTTCATTTCACCATGCCCAATTCGATCATTACCGGAACAGGCAGCTACATCCCGACCTTAAATATCGCCAATGAGTATTTCCTGGATCATGAATTTTTTGGCGCCGACGGGAAGAAAAATGAGAAGGCCAATAAAGATATCATTCAAAAGTTCAAAGAAATAACCTGTATTAATGAAAGAAGGTATGTCACCGACGACCTGAACACATCGGACATTGCTTTCATTGCCGCCGAACAGGCGCTGGAGAAGGTGGACCGGGAAAGCCTTGATTACATCATCGTCGGACATAACTTCGGCGATATGCGGGCCTCCGCCCCGAGTTCCGACATGGTTCCTTCCATCGCCGCCAGGGTGAAGCACAAACTTAGGATAAAAACTCCCTATACCGTTGCCTTTGATGTCCTCTTTGGCTGCCCGGGTTGGTTGCAGGGGATGATCCTGGCTGACTATTTTATCAGATCAGGTGACGCCAAAAAAATATTGGTCATCGGCGCTGAAACCCTTTCCAGAGTTTCAGACCCTCACGACATTGACAGTATGATCTATTCCGATGGGGCCGGGGCCACTTTGGTTGAAGCCACGGACCGGAAAGCCGGGATCTTATCTCATATAACCCGATCCGATACCTTTAACGAAGCCTACCTGTTGCGTCTTGGGCCATCTTATGGCCCCGAATTTACTAAAAACCGTCTTTTTCTCAAAATGGATGGTCACGAAATTTACAAGTACGCCGTAAGAACCGTGGCAGATACGGTCAAGCAAAGTCTTAATAAAGCAGGCCTTTATTTGAACGATATAAAGAAAGTTCTGATACACCAGGCCAATCAAAAAATGGATGAAGGGATATTGAAAAGAGTTTTCAAGCTGTATCAGACGGAAAAAGACATGGAAGCTATTATGCCCATGACCATTTCCTGGCTGGGCAACAGCTCGGTAGCCACCTTGCCGACCTTATTCGATCTATTGCAAAGGGGAAAATTAAACAATCATGTCCTTCATTCAGGGGATATTGCTGTTTTTGCCTCGGTGGGAGCGGGTATGAACATAAATGCAATGGTCTATCAAATGCCCTAAAACCAAACAAGAGGTGTTAATTCAACCTAATCCGCGCCAGGAAGGGTTGAAATCTCTCACAGAGAACTCTTCCGTCGTCCCTGACTCATTAATCGTTCTCTTTCGGAACTGGAGGAAAAACCCAATGGCCAATAAATCAAAAGCCACTTTCAGGAAAATGGAAAAAGAAAAGGCCCGGCAACAAAAGCAACGCGATAAAGAAGCCCGCCGCCTGCAATCGAAAACAATAAACGTCGGGGGTTCCCCCCAAATAGGGGATGAAGATCCGGACATTGCGGGCATCAGGCCCGGCCCTCAACCCCTGCCCGAGCAGTGGAATGACGGGGAGAAAGAATAAAGGGAGTTACAATTCTTCGGGTCGAGAAAGCTCCTCTTTTTCTTTTTTCATAGCTTCCTTCCCAGCGTCAAAAGCCGAAGCCAGGATTCCCCTTTTTTGCTCCACAAATTCTTTCCCTTTTTCAATAAAAGTGACCGCTTTTTCTTTCCATTCTTCGGAAAGGTGTCCTGATTTTTCCTTCATCTCATCGGTCATATCCTTTAGCCTTTCCCGGGCTTGTTTTCCTTCCCAAGGGGCATAGAGAATAGCCACAGCGGCTCCAACAACTCCACCCAGGATAAAAGACAGGGCTAAAGCACTGCCGGCAAAACCTTTGTTCTCTTCTGACATATCATTTTCCTCCTTTTTCTTTGCCTTTAAGCAGGGTTCGTCCGGCGGTTTTTAGGCCGACGGCCAGTCCGGCAACATTCACCAGGGTCGGGGTAATGCCGCTGCGCATGATTCGATTAACCATGGAAAAAACAGCGGTCGATTCTTTTACGGTTTGAAACAGGATTTCCAACTGGTTTAATCGCTCTCGGGCCTGGGCCAGAATACCATTTAAACTCTCGGATGTTTCCTTCAGGTTTCGAACCAGGGGATTGATCTCTTTCTCCAATGAATTCAAAAAAATATTCAAGTTGCTGACCGTTCGGGAGACCTGGATCAGAGCCCTGATCAGAAAAATGGCCACCAATGCCGCCAATACCAGGAATCCCCAGCTTATCCAATTCTCACCCAAAGATACCGCCCCCTTTTAATTTTTATCTATTTTATCACCTTCATTTAAGAAAAGCAATTGATTCAATAAACTAATATTTCGATAAATCCATCTACGTCCCGATCCTGATTGTTCCCGATAGATAGGCTACCGCCCTGCCTCCGATTGAAACCCGATCTCCCAGATCAAGACAATATAATTCCCCGCCCCGCTCGGAAAGCTGCAGGGCATGCAGCTTTTTTCTTCCAAGTCGTTCGGACCAATAAGGGATCAAAGAACAGTGGGCCGATCCGGTAACCGGATCTTCGGGAATCCCTGCCTTGGGAGCAAAAAAACGAGAAACAAAATCACTGTGTTTGCCGGGGGCGGTGACGATCACCGCGAAAGTATCCAAGGTCGCCACTCTTTCAAAATCGGGTTGCAGTTGGCGGACTTGATCCTCTTCTTCATAAACGACCAGCAGGTCTCTGGCCTTTAGAGTCCGGTCCGAAGGAATTCCCAATGCCTCTGCCAGTTGGCCCGGGGGAGGACAAGGCTCCGGCGGCCTGGAGGGAAAATTCATGGTCAATAAATCCCCTGCCCGTTCAACCGACAATAATCCGCTTTTGGTTTGAAAGTCGACCTGCCCGGCTTGAGGATTCAGGTATTCAAACACGGCAAAGGCACTGGCTAAGGTCCCGTGTCCGCAAAGGTCCACCTCGACCTTGGGGGTGAACCAGCGCAAATCATAGCGACTGCCGGCGGGAACCAAAAAGGCGGTTTCCGAAAGATTATTCTCGGCGGCTATGGATTGGAGTAGGGAGTCTTCCAGCCATTGATCCAGGAAACAGACCCCGGCCGGATTTCCGGCAAAGACCCGGGCCGTAAAAGCATCGATCTGATAAAATGGAATTTCCATACTGATTTCTCCTTCAGCTTATTGCAGAGACGCCGCTATGGGCCTTAGGATAACCATTCCTCCGTCCTCTTTCAAGTATTTAGTACGAAAATAGCGTTTAAAGTCCAACGAGTCTATTTTCATGATTGGTGGTGTCACGCCACCAAAAACGTGGCATGACGGTTTAGTGCGAAAATAGGTTTCACGGTTACTCATGGCCTTGGCCTATTTTCATGTCCCGACATCCGGTCTTCTAACTTCCGGGGTTATGACAACATTCTGCACTGATCCGGTCTCTCCTGTTCCAGGTCTTTTCAAAGAGTATCCTTCATTTTTCTTTTACCCTGAAGGGAAAACCATTCAAATCATTATTATCCCAATGGGCCCTATCTTAAAATAAACATATAATTTAATAAGTTATATTAAACTATTTCTATGGCACAATCCTTGCTTAGGCCTCTAACATAGGCCCTTGACATATTCAGTCTTAGAATTCGTTGATCAGGGGCTTCCATTTTCGCCCAGAACAGAATAAGAGAAAGCCCGATCTCCTCCGGTAACCGAATTGATTAAAACGTGGCTGATAACCTTTAACCA
>CAZSTT010000177.1:0-3754 GCA_964609705.1 uncultured Thermodesulfobacteriota bacterium
TGGAGTCTATCCCGCACTTGATGCGGGACCGGGGTGACGGGCAGGGGGACATTCGGTTGTCAAAGAAAGATCGACAACACGTTGTCGATGTTGATTTACTAAAAGACTGACATTAGGAGGACCTTAATCATGCAGATGATATTCATTCATGGTTCCGGCGGCAGCAAGGAATCATTTACTTACCAGACCCAATATTTCAAGGACAGTATTGCCCTGGATCTTCCGGGCCATCCCCAGGGAGATCTCATCCCCACCATAGAGGGTTATGTCGAATGGCTTCGTAATTTTGTTCAATCGGCGGGATACCGGCGGGTGGTCCTGGTCGGGCATTCCCTGGGCGGGGGAATCGCCTTATTATACGCTTCAAAATATCCGCAGGATTTGGCGGCTATAATAACCCTGGGCAGCGGGGCCCGGCTCCGGGTCCATCCCATGTTTCTTGAAGGGCTGGAAAAGGTTATTAAAGAACCGGGGGCTGAAAACCCTTTGACTACCACCGCCTTTGAAAAAATAGATCCGGAACTGGCCTCGGTTCTGAAACGCCGGTCAGCGGAAAACGGACCGGCGGCAGCGCTCAATGATCTGAAGGCCTGCGATCGATTCGATATTATGGATCGACTCCCCCAAATCGCTGTTCCCGCCCTGGCCCTGGTCGGAGATCAGGATATGATGACCCCGCCCAAGTATTCCCAGTATCTGGCCGCTCATATGCCCCAGGCCAGAGTCCTGGTCATTCCCGGCGGCACCCATATGGTTTTTGCCGAAAAACCCCGGGAGGTCAATCAGGCCATTGAAGATTTTCTTCAACCCCTGGGTGATTAGTCCAAAAATAAAGTCCAAAGTCCATTATGTAATGAATCGGAAATATTTCACCAAGGAACAAAATTATATAAAGATTATGGTCATTAAGGCAGAAATTTTGTTGTTTCTTGGCCATAATCAATATAAAATAGACCGATATTCGATATTTCAACCGGTTGGGCATGCGGGTAAAACCACTATTTCTTCAAAAATATCACACAAAATATTTGACATTACCCCTTTTTTTGATTATATATTACAAACCTAGGGTAGAAAAATGAATAAAAATATCACCCCCTAAACACCAAGTTTGCCATTGAAAAGGATTAATTTGTAACCGTATTTTTCTTCAATGAATTCTAATTCATTTTAATGCCCGCAGCTGTCGAAGCGGAGCTCATGATTGAAGGGAGGTGAAAACATGATTAAAATCAAAAAGTATTGTTTTTTGTTGGGCGTTTTGGCATTGTTGTTAGTGCCTGTTTTGGCCAATGCTGAAATGATGACGGTAACGGGCAAGGTTACAGGACTTACTTGCCTGGTTCAGGGGTTTATTTGTCCGCTTGATAAGGCCGATCCCATGATCAATTTGGAAAAAGATTTCGTGGTGGTAACCGCGTCTGGCGAGTATTATTTCCTGTCCAATATCGGTTTAGGCCTCAAAGGCAAATATGCTCTGGAAACTATCGAAGTGACCGGGAATGTCAACAATAAGTACAAATCCATAGAGGTCCAGACGATAAAGTTCAAAGGGAAAGTCGTCTGGAGTAAGACAATGGAAGACGAAATGGAAAAGAAATTTCCATATGTCACCGGGTAGTGTCTCAGACGTAAATTTATCTCCAAAGAAAAGAGGCGGCTGATAGTTTGGTCGTCTCTTTTCTTATCAACTTTATATTCTTAGTCGTTTTCAAACTGATAAAACCTTTTCAACCCTCCTTTTTTTTATTCTGCACCCATTGATAATTTCCTCAGGAGATAAACCATGAGAACCAATATGAAAAGACGCGCTTTTCTTCAAGGCTTGGGTCTTCTATGGGCCGGGTGGACGGTCGAAGGCTGGGCGAAGCCTTTAAGGACAACACGCTATTCCAAATCTCTGGTTAAAGTCTCCGAAACCAGAAATCTAATGGGTACCTTTGTCACCGTTACTCTTTTTCATTCCTCTACTGAAAGAGGCCAGACGGTCCTTGGAGAAGCCTACCAGCGAATGGAAGGCCAGATAGGGATATTCAACCGTCATGATAACCGGTCGCCCCTGAGTTATCTCAATGAACGCGGTTCCTTGTCCAATCCTCCACCGGAGCTGGTTCAACTGCTCCAGCGGTCGCTGATAATCCATTCCCGGACCGGAGGTGTTTTTGACCCCACCGTTAAACCTGTTTTAGACCTGTATGAAACGGAAAAAGAGAGGGACTGTCTTCCTCAACCCGCAGACATCCAGGCGATCCTGGACCGGGTAGGGGCCGGTGGATTGAAAATCGGATTCCAGAGAATTCATTTTTCGAAAGAGGGAATGGGGGTCACTCTCGATGGGATAGCCAAGGGCGCCATCGTGGATAACACCATCGCCTTTCTCCGACAAAAAGGGATCCGACAGGCCCTGGTTGACGCCGGTGGTGACCTGAGAGTCATAGGAGGTCGTTCCGACGGTCTTCCCTGGCGGATCGCAGTGTATCATCCCGATAATCCGGCGCAGGACCAGGAGATAATAACCCTGGTGGAAGGAGCGGTGGCTACTTCGGGAAATTATATGGTCTTTTTTGACCGGGAAAAAGTTCATCACCACATCCTCTTGCCGAAAAGCGGGGATTCTCCGCCCTGGTTGGTTAGTGCCACCGTTATCGCTCCCTCGACCGAAGAAGCCGATGCCCTGGCTACTTCTCTGATGCTCCTTAATCCGGAAGAGGGGCTGGCTCTTATTAATCGGGATCAGCGTCTGGCCGCCATGCTCATTTCCAAGGAGGGCCGAAGTAGGTTTTCATTGAGGTGGCCCAACAATCTAGGGACAAAAAAAGGAGGAAAAGAAGATGCCTAACCGATCTCTCTTTCTTCTGACCTTTTTGGGAATGGCCCTGTTTATTACTGGATTGGCAACTGATCTCCAGGCTCAGCGACCCTTAATCCAGGCGGGGGCTTTATTCCCGGAGGTTAAACTGGAAACACCCTTGACCGCCGAGGACAGGACCTATCTAGGGCTTGCGAATAAAAAAGAGTTTACCGTTAAAGATATAAAAGCCAAGGTCATTTTAGTGGAAATAATGAATGTCTACTGCGTGAGCTGCCAGAACCAGGCTCCGATCTATAATCAATTATTCACCCTGATTCACTCCGATCCCCAGACCAGGGGCCAGATTAAGATCCTGGCCGTTGCTGCCGGAAATAATGACCAGGAAATCAAAATTTTTCGAGATCATTTTCAGGTCCCTTTCCCGATCATCCCGGATTCCCAATATGTCCTGCATGCCGCCATTGGAGGGAGCCCGACCCCCTTCTCTATCTTTGTCAGAAGGGAAGCGAAGGACCGAACGGTTGTGGTGGATGCCACACACCTGGGCTATGATGAAAATTATCCTAAACTTTTCGGAGAATTGAAATCACTGATGAACAAGAAAGTGGCCGAAATTAAAAAGAAGGGAGAAAAAACCACGGCCAGGATCCTGAAACCCAAACCCCCTTTCAGTGAAGAAGAAATTCAGACCAGGATCAAAACGGCTTTCACCAAGGCCGGGGGACAGTTGACCGGGTTTGACAAAATTTCCCTTGGCCAGGGCCGGGAGGTATACGCCGGGATAGTAGAAGAGGGGCAGGCTAAAAAACGTCTCTTTGCCCAGGTTGTCAGCGAATTACCTACCTGTGATGTCTGTCATGATACCCATTTCATATATACTTTCGAAGAGTCCGGAAAGATCCTTGATTTTATTCCGCTTCAATTATTAAAATACGGTAATGT
>CAZSTT010000177.1:3854-7878 GCA_964609705.1 uncultured Thermodesulfobacteriota bacterium
CTGATTGTCGAAGACCACACGATCCTCCGGGAAGGTTTACGGTCTCTTCTTTCTGCCCATCCGGATCTGGAGGTTGTGGGGGAGGCTGAAAACGGTTTGGAAGCCATCCGAAGCGGAGAAAAACTCCTCCCCAATCTGATATTAATGGATCTTTCCATGCCCCGGATGGGTGGGATAGATGCAATCCGTGAAATTAAAAAAAGAATGCCGAAGAGTAAAATTCTGGTTTTGACCGTGAACGACAGTGAAGAATATATTCTGGCTGCCCTGAAGGCCGGCGCAGATGGTTATATCTTAAAGGATTCCAACCATGCGGAACTGCTTCAAGCCATCCGAAATATTCTTGCCGGAAAACGGGTCCTGAGCCCAAGCGTTTCCGAAAAGGTGATCGAGGGCTATCTGGATGGGAAAAAAATACAGCAACCGATGTCGCCCTGGGATACCCTGACACCCCGGGAACGGGAGGTCCTTAAATTGATCGGGGAAGGGCATAAAAACAAGGAAATAGCCGATTACCTGTTCATCAGTCCCAATACCGTTGAGAAGCACCGATCCAATCTCATGGAGAAATTAAATCTGCACTCTTCCTCGGCCCTGACCGCTTACGCCATTGAGAAAGGCCTGATCCAAAAATGAGATTCCCGGCCTTGGTTTATTCGCTTCCGGTTCTACTCTATTTCTTTTTAGCTAATTTTTGACTAACAGAACCGAGCATTTTGACTGGCGGATAACTTTTTCGGCCACGCTACCCATGAGATGACGGATTAATCCGGTTTGACCGTGGGAAGCGATGATAATCAAATCCCCCTTCTGTTCCTGCTGGGCCTTTAATATTTCTTCATAAGGCGTGCCCTTCCGGATATCGGCGACAATCTCAAGCGCTTTAGAGTCGGGAAATTTGAGGATCTGTTCCTGGATCATTTTCTTGGCCGCGGCAATACTTTCCTTCTCTATTAAATTGGTCGTTTTAGGATCAAGGCAATAGTCAATCGTGCATTGAATCACACTTCCCACCACATGCAGCAGATAAATCTTGGAATTGTATTGTTTGGCGATATCAATTGCCTGTTTCAAAGCCTTGTCCGAATATTCTGAAAAATCGGTAGGAACAATGATTTGTTTAGGCGAAAACATAACTCCTCCCTTATTCTTTTCCTGTTTTTATTAAACTGTCAGACCACGCTTTTGGTGGCGTGACACTTCGATGCGTGAAAATAGACCGGTAGGCTCAAAACCTATTTTCGAACTAAACCGTCAGGCCCTGCTTTTGATCACTCCCTAACACCGTTTAAGGTAAACTATCTTACTTAAAACCGGAAAGGAATAATAGGGAGTCAGTATTTTTCATGGAAAAAGCCTGTAGGTTAAACTGAAACGAGTAGGTAAAGGGATGAGAAACAAGGTCTTGCTGGATTTTTTTCTTTAAAATAATAGTAAGTTTGAATAGTTATAGTAAAAGAAAGGAGAGTGAGGAAGGAGATTGACAGGCATGGTTTAATTTGTTAACCTTCTGCGAAAATATGGTTAACCATTGAAGACTCTTTTTATGTCTATTGAAAAAATGAAATCCATGGTCCTTTGTTCCCTGATGGCCGGACTGATGGCGGCCGGGGCTTTTATCCAGATCCCCATTGGGCCGGTTCCTATTGTTCTGACCAACCTTTTCGTCCTCCTTACCGGCCTTCTTCTGGGTGCCCGATGGGGGATGGCCGGCACGGCCCTTTATCTGTTGGTTGGGGCCATGGGGTTACCGGTCTTCTCCGGAGGGAGAGGCGGACTGGCCCATCTTTTCGGGCCCACGGGGGGGTATCTCTTCGGATTTGTTCTATCCGCGGGGATAACCGGCTTTATCGTCGAACGTTTCCGCCGATCCCTCAAAGGGGGTGTGGTCGCCGTGCTTTTCGGATCGCTGGTTATTTATGGCCTGGGGGTCCCCTGGCTAAAAGCCGTCACCCAAATGTCCTGGAATAAGGCCTGGATGATCGGGATGGTTCCTTTTCTGCCCGGTGATGTCCTGAAGGCGTTCTTGGCCGTCATTCTCTTTCGGTCGGTAAAACCCATTCTGGACCGGCTGATAAGGTCCGAACCCGATTGATTCCCAAAGGGATATAAAAAGTTAAAATGGTCCGAATCCAAAGTCTTTTCTTGAAATTTCCGGACGGCACCTGCGCCCTGAGGAATGTCGACCTATTAATCTCCCGGGGAGAATTTCTTCTCATTTGCGGACCTAATGGAAGCGGCAAAACCACCTTGCTCAGGGCCCTGGGTGGACTTCTTAAGCCCACATCGGGGTCAATACAAATTAACGGCCTGGATCCCATCCGCCATCCCCGGGAAATTAGAGCCATGATAGGCATGGTTTTTCAGGATCCGGACAGTCAGATTTTAGGGGAGACGGTCCGGGAGGATGTGGCTTTCGGGCCTGAAAATTTAGGGCTCTCTCCAGCGGAGGTCAACCATCGGGTCGATTGGGCTCTTCATAAAATGGGAATTGAGAACCTGGCCGAAAAACCCTGTTACCTGCTTTCGGGGGGAGAAAAAAAGCGGGTGGCCCTGGCCGGGGTCATGGCCATGAAACCTCAGGTGATCCTCTTCGATGAGCCTTTCGCCAATCTGGACTTTCAGGGCATCCGGGAAATAATAACGTATATGGTTCAACTGCATCGGGAAGGCCATACTTTGATCCTGACGACTCACGATGTGGAAAAGGTGGGGTCTCTGGTGGATCGGATGGCCGTTCTTCATAGTGGAGAGATCAAGCTCTCAGGAAAACCCGAAGATCTTTATAAAGATTTGCCGGATTTTGGGATCAGACCTCCCTGTTATTTTTTGCTGGGGGGGGAGAAATTTTCTTGGCTCGAATAGTTCTACACTACCTTCCGGGAGACTCCCTTCTTCACCGTTGGGACGCCCGCTGCAAGCTCTTCGGATTAATACTGGTTACGGCTTCCTTGATTAAGCCGTCTATTTTTTGGTTCCTGCTTGATTCAGTCCTCCTCCTGGCTGGTTTCCCCCTTTCCCGTTTCCCGGTCAGGTTCTTCATTAAGGATTTCAAATTATGGGCCATCTTTCTTTCAGTACTCTTTCTCTGTCAGATTATTCTGACCCCCGGAGACCGGTTTTCATTTCTGGTTTGGCTTCCGGTTAGTAAGGAAGGGTTTCTCCAGGGAGGATGGACTTCCTGGCGGTTGGGCCTGATGATCGGTTATGCTCTCCTTTTCACGGCCGTCACCCGGCCCCGTGACCTGGGGGAGGCCTTGGTCTGGATCTTAAAGCCGGTCCCTTTTCTGCCGGAGCGCAGAATCGGCCTGATGGTTTCTCTGACCTTGAGATTTTTTTCGCGGATCACGGATCAGGCCGAGGAAGTCAAGATCGCTCTGCAGGCCAGGTCGGGGGATCGCAACATCAACCCGATTCGAAAAGCGAAATTTATAGCCCTGCCTATTCTAAGAAATTCCCTCCTGAGTGTGGAAGAGGTAACCTATGCCCTCGTCGCCCGAGGTTATCAGGAAGACCGGCCTTCCCAACTTTCGAAAATCCCCTTTTTGCATTTACTCCCGGTTTTAGTGGTGTGGGGTTTGTGGCTGGTATCCATTTGGTTAAAATAAAAAGGGAGTATTCCCCTTTTCATACCGGACCCGGTGAGATTGAATTCGTCATCGATTCCTTGTTAGACCCTTTGAGCAAGTTCATTTGGTTGGATCTCCCGAGGCGGCTCTGAATATGCAGAACAAGTGTAGAATCACCCCGGGAACTATAAATAAAGAATAACCCATGACAACAAACAGCAGCCATAGCAGACCCCCGCCAATCGAGCCTTTGTACATTTGACCCGCACCAGGAATAATCAAACTAAGTACGGCGGCAACTCCCGGGCTCCACTTGCGTTCCTGCCTGTTGATGGTATGAGAGTCCGGGGGCAGGTGAGTGATCGGATGGCCACATCCCGGGCAACCCGCTGCATACGTTGAAACCTCCCTGCCGCAATCCGGACACTTGATCAATGCCATATTTTCTCCTTATG
>CAZSTT010000178.1:0-7851 GCA_964609705.1 uncultured Thermodesulfobacteriota bacterium
AAGGAGTTGCAATTAGTGTCTAAAGACGACCTGGCCAAATTCGAAGGCAAAGTCAGCAAAGCTACCGGAGGGGGAAACTACTTGATAACCCTGGAAAACGGAACGACCATCACGGCCAAACTGTGCGGCACGATGAAGCGTTTTAAAATCAGGGTGATCGAGGGTGATAAAGTGACCGTTGGTGTTTCTTTATACGACCTTTCCCATGGGCTGATAGTCTTCCGCCACAAATCCTAATCCATATCCATTTATTTGTTTTTTCTCTCCAGTTTGGGCCCGCCCTTGCCTGCGGCGAGGCCCCTGCATGGGCCTTTGTCAAAGTCCATTTATGGATAAATCCTGGATGATTGATGAAAGGTGATGAAACCCCAAATGGAAAAAGAATCTGTTGTTGAAACTTCAAACGGTAAAGTTCGTGGTTACAACCGTAGAGGCATCATCAAATTCAAAGGAATCCCCTATGCAGCCGCCCCGGTCGGACCCCTCCGTTTCAGCCCTCCGGCTCCCCTGGAACCCTGGACCGGCGTGCGGGATGCCCTGGGATACAGCCCCAGGGCCCCTCAGGCTCCCTCTAATCTTGAATTAATGTTTGGGGGACAGAGGACCCAGAATGAGGCGGAATGCCTGACCCTCAATATATGGACCCCCGGTGCTGACTCCTCTAAACGGACGGTCATGTTTTTCATTCACGGCGGGGCCTTTGTGACCGGTACGGGGGCCTCCCTTGATGGTTCCCGGCTGGCTCTGAGAGGGGACGTGGTGGTGGTCAGTATCAATTATCGGTTGGGGGCCCTTGGATTCCTATACCTGCCTGATGAGGATGAGGCCAGTTCGAATGTGGGACTTCTGGATATGGCCTTCGCTCTGAGATTTGTGAAAGAGAATATTGCCCAATTTGGAGGAGATCCGGATAAGATTACGATTTTCGGGGAATCGGCCGGAGGATTTGCCGTAGCCTCTTTGCTGGCCATGCCTTCGGCCAAAGGTTTATTCCACAGGGCTATTTTGCAATCGGGAGCGGCTCATCCCCTGGGAATGAATCCCGAGGCGGCGATGGGGGTTCACGAAAAGCTGATCAAACATCTGGGAATTCCCAAAGGAGACCTCCAGGCCCTGCGACGGATTTCCGTTGAAGAAATTATTAAGGCCCAGACTGCCGTCATGACGGTGTCCGGAGGGTTTACAGAGGACCTGCCGCTCAGACTGGGGCCGGTGGTTGATCGCCAGGTATTACCCGAGCATCCTTTGGCGGCCATAAGAAAAGGATATGCCCGAGAGATCGCCGTTTTCGCCGGGTCCAATCTCGATGAAACGAAACTTTGGAATTTACTAAATCCCGAAGCTGAAAAGATGGATGAGGCCGGCCTGAGGAAAGGCTTAAAGGCCCTGGTGGCTATGACTGGAAAAGAGGAATTATGGGGGGAGAAACTCCTGGAGATCTATGGGCGGACTAAAAAAAACCCTCGAGACCTTATGGATGCCGTCACGACCGATTACACCTTTCGGGTTCCCTCTATCCGTCTGGCTGAAGCCCAGAGTCTTCACCAAAAAAACACCTTTATGTATCTTTTCACCTGGCCAAGTCCCTTCAAGGGAGGAAAATACGGGGCCATGCATACCCTGGAGCTGGGGTTTGTTTTCGGGGTGCTCTTAGGGGTAGAGGTCGGCATTTTCCCCAAAAAAGATGAGGAAACCGAAACTCTGAGCCGGATCATGATGGACACCTGGATTGCTTTCGCCAAGACCGGAGATCCGAATAATCCCGGGATCCCTTTGGTCCCGTCCTATCAGAACGAACAGAGAGCGACTATCCTTTTCGACCAAGAAGTCAAAGTGGTCAATGATCCCTACGGGCAGGAAAGGGTGGTCTGGGCGGGGTTGATGTAAAAAAAACAGGGGTCAAGGTTTCAAGGATTCGAGGGTTCAGTCGCTCGACTTCTTCGAGCTATAGAACTATAGAAAAGGTTCCCCTTCTGGGAACCGCAGGTTTTATTTCCAAGCCTTTCACTTGACCCCTTGGCTCCTTGAACCCTTTTTAATTTTATGGAGATATAATGGAATTATTATTAATTCGACATGCCCTTCCCTTACGGGTTGAAAAACAGGACGGCTCACCGGCTGATCCGGGTTTAAGCGAAACAGGCCTCGACCAGGCCCGGAGGCTGGCCCGCTGGATGGAGTCGGAACGTCTGGAGGCCATCTACAGCAGTCCCCTGAGCCGGGCCCGGATGACGGCCCAGTTCTTGGCTGAAGTCAAAGGGATTGAGATCCATGTCGAACCGGGGGTGGCCGAATTTGATAACCAATCCTCGGTCTATGTCCCTATGGAGGAATTAAGAGCCAAGGATTATGAGCAATGGCTGAAACTGGTCAGCGGCGGGTTTGCGGAACGTTACAATCTGAAGGATTTTCGAAAAGTGGCTGTCGCCAGTATCGAAAAAATCATTGCCCAAAACAGCGGAAGGCGGGTGGCCATAGTCTGTCACGGCGGCATTATCAATATCTGGGCCGCCCATGTTTTGGGTATTGATAAATATTTATTTTTTGCCCCGGAATACACCAGTATCAACCGTTTTTTGGCTTCCGGAAAAGGGCAGCGTTCGGTGGCCAGCCTGAATGAGACGGCTCACCTGCGCGATCGGTTGATCTTGGAATAAAACCATCAATAGGATCCCCCTCATCCCTGGACCTGCAGGATCTTTTTCAGATCGATCCCATATTTTTTCATCCGATTCCAAACCGTAACCCGGTTGATCCTCAAAACCTGGGCGGCTTGTGTTTGATTGCCGTTACATTGACGCAGGGCCTCGACCAGGGCCGTTTTTTCAACATTTTCACCTGGAGCCGATGCCGACAAAGGGATTTGATCCCTACCTTTGGCGCCCACGGCCGACAGGGCCATCGCCGGCTTTGGTTCGGCAATATTGGGTGGCAATTGATCCAGATCGATTAAGCCCTTCTCGGCAATTACAAAGGCAAATTCCAGGGCGCTTTTCAGTTCCCGGACATTTCCGGGCCAGGGATAATCCATAAAACGCTCCATGGCGGCCGGCGTCAATCCGGATATTTTTTTAGCGGTCCTGGTTCGCAGGCGACGGATAAAAGTGTTGACCAGCAGAGGAATGTCCTCGGAGCGCTCTCGTAAGGAAGGGAGATGGATGGGGAAGACGTTGATGCGAAAAAAAAGGTCGTCCCGGAAGTTTTTTTGAGCGACCAACTCCTCCAGATTTTTATTGGTGGCGGTAATGATACGGACGTCCACGGTGATCGGACGGTGGTCTCCGACATGCTCAAATTGCTTGGTCTCCAGAACACGAAGCAGTTTGACCTGAATGGACAAGGGGATGTCTCCGATTTCATCCAGAAAGATATCCCCCCCGTTGGCCGCCTCAAACCGCCCCTGTCTGTGACGATAGGCGCCGGTAAAGGCCCCTTTGACATGACCGAACAGTTCACTTTCCAGTAAGGCTTCATTCAGGGCGGCGCAGTTGAATTGGACAAAAGGTTCGGTTTTCCTTTTTCCCAATTGGTGAATGGCCCGGGCCACCAGTTCCTTCCCGGTACCGCTTTCGCCATAGATGATTACCGGAGCTTCACTCTGGGCGGCCTTTTGAATGAGATCATAGAGCTTTCGCATAGGGGCCGACTTGCCGAGGATACCCTGAAATCCCACATCCTCTTCCAACTGCCGGGAAAGGAGTTCCACCTTTTTGTCCAATCGTTCGAATTCCGAGAGATCCGTGAGAATTTCCACCGCCCCCCAGGGCACCCCTTGATCGTTTTTCAATACGGCGGCGTTCTTAAGGGCCGACACATAGCCCCCTTTTTTACTCCGGATATGACAATGACGTTTTAATACTTTCCCTTCTTTGAATAAACGGCACCAGGCTTCACCCGAACCCTGGAGCGCCAGGTCGCAGGCATCACAATCGATCACCGTACAGGGTCTGCCCACGATTTCTTTCGAGGTATATCCGGTAAGCCGTTCAAAGGCCTCATTGACCATAACCACGGTGCCGTCCGGACCAACCACCATTAATCCTTCGCCCATGGTGTTGACGACCTTTTTCCAGAAGAGATTGATTTCTTGTTCATTCATTGGATCCACCCGAGGTAAGACGGTAGTTAAACATTTAAACAACTGTTTAAATACCATAGATAGTTTTTAAATGCAAATTAAATAGTAAAAATATTATTTTAAACTATTACATATAGTTATGTCATAATTAAACTGGTTTCTCTTTTGGCATATTTGTTGCTTTTATAAAAAGCATGAAAGGTTTTAAGGCATCATCAGCAGGCAAACGAACGAACAGAACCAGGTCTTCCGTTTCAGAACTCGACCTGACCGGCATTGTCTGGCCGGTCTGCCTTCTCGAATTCAAACGGGCGCTCCTCTCGCTTAATTCCGACGGGAAGCTTGAGGTCCTGACCCAGGATTCCGATGTTGAGGAACACATCAAAATGATCATTGATCGTTCCGAAGACATGATCCTGAGCAGGCAGAGAGAGGGGAATAAGGTTCGTTTATCCATTCATAAAAGAATGACGGGAACCCGCCATGGAAATTAACCGCAGGCATTTTTTTAAGATAACAGGAACCCTGGCCGCCGCTTCGCTGCTGGCCGAGAAAAATACGATTCAGGCCGCCCAACCCCCATCCCCGTGGACCGATACCTTTGGTTGTTTGGTGGACACGACCCTGTGCATCGGCTGCCGCCTCTGTGAACAGGCCTGCAATGAACGAAACCATCTTTCCGCGCCCCGGGAATCTTTTGAAGAACCGGCGGTCCTGGAAAACATGCGCAGGATGGACGAAACCTCCTATACTGTGATCAACCGCTATGGCCGGAAAGAGACCAGTCCGCCGGACCTGAAAAATCCTCCGACCTTTGTCAAGTTTCAGTGTATGCATTGCCATGACCCGGCCTGCGTATCGGCCTGCATCGTCGGGGCCCTGACCAAGCATTCTTCCGGACCGGTAACCTATGATGTCAAAAAATGCATTGGCTGCCGGTATTGTATGGTCGCCTGTCCTTTTCAGGTTCCGGCCTACGAATATCACAAGCCCTTGACCCCGGAAGTCCGGAAATGCACCTTCTGCTTCAAAGATATCCAGGATGGGAAACTGCCGGCCTGTGCTCAGGTTTGTCCCCGGGAAGTGATCACCTTCGGGAAAAGATCGGAATTACTTCATCTGGCCAACTGGAAGATCCGAACCCGACCCGGCCGGTATCAGAAACGGATCTTCGGAGAAAAGGAAGTCGGCGGGACCTCCTGGCTCTATTTATCCTCCGTGCCTTTCGAGTCTATCGGATTCCCCAGGCTGGGCACCGAGGCCCCGCCCAGGCTGACCGAGGCCATTCAACACGGTTTGTTTCAATTTTTCGCCGCACCGGCGATCCTCTTTGCCGCCCTGGGTGGGGTGATGGGACTGACCGGGTATCTGAATAACAGAAAAGAAAAATCCAAAACCGAACCGCCGGAGAAAGGAGACAAACCATGAGCCCTATCGTCGCCTCCTCCCCGGTTACCGGAAAAAAGTTTTTGACTCCCGGCGTGATGGTTCTGCTGGCCTTGATGGCCCTGGGATTAGTCTTTTTAGCGGTACGCTTTCTCTTCGGCATCGGTCGGGTGGCCAATCTGAATAATCAATTTCCCTGGGGCATCTGGATCGGCGTTGACGTGGCTTCCGGGGTGGCCCTGGCCGCCGGCGGTTTTACCAGCGGTGCCCTGGCCTATGTCTTCAACCGGCACCAATACCATGCCGTTATCCGCCCGGCCCTGCTGACGGCCATGCTGGGTTATACCTTTGTGGTCCTGGGACTGATGGTGGATATCGGCCGGTATTGGAATATCTACAGTCCCATGTTTAACTGGAACGGGAACTCCGTCCTTTTTGAAGTGGCCATCTGCGTCATGATTTATTTAAACGTTCTTTATATCGAATTTATCCCCATTGTGATCGAACGGTTTAAAGGTCGTGTCCGTCTCCCCGGTTTTCTGGCCGGTTTGAACAAAGTCCTGGAAAAAGTTTTGGTTCTGGCCGATACCTTGCTGGGCAAGGTCATGTTTGTTTTTATCATCGCCGGCATCGTTCTGTCCTTTCTGCACCAATCCAGCCTGGGGTCTTTGATGCTCATCGCCCCCTATAAGGTCCATCCCCTCTGGTATACCCCCATTCTGCCCCTATTGTTTTTGCTTTCGGCCATTGCCGCCGGATATCCCATGGTGACCTTCGAATCCCTTCTGGTCTCCTGGTCATTTAAACGCAAACCCGAGATGGAGGTCTTGACCCCCCTGGCCAAGTTCATGCCCATTTTAATGGGGCTTTATCTGGCATTTAAATTAGGGGATATGATGGTCCGGGGCACTTATGTCTATCTTTGGGATGGCACCTATCAGACCAATGCCTTTATTATAGAGATCCTTTTCGGAGTCATGCTCCCTTTTGTCCTGGTCTTGTTTAGAAAGGTCCGGACATCGGCAGGATGGCTCTTTATGGCCTCAACTGTTTTTGTGCTGGGGATTCTCCTTAACCGCATCAATGTCTTCCTGGTCAGTTACGCCCCGCCCTATAAGATTACGGCTTATTTTCCGGCCCTGGGGGAGATCTTTATCACCATCGGATTAATCGCCACGCTTATGTTTCTGTACCGGGTTTTTGTCTTTATTTTTCCTGTGCTCGGAAGCCATGGGGCCAAATGGCCGGCGACTTCCCTGATGGTTTTGATTCTTTCGGTCTCTTTTTTTCACCCGGACCGGGTCAGGGCCGAGGAAATCATTGATTATGGAAAGATGAAACCTGCCCGGATTTTTACCGGCCTTCGACCTACGGCTGCCGATGCGCCTGCCAAACCGCGCCTCTTGAACAGTCCGGTGCTAAATAGATACAGTGATCTCTATGAACCGGTGCCTTTTAAACACAAGAAACATCTCAAGGTGACTAAAGACTGCACCGTCTGTCATCATCGTCAGCCCCGCGAAAAGGGAGATACCTACGGAGAACCGGTGAAGATGACCGATCTCCAAAAGATGCAGAAACTTCCGGTAAGCTGTTCCACCTGCCATGAGCGGCCTTTTGCTCCCAGGCAGATCCATGTGCCGGGTTTGAAAGGGGCCTATCATCAGCTTTGCCTGGACTGCCACCGGAAATCCGAACGTCCCCGGCCGGTCAGCAAATCAGTCCTTAGCAAAACCACGGTGCAGGGCCCGGCCCTCCCGGCCGAGAAGCAAAGGCCCCTGGCCGATTGCCTGACCTGCCATGCCAAAAAGGGGACAGACCCGGGGAGTTTGGCCCAGATAAAAAGTCCATAAAAACTAAACCGTCATGCCACGCTTTTTGGGGCGTGACACTACGAACTACGAAAATAGGGATAGGCGTGAGTGACCTCGAATCCTATTTTCGAACCAAAAAGGAGATTTCACGATGAAAAAGAAAATAGGATCGTTATTCATCATCATTATTATGTTGCTCGCTTCATTGGGCTTAAGTCTGGCCCAGGAGAACGGCAATGCCCGCAAGGGAAAATTCCTTTTCCGGAAAAATTGCCGAACCTGCCATGTGGCCGGGGGCAGTGCCAAAGAGTTGGGCCCGAACAGCAAGACCCAGGCCCAATGGGATGAGGCCTTTAAGAACATCGACAAGTTGAAGTGCAGGGACCAATGGGGCCAGCTTTCCGAAAAGGATAAGGTGGATATGTATGCCCAACTCTGGGGTCATGCCTTTGATTCTCCTTCGCCGGAAAAGTGCGAGTAAAAGGATTTTGGAGTATCGACTATGTCTGGAAACAACAACGGCAGCCTGACACGCCGGCAGTTCCTGCAGTTTTCGGGTTTGGCCGCGGCGGC
>CAZSTT010000179.1:0-7839 GCA_964609705.1 uncultured Thermodesulfobacteriota bacterium
ACTTCCCGAAAACATGACGATCGCAATTTGAAAAGCGGCTGTTGCAAACAATCCAGCGAATGACCACTTGATGGCCCAGATTCCTCGCTGAGTGGTCAGAATGGATGGATCGATAGCTCCGTGGGTATGACCATGAGCATCAGGCGGGTGGTTGCCTACAAAAGACTGATTGTTATGGTGAGGCTCTCGATGACCAACCATAGAATACCTTTTCTAATTTTTATTCTTGATGGATAAGTTAGGCAATAATTCCAAACCGGCGGCCTTTTTCATATTTTTGTTCCATAAAAAGAATTTTGCTTATTGGGAGTCTTAACTCCCACCCAAAAAACAACGGCAACGACTAAGAGAATGGCGGAAGCGTTCATAAAAGAATAAGAGAACCCCAAATACTTGACTACGATCCCGGAGACCAAAGGGCCGGTGGTGTGTCCCATATCCATAATGGACCCCAGTATACCCATAGCCGAACCGTAAGTTTCTTTCCTGCTGAAATCGGCTACCAAAGCCGAGGTGGCCGAGGTAACAACCGATAAGCTCAATCCGAATAATATACTTAGAAGGAGCAACGGGAAAAAGGATTTGAAAATCGACAGGCTTCCTATACACAAGGCCCCCATCAAAGCCCCGGCTAGAATTTGTGGTTTTCGCCCATGACGGTCGGAAAAGCGGCCCAAAACAGGCTTGGTCAGGGCCAGGGTAATCACCTGGGCGGACAGGAAAACCCCCACCTCATAGGCACTGAGCCCTATTTTTATGGAATAGATAGGCAAGAAGGTTTCAAAAGTTCCATAAGCAAAAAGGATGGCCGCTTCCATACCGCTGGTCAGGGAAATCCCGGGGTTGGCCATAACTTTTTTAAGGATCCTTAAGGTCTCGCCTAAAGGCCCCCTCTCCTTTTTCAAAGGGGATAGATAGGGGAGTTTAACAACCGGAAAAAGGGCCAGGATGCCCGCTAAGCCGCAGACCAGATAAACGGCCTTAAACCCTAAAGAGGGATTGAAAACAAAAAAGCCGATCAGACTGCCACCGGCAATAGGGGCCATAAACCGGCCGAGCAATGTGGAAGTAGAAAACCAACCCAACTTTTCCCCCCTTCCCTGCTGGAAGAGGTCGGAGACCAGGGCCATAGCCACCGGCATAAAGATGGCCGTGGCCAGGCCATGATAAAATCGGATCAGGACCAATTGCCAGAGATGGGTGACAATCAGGTATAAAAAAGGGGCGGTAGAAAAAACCAAGAGCGAAAAAAGGAGCATCTTTTTCCGCCCCCAGTGGTCGGAAAGCAGCCCGGCCGGAATACTGACCACAATGCCGGTAAAGGCCGATATGGCGGCTATCATCCCTACCCCGGCCGGATCGGCCCCTAATGAAGTGGCAAAAAGGGGAAGTACGGGACTCTTGGAAATGGTGGAACTGAAGATAGCCAGCCCGCCCGTGATGCAGAGAAGTAAAAATGGTGATAACCTGTTTTCCATTTTCTCTAAGCTCAATTCCATATGGAGGCCAAACGCCTCATGATGTTTCCCTATTCTACCATTTTCCCATTTCTTCCATGACTTTAACGATCCGCCAGGTCTCGGCGCTTACTGTGGTTCCCCCCATAACAATGGCTACTGCCACCGCTTCCATTATTTCCTCTTTACTGGCCCCGGCTGAAACAGCATCTTTCGTCTGCCCTTGGATGCACCTTGTGCAACCTGATCGCAATCCGCAGGCCAAGGCGATCAGCCTTTTGAATTTGAGGCTAAGAGCGCCGTCGCTGTAAACTTTCTTCCTGAAGAGAGAATAGGTTTCCATGACCTCGGGAAAGCTTTCATCGAATCTGTCACGATAGGCCCCCGTTTCCGAGTAGTAATCCAGTTGGTTATCCATTTTTGCCTCCTTTTGAGAGCAAGCCTGATTAGTGGGTGAGGATCTTCCCAGATAAGTGCGGTCCCGCGCCAGGGAGTCCCGCTTAGGCCTCGGGTGAATTCAGGATCTTGGACAGCGCCCGTCGTTACCCGTTTTTGGCCCCCTGTAAACGGCACCAGGCATACAAAGCATCGTACACCTCGAACTGGTGCGACAGGTTCTCTTCATCATCCGGAAACCGAAGGCTGTAACCAACGGCGATGGCCTCCAGACCGTGGGCTATCGGGTCTTGATCGATGTCCGAGGCAACGTCGGCGGAGTGAACGATTTTTGCCAGCCGCTGCAACGCCGGATCTTTCAGTTCGTATTTTAGCAGGATTGCTTCAAACGAGCATCGCCCCTCGATATGTCGCAACTCGACGTCCGCCACATCAAACGGGATGGCACCGCTGTCGGCAGCAACTTTTTTAACCTGGCTTCCCGGAACAAATAAAAACTCGGCTTGATTGTCTACAAAGCGCGTGATCAGCCAGGGGCAGGCCACCCGGTCGACATGCACATGAGAACGAGTTATCCATTTCATTCATCTTCTCCTTTGTTATAAATTTATTGAGGCATAAAGCAGCTCAAATAAAGCCATACCCTTTTCTAAAATCTCCAAATCATTCCGGCCAGTTTTTCTGATCCCTTTCAATATTTCTTCTATTCCTTTGGCCTCCAGGGCAGAGTGCTTTTCATCTTTCAAATCGATCGCATGAACGATTTGGGTCATCTTCTTAAGGGCCTTGTCTTTTAATCCGAAAACCTTGATCATCACCTCAAAAGTACAGAGATCCCCCTGGTGAGTAAATTCCCCATTCTTCATGTCGAAGAATACAGGCCCTCTCTCGGGATCGGTTGTTTCATCTTCTTTGATAAATTTGAATACCGCCTTAGGATCGATAAATCTGCGGATAAGCCAGGCCGAGGCCATCCGGTCCACATAGGGGCGTTTCCGGGTGACCCAAGTCTTTCGCTGGTAGTCTTTCCGGTCCTTTTGAACCATCAATTTTTCCGGCTTTTTTATTTCCCCTCTCGACAGGAAAGTTATTTCCTTATTGATACCCTGGAGGCGGATTTCCAGGGAAGCCCCTTTTTTTGTTGAAAAGAAATCGACCTTTCTGACCATCTCGAATTCCTTCAGGAGACGGTGAAAGTCTTTGATTACTTTTTTCCTGTTCTCGGCGGCCTTCGTTTTTTTTGAATTACCGATCCTTCTTTCCAGGGCTTCAACGCCCTCCTCCACAGGACGGTATTCCTTTTCTCTGTTTTGATCAAAAAGGGTGATCAGTTCCTTTTCGGTCATGGATTCAATCCGTCCAACCCGGACAAAAGCCCCTTCTCCTCCCCGACTGATCACTTCCGAGACCAGCCATTGAAAGTACTCATGATTTTCTTCATTATCAGGAAGGATATGCCCCGATCCTTTAAAAGGAACAGCCCCAATCCGGGACAGTTTTCTCCATATTTTCATCCTGTTCCCGACGGGTTTGGAAGGGAGGCTATAAAAGAAAAGGAGCCATCCCGTTGATCGTGCCTGTGATTTTTGTATCATTTGTTTCAAATGTAATATCTATTACTTTTATTGTCAAATTATTAAACCCGGCCATGAATTTCCAGCCCTCTCTTCTCAGAGTTGAAATAGAGAAGGATATTTTTTTAGGATTTATTTGCCAATAGTAGTTATGATCTGATACTTTTAATAAGTTTGGAAAAGGTTCCATTAATTAGGTCCAATTTTTCCCATGCAGGGTGATGAATGATAATTTTTGCTTTGGTTATAAAAAGCCGCTATAATTAATTTAACCGAAGGAAAGTATTATTTTTTATCTTTCCAGATAAAAATAATATCATTGATACCGAACATAGAACATTTCCCTTATTTAGGTTTGTTTCTCATGCTATTCTTCAGGGGGTAGACTTGCCTTGTGCAGGACTCACACCCCAAGGAGTAGCCTGAAGGTTCAGGTTGATTGCCAACCCGGGGGAATCAGCTCCTTTTCATGGGGGTTTGTTATGCGCATTTTAGTAGTTGAAGATGATTTTAAAATTGCTTCTTTTATTGTGAAGGGCTTAAAAGCCGCCGGTTATGCTGTGGACCACGCTCCCGATGGGGAAACGGGTCTCGATCTGGCCTTGACCGAGCCCTACGATACCGCCATTATCGATATCATGCTGCCCAAACGGGACGGGTTATCATTGATCGAGAGAATGCGGAAAGAAAATATCCAGACCCCGGTCATCATCCTCAGTGCCCGAGGATCTATTGACGATAAGGTCAAAGGGCTTCAGACCGGAGGAGATGACTATATCACCAAACCTTTTGCTTTTTCAGAGCTCCTGGCCCGGGTGCAGGCCTTGATCCGTCGAACCAGCGGTCTTTCCGAACCCACCCGTTTGACCGCAGGCGATCTATCCATCAATCTTCTCACCCGGGAGGTGTCCCGCGGCGTGAGAAAAATAGAACTCCAACCGATAGAGTTTTCCCTGCTTGAATACCTGATGCGCAGCGCCGGACGGGTGGTTTCCAAGACGATGATCATGGAACATGTCTGGAATTATAATTTTGATCCCCAGACCAACGTAGTCGAAGCCCGGATCTGCCGTCTCCGGGATAAAATCGACCGGGATTTTGAAACGAAACTGATTCATACCATTCGGGGAGTGGGGTATGTCCTTAAAGAAACCCGTTAGTTTTTTGAATACCCTCGCCTTTCGGTTGACCGTCTGGTACGCCGGGATCTTTACCTTCTCCTCCTTTATTGCCTTTGTCTTGTTTTATATGCTCATCACTTCCTTCATACGCGATCAAACCGACCAGGAATTATTAGGGCAAGTCAACCGTTTCTCAACCCTCCTGGCTGCAGAAGGGGTTGGAGCCGTTAAAAGCGTTGCTCTGGTGGAGGCCCAGGCCGCGGGGGAAAAGAAGGTTTTCTTTCGCTTTCTTTCGCTGAGCGGGCAGGTTTTTTCCTCATCCAACATGGCCTATTGGAAGAATATTCCTGTCACCGAAAAAGCCATCCGAGAACTGCTTCGTAACGGCCGGCCGGTATTGGAAACCATCACCATCCGGGATCGACCGGATCAAGTTCGGATCCTTTATGCCATGATCAACCCCAGCATCATTTTACAGGTGGGATTAGTCATGGAGAGTTCTGCCCGCTTTCTGGCCGCTTTTAAAGGGATTTTTATTATGACTATGTCCTTTTTGATTCTGGTGGCTGCCGGCCTGGGCTGGTTTATGGCCAGGAGGGCCGTCTCCGGGGTGGAGGCCGTCACCCGGACGGCCCGGAAAATATCCGGGGGAACTCTGGAAGAAAGGGTTCTCATCAAAGGGCAGGGGGATGAAATCGACCAACTGGCCCAGACCTTCAATCAGATGATCGATCGCATTCAAATCCTGGTCACCGAGATCAAAGAAATGACCGACCATATCGCCCATGACCTGAGAAGCCCCCTGACCCGGATTCGCGGCCATGCCGAGGTAACTCTGACCACCGCCAAATCCCAGGCCGAATTTGAAACCATGGCCGCCGACACCATCGAAGAATGCGATCGGCTTCTAGACATGATCAATACCATGCTTTTGATTTCAAAAACCGAATCGGGAGTGGACACCATAACTATGGAGGAGATCGATTGGGCTGTCCTGATCCGAAAAGCCTGTGAATTATTTTCACCCACGGCGGAAGATAAAGGATTGTCGTTAAACTGTAATGTGGCAGAGGGAGGCCGTCTTAAGGGAGATACCAGGATGATACAGCGGCTGATCTCCAATCTTCTGGATAATGCCATCAAATATACTCCGTCCGGAGGTTCTGTTACCGTTTCCCTGGAAAAGCAGGGGGAAGACCTGGTGATTGAGGTCAAGGACACGGGGATCGGTATTTCCCCCGGTGATCTTCCCCGGATTTTTGAACGGTTCTATCGCTGTGACCAAAGCCGGTCCTTGGAGGGCATCGGATTGGGTCTGAGTCTGGCCAGGGCCATTGCCCGGGCCCACGGCGGAGATATTATCGCCCACAGTGATCCGAAGGCCGGGAGCACTTTCAAAGTTATTCTCCCCCTAGCCTGATCCCTTTATTAAACCGGATTAACCTTTCCGCTAACCTAACCAACTTGTAATCTTCCGGTCATCTTCCGATCATCTTCCTGATTTATCATTCCTTCAAAAGCAAAGTCTTTTGGTTAGCCAAAATCAAGTATCTCAAATAAGGAGGAAACAACATGGAAGGTAAAAAACGCTTTAAAAACATTTTTCTCACGCTGGCTTTGATCGGGGTCTTGACCGGAGCAGGATTGGGAGTGTCCCAGGCGGTCAGGCAATCCAATGGAACGGTTTCACCGGAGCCCGCCATTTCCCAGCCCATTATGGTCCCGGCTACCTTTAGCGACCTGGCGGAAAAGGTTCGTCCCGGGGTAGTCAATATTCAGGTCGTCAAAAAAGTAAAGAACATTGGCCTGAGTTCACGGAATTTTCCGGGATTCCCCTTTGGAGACCGGGATCCGTTCGGCGATTTTTTCGGGCCTTTTTCCCAGGGCAACCCGCCCAGGGGATTCGAACAGAGAGGAATAGGTTCGGGAGTGGTCATCAGCCGGAACGGGTATATCATGACCAATAATCACGTGGTTGAAGAGGCCGACCAGATTAAAGTCAAACTGAGCAACGGCAACGAGTATAAAGGGAAGGTCGTTGGACGGGACCCCAAGACCGATCTGGCTCTGCTCAAGATTGAAGGGGTCTCGGATCTCCACCCCCTGAACCTGGGAAACTCAGAGGATTTGAAGGTCGGCAACTGGGTCGTGGCCGTCGGCAGTCCTTTTGGACTGGAACAGACCGTAACCGCCGGCATCGTCAGCGCCAAGGGAAGGGTGATTGGATCCGGACCCTATGATAACTTTATTCAAACCGATGCTTCCATCAACCCCGGCAACAGTGGTGGTCCTCTCATCAACATGAAAGGGGAAGTGGTCGGTATTAACTCGGCCATTGTGGCCCAGGGCCAGGGGATTGGTTTTGCCATCCCGATCAACATGGCCAAAGAAATAGCCGGTCAACTACAAGACAAGGGTCATGTGACCCGAGGCTGGCTGGGGGTGACCATTCAGGCGGTAACCCCGGAACTGGCTAAATCTTTCAGCCTCAAGGAAAATAAGGGTGCCCTGGTGGCCCAGGTCGGCCCGGGCAGTCCGGCGGAAAAGGCCGGCCTTGAGCAGGGGGACATCATCCTAGAATTTGACGGTAAAAAAATTACTGAGGCCAATGACCTGCCTCGCATTGTGGCTTCCACCCCGGTAGGAAAATCGATTGATGTAAAGCTGTCCAGAGGAGGCAAAGTCCTGGACCGTTCGATCAAGGTGGGAGAAATGAATGAAAAGACGGAAACGGCCCGAACCTCTTCTCCGCAACCAACCCTGGGTATTGCCATCCAAAACCTCACTCCGGAAATCGCCCGGGGCCTTGGCTTAAAAAAATCAGGCGGTGTGGTGGTGACCCGGGTTGAATCCGGTAGTCCGGCCGACGAGGCGGGTATTCAAACCGGGGACGTCATCCGTGAGATCAACCGGAAAACTGTTAAAAATGCCGATGATTTTTTAGAGAAGATCGAAAAGATTAAAGGTCAGGACCAAGTCCTGCTCTTTATACAACGGGGAGAAAACCATCTCTTTGCCGCAGTAAAACCGAATTAGTTCTCATCCGGAAACCCTTTTTCCGGATGGGGCCAACCGGCCCCCCCGAGAGCGCCCGAAGGAAGACGTTGTCCCCGGCTCGACCTTCGGGCGCTCTTTTCTCTCAAGGTATACCAAGGAGTTCTAAAGCATTCGTGAAAGACTCCCTGGCTTGATTTCTCTGAAATCATAATTAAATTAATAAAAAAGAGTTTATCGGGGGATCCTATGAAAAAATTAATTCTGCAGGGCCATTCAACCTATGACGGAGCCGGG
>CAZSTT010000180.1:0-7790 GCA_964609705.1 uncultured Thermodesulfobacteriota bacterium
AGGACCGGATTTCCGGCCAGTCCGTTGGCCATAACCAGGATCAGGTCATTGGTACTGGTGTCGCCGTCGACGGTAATCCGATTAAAGGATTGGTCGGTTGCTTTCCTTAACAGGAGATCCAGAAGGGCAGGGGAGACGGCCAGATCAGTCAGCACAAAACAGAGCATGGTCGCCATATCGGGATGCAGCATCCCGGCCCCTTTGGCCATGCCGACGATATGGACCTTTTTCCTTCCAACGGATATTTCTTCGGAAACAAGTTTGGGAAAGGTGTCGGTGGTCATGATGGCCTGGGCCACCGAAGCAAGTCCGTCAGGAGAAAGGGTTTGAACCAGGGCCGGGACGGCCTTCATCATCCGGGACAGGGGCAGACGCTGGCCGATCACCCCGGTAGACGCCAGAAAAACCTGGGCATCCGTGATAGACAGGGCCTGTGAAGTTTTGAGGGATAATTTCCGGGCATCCCGGAGTCCCTCCGTCCCGGTACAGGCATTGGCATTGCCGCTGTTGACCAGGATGGCCCGCCCTTCCTGCTTAACGATTCTTCCCTGATCGATCAGGACTGGGGCCGCTTTGACCAGGTTGCGGGTGAAAACCCCGGCCGTCACGGCCGGGACTTCGGAAAAAATCAATCCCAGATCAGGACGGGTCTGACCTTTTTTGACTTCGGCCGAAACAGCCGAAGCCAAAAAACCGGGGACTTGAATCCCCTTATTTCTGGCCGCAACACCTTTTATGTTTTTTGCCGCTTCCGCAGGGACAGGGATCATTTCTTCCTACCTTCTTTCCTTCTCTTTTTTTTGGGGCCGCCGGTTCCTCTCCGCTGTGACTGAAAAAAAGGGCCTTTTCCTGAGGTTCAATCAGAGGCTGAAGGTCTTCTTCCCGGGCCAACTGGAGGCGGAAAAGGTTGGCCACGGTCTGTTCTTTGATCCGTTCGTACATATCCACAAACGTCTCATAGCCTTCCCGCTGATATTCCCGCAGAGGATCCCGCTGACCGTATCCCCGCAGGCCGATCCCTTCCTTTAAATGGTCCATGCTGAGTAGATGGTCCTTCCAGGTGGTGTCGATCGTCTCCAGCATGACCATCTGCTCCAGAGAGTCCATGACTTCCGGCCCGATGGCTTCCACCTTTTTCAAATAGGCCGACCAGGCCTGGTCCTGAAGTTGTTCCTTCAATTCCTCCGGATTCGGAAGGGAGTCATTGCCGTTAAAAGAAACCTTGATGGAAAATTGTTGAAAGAGTTTATCGGCTAAGGATTTGAGGTCCCATTCTTCGGGAGGAATTTTATCATTGATAAAAACACCGACGATTTCTTCCAGTAAATCTTCGGTCATTTCCCGGATCATTTCTCTCAATTCCTGACCCTCCAGGATTTTACGCCTCTGACCGTAAATAACCTCCCTTTGCTGATTCATGACGTCATCATACTCGATGAGGTGTTTCCTGATTTCGAAATTGTGCCCTTCCACACGCCGCTGGGCATTTTCGATGGCCTTGGAAATCAGGGAATGCTCGATAGGTTCCCCTTCCTCCATGCCCATTTTTCCCATAAGACCGGAGATCCGGTCTGAGCCGAAGATGCGCAACAGATCGTCCTCCAGAGACAGATAAAAACGGGAACTGCCCGGGTCGCCCTGTCGTCCGGAACGACCCCGGAGCTGGTTGTCGATCCGTCGGGATTCATGCCGTTCCGTGCCCAGGATATGAAGCCCATCCAGGCCGGTCACCCCTTCCCCCAGAACAATATCGGTTCCCCGGCCGGCCATATTGGTGGAGATGGTCACCACCCCTTTTTGTCCGGCCGAAGCCACGATTTCAGCCTCCAGTTGGTGATTTTTGGCATTGAGGACCGAATGCTTGATTCCTTGCCGGGAAAGGACCTGGGCCAGCCGTTCCGATTTGTCGATGGAAATCGTTCCTACCAGGACCGGTTGTCCTTTGGTGTGCAGCCGTTTGATTTCTTCGATGATGGCCTGAAACTTCTCCACTTCATTGCGATAAATAACATCCGGAAAATCTTCCCGGATCATTTTTTTGTGAGTGGGAATGACAATGACGTCCAGCTTGTATATTTTCTTGAATTCCGGGGCTTCGGTATCGGCCGTTCCGGTCATGCCGCTTAATTTTTTATACATCCGGAAATAATTCTGAAAGGTAATGGTGGCCAGGGTCTGATTTTCACTTTCGACCCGCACTCCCTCCTTGGCTTCCAGGGCCTGGTGGAGTCCTTCACTGTACCGCCGCCCCGGCATCAGCCGACCGGTGAATTCATCGACAATGATGACCTCGCCTTCCTTGACGATATAGTCCACATCTCTTTTGAACAGGGTATGGGCTTTGAGGGCCTGATTGATATGGTGGACCATCAGCATGTGACGTGGATCATACAGGTTATCCACCTTGAGTAACTTTTCGGCATGGGCGACCCCGTCCTCGGTCAGAACTACGGTCCGGGTTTTTTCTTCAATGGTGTAGTCCTTCTCCCGATGCAGGCGGGGGATGATCTGGTTGATGTCCTGATACATACGGGTGGATTTTTCCGCCGGCCCGGAGATGATCAGCGGGGTACGGGCTTCATCGATCAGGATGCTGTCCACCTCGTCCACGATACCGTAATTAAAGGGCCGCTGCACATAATTGGAAAGGGAGAATTCCATATTGTCCCGGAGATAGTCGAAGCCGAATTCATTGTTGGTCCCATAAGTGACATCCGACCCATAGGCCGCCCTTCGGCCTTCCTTATCCAGGTCATGGATAATAACTCCCACGGAAAGTCCCAGGAAGCGATAGATCCCACCCATCCACTCGCTGTCCCGTCGGGCGAGGTAATCATTGACTGTGACCACATGGACCCCTTCCCCGGTCAAGGCATTCAGATAGACCGGGAGGGTGGCGGCCAGGGTTTTTCCTTCCCCGGTTTTCATTTCGGCGATTTTACCTTCGTGGAGAACGATTCCGCCAATGACCTGCACATCAAAGGGCCGTAGTCCCAGGACCCGGACCGAGGCTTCTCGAACCACGGCAAAGGCCTCGGGAAGGATATCGTCCAGAGAGGCCCCTTGGGCTAATTGTTCTTTGAATTGTCGGGTTTTGGCCTGAAGTCCGGTGTCACTCAGGTGGCGCATTTCATTTTCCAAGTCGCTGATGCGATCCACCAGAGGGGCCATGCGTTTTAGTTCTCGGTCATTTTTGGTTCCGACCACTTTTTTTAGCAAACTGTTAAACATGATTTCTTTCTCTATAAAAGGTTCAAGGTCTACGGTTTAAGGTCCTCGTAAAATCCAAACCACGAATAATGGTCCTTATCCCCTGCACCTTTTACCTTGTACCGTTCTTTTATATTAGGCCTCCAGGAGTACTGCAATTTCGTCACACTCCGGAAATTTAACACATTTTAAACAGTCGGACCAGATTTTATGAGGCAGTAAATTTTTATCGACCTCTTTAAATCCGATTCTATTGAAAAAATCCACCCGGTAGGTCAGCGCAAATATTTTGTAAAGTCCTAGGGTAATGGCCTCCGAAATGCAGGCCTCTACCAGTTGGGTGCCGACCCCCTGACCGGTAAAGGACTCGTCCACAGCCAGAGATTTGATCTCGGCCAGATCTTCCCAACACAGGTGCAAGGCGCAGACGCCGCAAAGCTCCTCCCCGCCATCAGGAATAAATACATAATAATCTCTAAGGTAGCCGTATAATTCACTGAGGGACCGGGGCAGAAGTAATCCCTTTTGGGCATAGTGCTCCAACAGTTTTTGGATCGGTTTAACATCCCTCATGGTTGCTTTGCGGATCATATTTTAAACCCTCTTTGAATCCAGAGGGTCAGAATCCAGAATTGGAATATTTGTCCCTCATTTTATGAAGACATTGATCAGCTTTTGGATCCTGATCCCTGAATTTTGAGTTCTTGGATTAATAATTTTTATCCAGTACCACGGCCCGGAACCCATCATGCTCAAGCCTGATCAAGGTCTTTTCCGCCTCCAGCCGGCTCTGGAAAGGACCGATTTGAACCCGGTACCACTTTCCCCCTTTTTGGGGGATATCCTTCATCTTTAACTGGGCCTGATGTCCTTTTTCCGATAATCGTTTGATGCAGGATTGAGCGGTAGGTTCCTCCCGGTAGGATCCGATTTGAACAATAAAAAGCCCTGATTTGGCCGGGTTTTCCTGGGGTGCTTTGGAAACCTTGGTTTCAACCGGAGGAGCCTTGGCAACCTTGGACTCAACCGGAGGAGTCTTGGGCGGAGCCTTAGCAGCCTTGGTTTCAATCAGTGGCGTTTTGGCAACCTTGGTTTCAATTGGAGGAACATTGGATTCAGTTTTTGTTTCCAAAGAACCGGCTTTCTCAGAAAAAGCGGCTTTAGTTTCAGGAGACACGGGTTTCGGCGTAGGCTGGGGGACCGTCTGGGTAATAGCAGTGTCCCTTTGCGATGGCTTATTAAAAAACTCCAAAGGAGGATTAACGATTTCCTCCTGAGGGACGGCGTCCTTTTTTTCCCGGACGAGATATTTATCCATCAGGGCTTTTTTTTCTTCTTGAAGCTTTTGAATTTTGCCGGCAAAGGTCCGGCTGATGGTGTCGGATACAAAGCCGCGGCCGACAAATATCCCCAGGATAAAAATCCAGGAAACGATAAAAAGGGCACCGGCGATGCTGAGGAACAATTGAGACCTACTCAATTCGATAAAAAACCTTTTTTTCCGATTATAGGGTTTAGGTTTCATTTTCCCTCATCATTTTTTGCGGGGCTGAGACCCCCAGTAAATTCAAGGCGTTTTTAATAACGGTTCCGACGGCCAGAGAGAGGATCAACCGGGCCTGACTGAGCTCCTGATCCTCCTGCAGGATCCGGTGATGATTGTAGTAATGATGAAACTGGGCGGCCAGTTCTCCAAGGTAAAAAGGGATACGGTGGGGTTCCAGCTTAGCGGCCGCCTGGTGAACTTCTTCCGGGTATTCCGAGAGATATTTACAGAGCTTCCTCTCTTCGGGCAAGGTTAACCGTTGGACCGAATTGGTATTCAGGTCCTCTATGATAAAACCCTGGGACCGGGCCACTGCCAGGATACTGCAAACCCGGGCATGGGCATATTGAACATAATAAACCGGATTTTCGTTACTTTGTTTCTTGGCCAGATCCAGGTCAAAATCCAAAGGGCTGTCCGAACGCCTGGTTAGAAAGATAAAGCGGGCGGCATCCTTGCCCACTTCGTCCAGGACTTCTTTCAAGGTAACAAATTCTCCGGCCCGGGTGGACATGGCCACCGGCTTGCCTTCCCGGATCAAAGTGACCAGTTGAACCAGAATAACGGTTAAAGCCTTGGGATCCAATCCCAAGCTTTGCAAAGCGGCTTTCAAACGAGGGACATAACCATGATGGTCGGCCCCCCAGATGTCAATCAGTCGGTCATAACCGCGATCGAACTTTTGAAGGTGATAGGCCATATCCGAAGCGAAATAAGTCAAAGCCCCACTGGCCCGAACTACGACCCGGTCTTTTTCGTCCCCGAAATCGCTGCTTTTAAACCAAAGGGCTCCGTCTTTCTCGTAAAAAAGCCCCTTGCTTTTCATGACCCGGATCAGTTCCTCCACCCGCCCCTGACGGACCAGGCTTTCTTCGCTGAACCAATGATCGAAATTAATTCCAAAATTCTCCAGATCTTTTTGAATATCCTTTAAGATAGCCTGACGTCCAAAAAGGGAAAAAAAGGCCAGATCCAGACTGGATTCTTCGGAGGGCCGGTCGGCTTGCCCCTTTAATATCTCCGCGGCTATCTCTTTGATATATTCCCCTTTGTACCCGTTTTCCGGGAAAAGACTTTCTTCACCCCGGAGTTCCTTGAATCGCGACTGAATGGACCGCCCCAGATTTTCCATTTGGGTGCCGAGATCATTCAAGTAATATTCGGTGGTAACTTCGTGTCCGGTGGCCCTTAACAGGTTGGTCAAAACCCCTCCCAGGGCGGCACCCCGGCCATGTCCGATATGCAAGGGGCCGGTAGGGTTGGCACTGACGAACTCGATCTGCACTTTTTCACCTTTGGCCCAGAGGCTTTGGCCAAAGCGCTCCTTTTGGTCGATTATCAAAGGAAGTATGCCTTGGAGGGCTTCATCTTTTAAGAAAAAATTGATAAACCCCGGTTTAACCACTTCGATTCTTTCCAGCCAACTTACTCCGGCAGGTATCCGGCCGACCAAGGACTCGGCAATTTTCATGGGGGAGCTTTTCAATGCCTTGGCCATAGTCATGGCCAGATTAGTGGCATAGTCCCCATAGGTTTCATTCTTCGGAACCGTGAAGGCAACCGGAAACTCTATCCGGTTCTCTGTAAAAGGTTTTTGAATTTCCTGACTCGCTTCTTGAACCAGTTTGGTAAGCTGTTCTCGAACTTGGATTTTTTCTTTCAATGTTTTGCCGAAATCTTTCATCAGATTTAAATCCCGGGTATCATCCGGGGGATCACCTTTCTCCTGAAAGGGAAAAGACTATTTTTTGACAAGTCTCCCGCCGGCCGCAAATGACAACCCGGGTTTAATTGCCGGAATCTGCGGTCCGGTCTCTTCTTTTCAGCCAGCCTGACGGATATCTGTAATTCCCCATCGGATCCTTTGGATGCCGTACCGCTGGATACGTTTTATAGATTCCTAAAGGATTGGTTTAATCCAAAATTATATCTTTTTTCCCCTTCCAAGTCAATCGCCTAAATATTTTCGATGATTCAACCGCCCCAAAAGGCAAAAGATTTCATAGGGGATGGTTCCAGCTTTTAGGGCCAGTTCGTCAGGGGTAATCGTTTCCCGGCCTTGAGTTCCCATCAGAACCACTTCCTCGCCGATCGATAACCGGAGAGACGATTCAACCCGGGCCATGGTTAAATTCATGCATACTCGTCCGACTATGGGAAAACGTTTTCCCCGGATAAGGACTTCCCCTCGATTTGACATAATCCGGGGATAGCCGTTGGCATAACCGATGGAAAGGAGGACAACAGTTTCCGACCTGGAGGTGGTATAGGTTCCCCCATAACCGACCTCAACCCCGGAGGGCAACTGTTTGACCTGTAAAATTCGACTCTTCAAGGTCATGGCCGGCCCATTATCGATCCCTCGGTTGAGGCGGTTGACGGAGTCGGTCGGATTGCAGCCATAAAGGAGTATCCCGGGCCGGACAAAGTTCAGATGACTTCGCCGGCAATTAAGCAGGGCGGCGCTGTTGGCCATATGGTTTTCAGTCAATTCCAATCCGGTTTGACGGGCCAGAATCATAGCTTCTGTGAACCGTTTCCATTGCAGGTGATTATAAGGTTTTTCTTTTTCATCGGCTTGACCGAAATGAGAGGTCAGGCCGGTTACCTGAAGGCCTTTAAAGGCCTCCATTTTCTTAAGGAAGGTCCCGAATTCAAACCAAGGCACACCCAAACGGCCCATTCCAGTATCAATTTTGATGTGAACCGGGACCCGGATATTTCTCCGCAGTGCGGCCTGATGGAGTTTGAGGGCCGTTTCCGTATTATAGAGGATCGGAGTCAAATGGTAATGGAGACAGGCGGTGATTTCTTCGGGAAGAAGACCCAGCAAAAGGACTACCGGGATACTGGGACTGACTTTTTTTCTGATCAGGATAGCTTCCTCCAACGAACTCACCCCCAGAGCCGGAGCCCCGACCTTCAGCAGTTCGCGGGCCACGGGGACCAGACCGTGTCCATAAGCGTCGGCTTTGACTACAGCCATGATTTTGGCCTTGGGATTTATTTTTTTCCGAAGCCACTGATAATTCTT
>CAZSTT010000181.1:0-7727 GCA_964609705.1 uncultured Thermodesulfobacteriota bacterium
TCGAGAGCCATTATGTCCTTTGAAGCACTCATATCGACCTATGGGTATGCGGCTATCGCCATAGGCACTTTCTTCGAGGGTGAAACCATTCTTGTTTTGGGAGGCCTGGCTGCCCACCGGGGTTATCTTGAACTGCCCTGGGTTGTCATTGGTGGATTTTTAGGAACCCTGGTCAGCGATCAGCTCACCTTTTATCTTGGCCGCGCCAGGGGAATGCGCTTCTTAGAAAAACGACCGCACTGGAAATCCAAGTCCGAAAAGGTTTTCAAGCTGCTGCAGAGGCATCAGCTGGCCCTTACGCTCGGATTCAGATTCCTCTACGGTCTGCGAACGGTTACCCCGTTTCTGCTTGGTGCAGCCGGGATCTCACCGTTTCGATTTCTGGTCTTGAACATCCTGGGGGCTTTCGCCTGGGCTGTCTCCATTGCAATCTCCGGATATTTGTTCGGCCATGTGGTTCAATGGCTTATTGAGGACATTAAAAAGTATGAAATGGTCCTTTTTATAGCCTTGACGGTACTAGGTGCGATTTTTTGGTCAATCCACTGGGTTAGAAGCCGGAAGATATTGACCAAACGGTCTGTTGAGTCCGGGCCATTCCCCGGGACCGGGTCTCAAAACAATCGTAAGCCGGCCCAAAAGGAAACTTGAGACATGGATGCCCAAGTAAATACAGAAAAAGATCGGCCCAGAGATCCTGTCTGCAACATGGTGGTATCAGAGGACTCCGAATACCATTACCATTATGCCGGACAGGATTATTTTTTCTGCAGCCACCATTGCCTCCAGAAATTTAAAGACCACCCGGAACAATATCTGAAAAAGGAAACCTTCCCCTCTATTGAAACAGAGGGGAAGGTAATGACCTACACCTGCCCCATGCACCCTGAAATTCAACAGCCGGGACCCGGCATCTGCCCCAAGTGCGGCATGGCCCTGGAACCAATGGGTGTACCGCCGATTGCGGCCAAAACCGTCTATTCCTGTCCCATGCATCCGGAAGTGAGGCAGGACCATCCCGGGAATTGCCCGAAATGCGGCATGGCCCTGGAACCGGTTTCGGTCAGCATTGAAGAAAAAAATGAAGAACTTGTGGACATGAATCGTCGCTTTTGGATCAGCATCGGCTTGGCTTTGCCGGTGTTCTTCCTGGCCATGATGGCCGATTTGGTGCCGGCCTGGTTGCCCGGTTGGCTTTCGATGCCGGCGGTCCAATGGATTGAATTTGCCTTAGCCACCCCGGTGGTATTATGGGGTGGGTGGCCTTTTTTTGTCCGGGGCTGGCAATCCATCCGGACCTGGAATCTGAATATGTTCACCTTGATTGCCCTGGGTGTTTCCGCGGCCTGGGTATACAGCGTTGTGGCCCTGTGGTTCCCCCGGATTTTTCCGCCGATCATGCAAATGGAGCATGGCCTGGTCCATGTTTATTTTGAAGCGGCCGCCGTGATTACGGCCCTGGTCCTTCTGGGCCAGGTTCTTGAATTACGCGCCCGCTCACGAACCAATACGGCCATTCGGATGTTGCTCGGTCTCGCTCCCAATACGGCCCGCCTGGTGCGCCATGATGGCCGGGAAGAAGATGTCCCGCTGGAGCACGTCCAGGTCGGCGATACCCTGCGGGTTCGTCCCGGCGAGAAAGTACCCGTCGATGGGACGGTCATCGACGGGGAAAGCAACGTAGATGAATCCATGGTCACCGGGGAACCCATTCCGGTGACCAAGTCGACCGGCGGGAAACTCATCGGCGCGACGGTTAATGGAACGGGCAGTTTATTGATGCAGGCGGAAAAAGTCGGCTCCGACACCCTGCTGGCCCAAATTGTCAATATGGTGGCTGAAGCCCAACGCTCGCGGGCCCCCATTCAAAAATTGGCCGATGTCGTCTCGGGTTATTTCGTCCCTGCCGTGGTTGGCGTGGCTGCGGCTGCCTTCATCGCCTGGTGGGTGTGGGGACCGGAACCGCGCCTGGCCCATGCCCTGGTTAATGCCGTTGCCGTATTGATCATCGCCTGTCCCTGCGCACTGGGACTGGCCACCCCCATTTCCATCATGGTCGGAACGGGGCGCTTGGCTATGGCCGGAGTCTTAATAAAAAATGCTGAAGCTCTGGAGATCATGGAAAAAGTCGATACCCTGGTAGTGGATAAAACCGGCACCCTGACCGAGGGCAAACCCAGGCTGGTCGCCGTACAGGCCCAAGCCGGTTTTACTGAAAATGAAATATTACGGTTGGCTGCCGGCCTGGAACGCGCCAGCGAACATCCTTTGGCGGAGGCCATTGTTCGGGGAGCTGAAGAAAGGGGGATAGCGCCGGGAAGAGCTCATACCTTCCAGTCTATTACCGGGAAAGGGGTCACGGGTGAAGTTGACGGACTAAAAGTGGCGGCCGGCACCCCAAACCTGCTGGAAAGCCTGGGCATCAAGACGGGTGAATTATCGCAACAGGCGGACCAGCAACGCCTCGAAGGCCGGACGGTTATGTGGGTTGCCGTAAATGGCCGGGTAGCGGGTTTAATCAGCGTGGCTGACCCCATCAAGGGCTCCACGGCTGAAGCCATTGGCGACTTGCATGCCGAAGGGATCCGGATCGTGATGCTGACCGGTGACAGTCAAACAACCGCGAAAGCCGTTGCCGGGAAACTGGGGATCGACCAGGTTTATGCCGAAGTATTGCCGGAACAAAAAGCGGAACACATTAAACAGATTCAAGCCGCTGGCCATATCGTGGCCATGGCCGGTGACGGCATCAACGATGCCCCGGCTCTGGCCCGGGCCCATGTCGGCATCGCCATGGGCAGCGGTACCGATGTGGCCATTGAAAGTGCCGGAGTCACCTTGATCAAAGGCGATTTGCGGGGCATCGTCAGAGCCAGGAGATTAAGCCGGGCCACTATGCGTAATATCCGGCAGAATTTGTTCTTTGCCTTCCTTTATAACACGGTGGGGATCCCCATTGCCGCCGGAGTATTGTATCCCTTCTTTGGAATACTGTTATCACCCATCATTGCTGCGGCAGCCATGAGTTTCAGTTCCGTTTCGGTGATCAGTAATTCGCTCAGACTTCGACGGGCGAAATTATAAGAGTTAAAAGAGGATTGGCCTAAGGGGGCGAATGTCCCCATAAACCACTTTGGGGCGCATGCTTTTCAGATAATAACTCTTGACTAAAACCGGCGAAAAATGTAAAAAACAACTCTTGTGTTACAGAGTGGACCTTCTTATCCCTGAAGGTCATCATCCATGAAAATGCGTTCCGCTGAACTCTGCTGGTCTGAAGACGAACCGTATTTTCATGTTCTGCGGAGAGATGCCCGAGCTGGCTGAAGGGGCACGACTGGAAATCGTGTGAACGCCCAAAAGGTGTTCCGAGGGTTCGAATCCCTCTCTCTCCGCCATTTCAATTTCTTATTTCAGATTTCTGATTACAAATGTTTTTTACCCAGGTTTCTCCTTTTCCTTTTTTCCTTTAGCCTTTGGCCTGATTTTTTATGTCCTATCTCGTCCTAGCCCGCAAATGCCGTCCCCAGGTTTTCGAAGAAGTCCTGGGCCAGGGCCATGTAACTCAAACCCTGCAAAATGCCATCAAGGCCGGTCGGGTGGCTCACGCCTACCTGTTCAGCGGCCCCAGAGGAGTAGGCAAGACTACGGTAGCCCGGATCCTGGCCAAGGCCCTGAACTGCCAGGAAGGCCCGACTCCCGTTCCCTGCAACCAATGCCCTTCCTGCCGTGAAATCACCCAGGGGATCAGCCTGGACGTTCAGGAGATCGACGGAGCCTCCAACCGCGGGATTGACGATATCCGGGAATTACGGGAAAGTATAAAGTATTTGCCCGCTCAGGGACGTTACAAGATCTATATCATCGATGAAGTCCACATGTTGACCGGCGAGGCTTTCAATGCCCTGCTCAAAACCCTGGAAGAACCTCCCAAACATGCCCTTTTTATGTTCGCCACCACCGAACTGAACAAGGTTCCTTTGACCATTTATTCCCGCTGCCAGTCTTTTAATTTCCGGCGGGTTTCCCTGGACACCATCGTTAACTATCTAAAATCACTGGCCCAGGCCGAAAAGGTAACTGTCGAGGTAGGGGCTCTGCGCTTGATCGCCCGCCAGTCCGAAGGAAGTGTCCGGGACTCCTTGAGCCTCCTGGATCAAATCCTTTCTTTTTCCATGGAAAAAATCACCGAGGTCCAGGTCCAGGAAATCCTCGGTTTTGTTGATCGACGGATTATTTATGAGGTCGGCTGGGCCATCCTGGAAAACCAGGTTAAAAGACTTTTGGAGTTGATCGGGGAGGTCTATGAGTTCGGCTATGACTTAAAACAATTTTTAAAAGATCTGATCGGACATTTCAGAAACCTGCTGTTGATCAAGATGGGTAATGACCAGGGACCTTTATTGGATATGCCCCTGGAGGAGATCCCGGCGATCAAAGAAAAAATCCGGGAAATTTCTTTGGACTTTCTTCAGGATGGATTGCATTATTTGATTCATTCCGAAATCGAGCTGCGAAGAGCCCCCCAGCCCCGTCTGGTCCTGGAGATGATCCTCCTCCGAACGGCCCGTTTCCGGGAATTAATTCCTGTCGATGCCATCCTGGAACGGTTGGACCAGCTTCAGGGTCAGGGTCTCCCCTCTCAGGGACCCCCGGCTGTTACGATAGAGTCCCCGGTGGCGACCAGGAAAATACCGCCCTTGAAAGAGGCCGGTCCGGTTTATTTCAATCAAGGACTGTCTGAAAATCCGGAAGAAAAAGAGCCGGAAAAAAGAACTGCTCCGGATCCTGATTCTGAACCTCCGGCCGAGCCGCCCGGGCCGACGGGGGATGAATCATTTTCCAAAGAAAGTCTGCTGGAATTTATTCGTCAGCAACATCTCCCGCTGGCCAGCTATTTGGCCCATGGAGAACTCCGGTTTGTGGATAATAATACCCTGGAATGGGATTTTAAAGACAATGCCTTTCATCTGGAACTACTGGAAAGCAATAGTAATAAGAAGAAATTAGAAACTATTTGTCAGGAATTTTTCAAACGAAAGATAAAAGTTCAGTTTCTGGGCCCCAAAAAAGAAAACCCAAAAGGGCGGAAGTCAGAGGCCGCTGCTGAAGGACGGCCCAAAAGACCTTCGATCAAGGAAGCCCTGGCCCAACCCCAGATTAAAGACCTGATCGACCTCTTTCAGGCCGAGATAGTTGACATTAAAGTGCCTCCGGAAAATGGATCCGGGGTCTGATTGGCCTATTCTACGAGCTTAAAAACGCAGCTTGTTAACCTTCATCCCCGCACGCTTTAATCGCTCGCAATCTCTTTCCAAACGTTTGGTGGCAACAGCCTTCACTTCCGTTTGATATCCCTTGGTATCGTCGTAAGAACCAAACCCGTAAAGTTTTTCAATAGTTGTCTTGCCCTCATTGGTTGTAAAAGTGAATTGGGCCACACAGGCAAATCCCTTCTTTTCCAAACCATCCTGTTTCAGGATCAGGTCCGGAAATTTAAGAGTCAGTTCCACCGATACCGGGACGCCTGCCCGGCAGAGTTGAATGAAGTCCTGTAGTCTCAAGGCCGGCCGCTTGACCGGGGCCTCCACCGGCACATTTCCAAAGCAATTTTCCAGAGTAAAAAAATTCTCCTTCACCTTAATTCCCGCTTTTGTAAGTCTGTTGTAATCCAGTTGCAACCGGTTATTGGCAATCAGGGTACATTCCAGGGGATGCCGTATATTGTCCTCGGCAAACAGATAGTTCTTCTTGATCTTAAAAGGTTTCCCGTCAACCCGACCGCTGTATTCCACAGATAAAACATTGGTATCCACGGAAAGGCCGTCCCTTGGAATAGTTATGATTTCACTTACAAACTTGGTCTTAAGAGACACCTTTTTGCTTTTAACGGCATCATTAATCAATTCGGCCAACATATTTATCGACTGAGATTGGGCACTTACCATGATTCCTCCTAATATTCCGCCGCGGTGGGCCTGTTACGGGACCCTTGAAAAACGCCCCTTTCGCCCAATTTCCGGGTCAGACTCAAATTTTAATCCTCGAAAACCTAAATGTATTCCTACGGTTAAAATTTTCGTCTTCCTTGACCTTGGACAAAATTAAATATTTTTCAAGGGACTCGTTGCAAAATTATAGCTGCCGATTTTTGTCTCTTGCTCCCAAACTTTTTCATGCAAATGACAGACCAATAAGCAATCGTTTTCAATTATCATAACCTACTGCCAATATTACATAATATTTGGTTAAAAAGCCAGCCCTTTCGCCGTCCGGTCCCCTTGCCTGTCGAATATTTTTACAAATTGTAAAGAAAAGAATTGGAGCCTCCTTTAAATATAAATACCTTTTTTTAAATAGATCAGTCCCGCCAAGGCGGGATTGCCTGACCATAGTGGAAATCAATGGCGTCTGCCGAGACGGCAGACCTATTATTTGAAGGTTAATCAATTCCTCTCAATCCATCGGCGATCCGGATGTTTACCGCCCGATAGGTTGGAAAAAGGGCGGCAACAAAACCCACCGCAGCGGAGACCCCCAGAGCCATCCAGAGGGTGGACGGGTAAATGGCGAAAATCGGAAAAAATGTTTCCAATTGTCCGGCTACCAACCGGACCACCGGGTAGGTCAGTCCTATCCCTAAAACCCCGCCGGCCAGGGCAATAAGTAAAGATTCGCCGGAAATTATAAAAAAAAGTGTCCAGCCTCCGAAACCTATGGTCTTTAGAGTAGCGTATTCGGCCGCCCGTTCCCGGGCGGTCATGGCCATGGTATTGGCCAGAACAATCATGATTATGATGATAACCACAATGGAGATAACCTTGATGGAAACAACAATCGCCTCGGTCATGGCAATAAAGCCTAATTGGAAGGCCTTCTCGGTTTCCGTCAGCGTTTCAGCCAGAGAATTCTTGAAAGTTCGGTCCACGGTCTGGGAAATTTCCGGGGCTCTGAAGGGATCGTCCAACCGGATCACATACCAACCCACCTGGTTGGCCCGGATCGGGGATACCCGCTTTACCTGTTCATTTAAATAATCCCAGTGGAAAAAGAATTGGGTTTCGTCCACGTTTTTCCTGGCTCCTCGATATATCCCTCTCAGAACAAATTCCCAGTCTCCGGGAAAAATGACCCCCCGCAGGGTGATGACCTCTCCGATTTTCCAGCGATATTTATTGGCCAGCTTTTGTCCGGCGATGCAGGCCTTTCTCTCTCTCATAAAGGTGGACTTTTGGTCATCAGGGATAGTGAATTCGGGGTAGAGGGCAAAAAAAGATGCACCGTCTATGGCTATTTGGGGGAAAAAATTTTTGGGATCGATATAAACCCCTCCAAACCAATTGGCATAAGTGACATCCGTCACTCCGGGAATCTGTTTGATTTTAACCAGATAGGAAAGAGGCAGGGGAAAGATCAGGGATATGGCGCTTCGGGTGATCAACCGGTTGGCGGCCGAAGCCTCCACTCCCGCATACCAGGCGTGAATCAAGGTCCTAAGCAGACAGAAAGCCAGGACGGCCACGGCCAGGCCGATAATGGTTAAACCGGTGCGGAGTTTGTGACGAAGGGTGTTATTAAAAATGATCTTAAAAAGTTTCATGGGGTTGTGGAACAACGATCCGGGGATCCTGGATCCCTGATCGTGGATACGGAATCCCTAACCCCGGACACAGGATAGGCTGTCCTTGCCTTACATCGGGCATCGGGCATCAGGGCTCTGATGTTAA
>CAZSTT010000182.1:0-4355 GCA_964609705.1 uncultured Thermodesulfobacteriota bacterium
AGGAGGAAATCGTATCATGGGAAAAAGGTTTAGGATTTTGTTGTTGTTGTGTTTTTTAACCTTGGGTTTGGCAACCTTTCTGACGCCATCACTAACCTTGGCCATACCGCCGAAAGGGGAAGCGGTCTTTGCTTGGTCAGCCCCTAATTTTTATCAGGTCGGAGGGGATCCGGCCACCCATACCAGCGGCTCCCCGTTTTTAGCCCGGACCATTTTCGACTCTTTGGTCTATGTAGATCTTAATTCAAATATCAAACCGGGTCTGGCCAAGTCCTGGAAGATTTCGCCCGACTGGAAATATATTGATTTCTTCCTCAGAGACGATGTGACTTTTCATAACGGAGACAAGTTCACGGCCGAAGACGTCAAGTTCAGCATGGAAACCTATGTGCGGAAGGACCTCAAATACCTTCACGGCCCCCAGTGGTCAAGGGATATCACCAAACTGGAAATCGTGAATCCTTATCATATTCGATTTCATATGAGGGCCCCCGATCCGGGGTTGCTGGGCCGACTCTGGTGGTCAGGCGGCATGATGCCCAAAAAATACCGGGAAAGCGTAGGAGATAAGGGGTTTGCCGATAAACCGGTGGGGACCGGTCCTTTCAAGTGGGTGGAATACAAGCAGGACTCCTACTGGAAGGTTGAAGCGGTGAAAAAGCATTTTCGCCACACGCCAGAGATCAAGACTTTCAAGATGGTCTATGTGCCTGATCCGGCCACCCGTCTGGCCATGATCAAAGCCGGGGAGGCGGATATCGCTAACGTTATCGGGCCTCATACCGTGGATGTGAAAGGAGATCCGAACCTGCGTTTGATCCTGAACAAATTTGTCAGCCTTACCTGCCTGATTTTTGCCGACCTGAACAATCCCAAGGAACCCAGTCCTTTTCATGATATCCGGGTCCGGGAAGCGGTCAGCCTGGCCGTTGACCGGGAAGGGATCACCAAAAAAGTCCTCTTTGGGATGTCAGAACCTTACGGCGACTTCTGCTCGCCCATAACCAAAGGCCATGACTCATCGATCAAGCCCGATCCCTATAACCCGGAACGGGCCAAGAAACTTCTGGCCGAGGCCGGTTATCCCAAAGGTATTGAGACTGCAATATCCGTCACCCAGTCGGACCGTTTCTGGGCTGAAGCCCTGGCCTTTAACCTGGGAGAAGCCGGGATAAAGACCAAGATCGATGTGATGGAAGGCGGGGCCTGGGTGCAAAAATATTTTGGAAGAAAATTCACCGGATTGGTCCCCAAAGGACTCTGGTACCACGCCGAGCCGTCACCGTCGGCCGACGCCCATGACGACTTCCTGGACTATATGCCCTGGGCCTACAACACCACGCCGGAGATCCATAAGGCCGTTCTGGATGGTATGAAGGCCTTGACCGACGCCGAAGATGTGGCCGCCGGTAAGCGGATTTCCAAGGTGATCCGGGAAAGCCGCAACCGGGTCTTTCTCTGGGCCAATCATACTCCTTTTGCCGTGGGTACCAGGATTGAGTACTGGGAACCGGAGAAAGGGTCTATTCCCCCAAGCGCTTTTGAATTGATCCGCTTGAAGAAACAATATAAATAGTTTCCATCCGGAAAGATATTTTCCGGATGAGAACTAAATAGAATTTCAGAAGGGTTCGAGGATTCAAGGTTTCAAGGGTTCAAGGGATTCAGGCAGCCGGCCTATCACTTGACCCCTTGATCCCTTGGCTCCTTGAAACCTTTACCCCTAAAGATCTTAAGAAATTCCATATCCCTGAACTACGCCTAGGCATGAAGAAATAAAAGAACCCAGCCCACCCCTTCACCATTCAGTAAATCGGAGGTTGATCTAATGGAACCATTAAAACCGGAAGTAACCGGGCAAATGCTTCAGATAAAGGCTGAAGAGGTGCCTGACAAGAAAATCGTTACCTTTGAATACGACACCTTGGGTGATGAAAGCCTGACCTATTCCCAGCTTTTTATGAATGCCGCCAAACTGGCGGCCTGGCTTCTGGAAAAAGGAGTGGGAAAAGGGGACCGGGTGGCCGTGTTCATGCGCAATTACCCGGAATTTCTATACGCTATTTTTGGAAGCAATATCATCGGGGCTATCTGGGTGGCCCTTGATCCCCGCCTGGTAGGCGAGAGCCTGGCCTACCAGATCAAAGATTCTCAAAGCAAGGTGATCGTGACTACCACTGATTTGCTGCCCGCCCTGGGCGGAATCGAAGATTTCCGGGGGTCCATCGTCTTTGCCGATAAACCGGGACTGCCGGAAACCCCGGAGAGTGACCTGACCTCCCTCAAGAAGAAAGTCCCCCTGATCTCCATGGAAGAAATCAAACAACGCCCCTTCACCCCGGTTGAACAAAAAGGCAATCCCGAGGAGCCCTGTCAGATCATGTATACTTCCGGGACAACCGGAAATCCCAAAGGAGTTTTGTGGCGGAATCGCCGATTGGACGGGTTGGTCGATATCCTCTGGCATTATAGCGCCGAAGACATTCTCTATACCGGTCTTTCCCTGAGCCATGCCAATTCCCATTCGGTCACACTGATGCCTTCCCTTTACCGGGAGATTCCCTCCGTGTACAGCGCGCGTTTTGCCCGCTCGCGGGTATGGGACATTTGCCGAAAATATGGCTGTACCACCTATTCCTGCCTGGGCGGGATGATCAGTATGATCTATGCCATGCCGGAAAGGCCCGACGATGGAGACAATCCGGTGCGGATGGTGGTCAGTGCCGGCACCCCGGCCGCTATCTGGGAATCCTTCGAAAAACGGTTCAAGGTCAAAATTCTGGAATGGTACGGAGCCCTGGACGGGGGATGCGTCACCGTTAAACAACCCGGAGAGGGGCCTGTCGGCTCCATGGGCAAGCCCCTCCCCTTTTTCAGGACCAGGATCATCGATGAAAACGGCAATGATCTGCCGCCCCGGACCCCGGGGGAACTCATCAGCCAGCCGTTGATGGGAGAGGCCAAGGTCGAGTATTACGGCAAGGAAAAAGAATCCCGGGAAAAAACCCTGGCCGGGTGGCATCGTTCCGGGGACATCATTTATCAGGATGAAGAAGGCTGGCTGTATTTCTGCAATCGAAAAGGGGACGAATTACGCAAATACGGCGAATTTATCCAACCCTCTTTGATCGAAAAGATCCTCTGCGAGCATCCGGCCGTGGCCGAGGTCTGTGTTTACGGGGTTCCCTCCAAGGCCGGCGCCCCGGGCGAATCGGATGTGGTGGTGGCCTTAGCACCTGTGGAAGATGCCGACCTGGATATCAAGGTCATTGTGGGTTGGTGCAAGGAGCGCCTGCCCAAGAGCCATGTACCGGATTATTTGCAGGTTGTGGACGAGATCCCCAAGACCATATCCCAAAGGCCTTTGACCCGGTTGTTGAAAGTCGATTTTCGGGAAAAGAGAGGCAGGATTTACGGGTTTTGAAATTTTCATCACAGATAGAGGCGATGGTTTGAGATGAATCCACAGGGGGTTTGGGCAACCGTAACCTGCTCGATAATAAATAGGCCACCATTCACCCCCCAGAAAGTTTTCCAGGCCCTGGGCAAGAACGGGTGATTCATGGGCAGCTTTCATTGTCCCTTCGGCTCCCCGTTCTATGAAGGCAATGGCTGTATCCTCTGCGGTTTGTGCTTGGCCGAAACCAGGGAGGCCATGAACAGGGCCTCGGAAAAGGTCAAGGCCTATATAAGGTTACAGAAGGACAGAAAGGAGCATTTCAAGAAGATCATTGTCTGCGGAAAAGGAGGTGTAGGCAAGAGCACTCTGGTCGCCCTCATCGCCAAGGTGCTTCAGGATCAGGATTATGGCGTGTTGGTAGTGGATATGGATGAATCCAATCCGGGACTGTACCATAAGCTTGGCTTGATGAGGGAACCTGCAGCCCTGACAAATCTTTTAAGCCGGGGGGCCGGTAGTGATCCGGACCCGAAAAAGTCGTGGATTGACCAGGAAGAGATTTCCCCGGCCGAGATTCCGGCGGAATACATCAGCGAAAGTGAAGGGCTGAAATTGATGGAGGCCGGCAAGATTGAAGACCCGTTCCAGGGCTGCGCCTGTTCGATGGCCGACCTGACCCGCAGCTTTATTGAAAAACTCTGCCTGGCCGACAATGAGATCGCCCTTATCGATGCCGAGGCTGGAGTTGAGAGTTTCGGCCGGGGAGTAGAACGATGTACGGACACGGTTCTCATAGTGGTCGAACCTTCCTATGAATCCTTGGCGATAGCTGAAAAAATAAGCGCCATGGCCGAGGAAATCGGGATCCCCTACGTCCGGGCCATCTTGAACAAGGTTCCTTCCGAGGATATACGGAAGAAGATGGTGCAGAGCCTGGTGATGAAAAACATAAGCC
>CAZSTT010000182.1:4455-6210 GCA_964609705.1 uncultured Thermodesulfobacteriota bacterium
GGAAGTAGAGGTTGAATATCAGGATTTGGCCGGCCGAATGAATTATGACGGGTCCAAGTATCTTCCGAGGATTTTGAAAAAGGCTTTTTCCCTGGAACAGGCCAGGCTGGCCCTGGATTTCGAAATTTCCTCCGGGGAAATGGCCACCCTATTGGACCTTTCCAAAGCGGAAGTCGAATCAAAACCCCAGAAATACCAGATCAAGGCCTTAGCCGAGAAATTGAACCTCAAACAGGAAACCGTTGAACAACACATTCAATACATGTTTGAGATCGGGTTCGCCTTTCCCACGAAAAGGGGGTGGCGCTGGGCCAGGACGGCCGAACAGGCCAAAGATTCCCAGTCAAACCCCAAATTTGATGAACAGCTCGGGGATGAGTATTTTGACCTGTGGGAATCCTTTCAAAAGATTGAAGCCTATCCGACCTCCTATGTGCAGCGTATTGCGGCCGCTGATAGTGAAGGAGGTCCTCCCCGTTTCCGGATCATACCGGCCCGTCAGTCACTTAAGGGGGTAGAAGGGGTTGCGCCGGAAGATAACCTGGAGGAAGTGCTTAAACTGTACAGCACAATAGCCGTTGAGCACTGCCCCTGCAAACGACTGGTGCGCGACCGCTCCTGCCAGTCCCCGACCGAAGTCTGTCTTATCATGGATCGGGTGGCGGAACACAACCTGAGGAGGGGGGCGGCCCGGATAGTCAGCGTCGAGGAGGCCCTGGAAATTCATGACCGGGCCGCCGAATCCGGATTGATCTGCATGCCCCAGAGCAATGAAGCCAGACCCACCCGCCTCTCCATGATCTGCCACTGCCACTGGTGCTGCTGCGATCCCATCGCCTCTACCCTGATGACCGGGTACCCCCTGGAAAAAAGAGTGGCCGCCAGTTGCTATCAGGCCGTTGTCGATCCGGGTAAATGCAAAAGCTGCCAGGCCTGTGTGACCGCCTGCCAGTTCGGGGCCATTGAGATGAAGCCCCTTTTACCGGGGGAAAAACAGACCAAACTCAAGGCCTGGGTAAATCCGGATAAATGCTTTGGATGCGGTCTCTGTGTAATCCAGTGCCCGGCTGATGCCCGTTCCATGAAAATGGTCAAAAGCGGCGATTCCATTCCCAAAGAAATCCAGGCCCCAACCGGATATACGGAGGCCCAGGCTTATAAAACCGGGAAACACCTGGAGACCGGATCGGTCATGACCAAGCCAAGTTTTTAACCATTCCCTTGAACAGGGATGGGGATTAGGATGAGGTCCAGATCTTCCCGGGTTAAACCATCAGGAAAGGAAGGTACAGGTAAGGCCAATGCCTCTCTTCGATTACCGCTGTCAAAACTGTGCAAATGAATTTGAGTTCCTGATCATAAAAGAGAGAGAGGTCCCCCAGTGCCCGGAATGCGGGAGCCGGTCTGTCGTCCGTCAGACGGTTTCGCTCTTTAGCTGTACGGAAGTTCAAATGACCAAGCGATTGAAACTGGAATCCGAAGATCGGATGAAAAAGGGTATGCAGCAAATGAAAGAACAGAAATTGAAAAAGGAACGAATAAAAATTATCTAAATAGACCGGCTGAAGGAGAGAAAACCATGTGTCACTGGTGTCATCAACACGGGGATAGGGACCACCGCTGGTATGAAAAGCTTGATAATTACATGTTCACCCGAATTTTTCCGGAAGAAACGGAACAGGAAAAGGCCAAGGCCCAGATGACGGCCACATTTTCTGAAACGGAATGGCGGTATTCGGATCCCGAGTATATTCG
>CAZSTT010000182.1:6310-7710 GCA_964609705.1 uncultured Thermodesulfobacteriota bacterium
GCCTGTCCGAATGAGGCCATAGCGATGGTACCCCGGGAGGAAATTCCCCTGGCTCAAAACCTTTGGTAGGAGGGATCAAGATGCTTCAGATTTCAAAATCGGAATTCGTTGAAGTTATATTAGACGATAACAGTAGTCGGGGAATCGGTCACAATGGCGTGGAGGTGGTCATCGATCGCCGGAAATGCAATTATTCCATGTATGATCCTTCCGGCTGCAAAAAATGCCTTCAACTCTGTCCGGTCGGCGTTTTTTCCACCAGACCGATAGAGAAAAGGGATTTCTCCATTCCGCCTAAAGAAAGGGTGGATCCTACCACCTGGATTATCCTGGCCACCTGGGCTGATTGGTGCAACGGATGCGCTGCCTGTGTCAAGGAATGTCCCAAGGGAGCCATTTCCATCCGGATCGGAGAAAGACAGCTCACCCCATCCCAGTGACCAGTTCTAGGGGAAGTCCAAGGTCAAAACAGGACCATCATGGCAATCAGTCTCTATCCAATATCGGGTCGATGAATAACATGAGGAGGAAAGGAAGATGAGCTATCCAGAGCTAGATCTCAATTTGACCGATGAACAGAAAGCAACCCGGGATATGATCCGGAAATTCGGGGCCGAAGTGATGCGGCCGGCAGGCATTCAACTGGATCTTCTGGCTGACCCGGCGGATGTTATTGCCGGGAAATCAGTTCTGTGGGATGTCTTTCGTCATTACCGTGAGCTGGGATTACACAAGCGCGGCCTGCCCAAATCAGTGGGCGGCATGATGGAAGACCTGGATCTGATGCAAAATGTCCTTATCGGGGAGGAGATGGGCTACGCCGATTCCGGGCTGGCCATCAGCCTGGGGGTGGCCGGCAACCCCTTTCGCTATGCGGCCCTGTCCGAAGACCCGGAAATCAACGGCTGGGCCAGGGATTATGTGAACGATCTGGGGTGTAACATGATCGGCTGCTGGGCCATTACCGAACCGGACCACGGCTCGGACTGGGTCATGGCCACCCAGGATGATTTCAACAAACCGGAAACCGGACCCTCGCTCAAGGCGGTTAAAAAAGGGGATGAGTATGTCCTCAACGGCCAGAAATCGGCCTGGGTTTCCGACGGCACCATCGCCACCCATGCGGCGCTTCATGTCGCCCTTGAAGCTTCCAAAGGTATGCACGGTTCCGGTATCTGCATATTGCCTCTGGACCGCCCCGGCATCACCAGAGGCAAGCCCCTCAACAAGCTGGGACAAAGGGCACTGAACCAGGGCGAGATTTTTTTCGACGACGTGGTCATTCCCAAAAAATACATGGTGGTCTCCGATTACAACCTTTCCATGCCCCTGATGAGGGGAATTTTGACCAACGCCAATACGGGCATGGGCGTCACCTTCGGCGGCCTGGCCAAGGCCGC
>CAZSTT010000183.1:0-5318 GCA_964609705.1 uncultured Thermodesulfobacteriota bacterium
AAAACGTTTTCGATCCCCGTAGGGTTTCTGACGGGGAGCGAGAAAACGCTGGCTGCCGCGATCGTCCAGGGGCAGGACCTGATAACGTCCGGCTTCGGCCCACCAGATGTCCAGAAGTTCGCGCAATTTCTCGGGGTATTTCTGGGCCAGATCATGGCTCTCCGAAAAATCATCGGCCACATGGTAGAGTTCCCAAACATCCTGATCAAAGCTTTGATGCTCCGTGCCCGGGAGAGGCAGATGAATTCGGTGCCAGGTCACCGCTTTCCAACCCCGGTGGTATATCGCCCGGCAGCCCATCATTTCATAGTACTGGGTTAGATGGCGGTCCGGAGCTTCGGCCTGGTTCAATGTGCAGGTAAAACTGGTTCCATGGAGGGGACTCTGGTCTATGCCGTTGATAACGGCCGGCGGGACCAGGCCCAGCTCCTCCAGGACCGTGGGCACCAGGTCAATGGCATGGACGTATTGCCGTCTCTTCTCTCCCCTGGACTTGATCCCGGCCGGCCAGTGGACAATGAGCGGATCGGCCACGCCCCCTTCGTGGGTCTCACGTTTCCAGCGTTTCAGGGGGGTGTTGCCGGCCCAGGTCCAGCCCCAGGGATAGTTCGGATAGGAATCGGGTCCTCCCAGTTGGTCGATTACTTTAAGATTTTCTTCAAGGGTATAAGGGGCCAGGTTATAAATACGGGATTCGTTGATCGAACCGTTGGGACCCCCTTCGGAACTGGCCCCGTTGTCAGAAACCAGCATGATCAAAGTATTGTCGAGTTGTCCGCTGCTTTCCAGAAACTCCAGGAGACGGCCGATATGGTAATCCGTGTGTTCCAGAAACCCGGCAAAGACTTCCATGAATCTGGCATACAGGGCTTTCTGATCTTTGGACAAAGTTTCCCAGTCCTGTATCCATTCCGGACGCGCTGGGAGCTCCGTACCCGCCGGAATAACACCGGTTTCCAGTTGCCGTTGGTAAACAGCCTGTCGCCATTTCTCCCACCCCTGATCAAACCTACCTTTATATTTTTCGATCCATTCGGCCGGGGCCTGATGGGGGGCATGCATGGCCCCGGGGGCCAGATACATAAAAAAAGGCCTGTCCGAATTGGCATTTTTCAGATCGGTAATAAATCCAATGGCCCTGTCTACCAGGTCCTCGGTCAGATGATACCCTTCTTCGACCGTCCTGGGGGGATCGATCTGGTGATTGTCATAAACCAGATTGGGACGAAACTCGTCCGTATGCCCGCCCAGGAAACCGTAAAACCGTTCGAAGCCTCGCGCCAGAGGCCAATTTTCTTTGGTTGCCCCCATATTGGTTTCTTCATCCGGGAGCAGGTGCCATTTACCCAAGGCAAAACTGGCGTACCCCAGGGGGGACAGCATCTCACTCAGGAAACCGTTCTTTTTGGGAATCACCGCGTTGTATCCCGGAAAGCCTGTGGACATCTCGGTGATACAACCCATGCCGTTGGAGTGGTGGTTGCGGCCGGTCATCAGGCAGGAGCGGGTGGGTGAACACATGGCCGTGGTATGAAAATTGGTGTACATCAGGCCGTTTCGCGCCAGGCGGTCCATATTCGGGGTGGAGATATCCGAGCCATAGCAGCCCAACTGACCATAACCTACATCGTCCAGGACAATAAACAGGACATTGGGGGAGTTATTCGGGGACTTGATTGAACTCTGTTTGGGGGATTCGATTTCCCCTGCATACCGGCCTTGAAAGGATTGATATTTTTCGGTCATAATACCCTCCTTAGCTCTTGAAATCTTGTTATCCCGACAGGCTTTCGCTATTATCACCAAAGAATAGGGTGATTGTCAAGAAAAATAAACTAAAGTAATCTTAGCTTAACTTTAGTTAATTTTTTCTTGACTTTTATAATAATCGATCTATCATGGTAAAATTAAAGGTATCACAATTTGAACCAATCTGAATATAATAAATTAGAAAATGAATAGAAACGTGGAGATCAACGGTATGAGAGGAACGATACCAAAAGGCAATAAAAAAGTCCGAGAACTGATGATAAAAAATGAAGTAAAACAAAAACGGGAATCCTTCATGCTGGACCAGGCCCGGAAAATAACCGCGGCCGAAGGGCTTCATGCCTTAACCCTGCCCCGGCTGGCCGAAGAAACGGGTTATTCCAAGCCTACCGTCTATAAATATTTTCCATCTAAAGAAGATTTGATTGTGGCCATAGCCGCCCAATCCTCGGCCATTCGGGCTTCCTATTATGAAAAGGCCGTCACCTTCCAGGCCAGGCCCCGTGAAAAACTTTACGGGTTTAATGCCTTGAATTTTGGCTTCCTCCATCCTTATTTTCGTGAAATGCTTGACCTGCATATCAATCATATAAATCTTTCGGCTGGAACCGCTCGCCAAAAGGAACTTTTTAAAAACGGAAACAGGGAATTGGAGATACATGCCGGGGTCGTCCGCGAGGCGATTGAAAAAGGAGATCTAATACTTCCCAAAGGAACTGATGAATATCAGATTCTTTTTTCTTTGATGTCGACCACTTTCGGCGGATACGTCATGAGGGAATCGGATTCTCCGGTCATGAAAAAATGGTTCGACCGGATTCGGTTCAGAGATGGCATCTTCGGGGAAATTATTCTGGATGGCCTGGGATGGAAACCGCTCTCCACTGAATGGGATTATAAAGAAACCAGAAAAAGATTTTTCCGGGAGGTCTTTCCGGAATTGTTGGCGGATTCAGGGGCCAGAAGAAAAGCCAGCGGTTGAATCCTATAAACGTTCTCAGGCTTGTTGTTCATTGAATTTTATGAAAAATAGGAGGTAAAAAATGAAAAAGAAATTCAAACTATGGTTGACCTCTTCATTATTTTTGCTGGCCTTGTCAATGAGCCTGTTCGTCCCCGGGGCCAATTCCGGCCCCCCTCAATACGGGGGGACCCTAACCTATCTGGACATGACTCCTGCGGTTAATCCCATGAGTTGGGACAATGCCGACTGGGTCTGGAAGCATGGCTATGATACCGGATTCTACGCGGAACACCTTTTAATGGGTGATCTTCAGAAGGGACCTAGAGGCGCCAAGCAGTATAACTTTACCGCCCATGCTTGGATACCGCCCGGAGTCACTCGCGGAGAGCTTTTGGAGAGATGGGAAGTAAAGAAAAATCCCCTGCAGATCATACTCTACCTCCGAAAGGGGGTTTTATGGCAGAATAAACCCGGGGTGATGAATCAAAGGGAGTTTGTGGCCGAAGATGTCGGTTACAATATCAACCGGTTAAAAAATGCCCGTAGAGCCATCCCCTTTATGATGGATTTTGTGGGGAAAATAGAAACCCCCGACAAATATACTGTGATCGTGAACCTGAATCATTGGAGCGCTGACTGGTATTTCCCCATGGGATGGGGCTATTATGACGCCATGCAGGCCCCGGAACAGGAGAAGGCACCGGGCGGTCCCGGTAAATGGGAGAATGCCACAGGCACAGGGCCATACATGCTCAGCGAATATAAGGATAGTCACTCCCAGACTTATATTAAAAATGCAAATTATTGGGATTCGGAAACGATCGCCGGCAAGAGATACAAATTACCCTTTACCGACAAGATCGTCATGATGATCATTCAGGATGAGTCAACCAGGATCGCCTCTCTGATGAGCGGCAAGATCGATCTGATGATGAATATCAACTGGAAACACGTTGCCGGCATGAAGAAATCCAATTCCCATTTACAATGGCAACGCAATCTGGACCCCAACAATTTTTCTTTGGCCCTGCGCATGGATCAGAAGCCCTTTAATGATATCCGGGTCAGACAGGCCGTGAATATGGCTGTCAATAGAAAGGAGATCATTGATTCATTTTATGGAGGCAATGCCACCCTTCATAGCTATCCTTTTCCTCCCACCTTCAAAGAAGTCTATACACCGCTGGAACAACTCCCTCCCGCCGCCAGAGAGCTGTTCAGCTATAACCCGGCAAAGGCGAAAAAACTCCTGGAGGAGGCTGGTTATCCCAATGGGTTTAAGTTCAAGGCTCAATTGCCCGGCGGGAATCAAACCGTCCAGGATATGGCTGCTTTGGTGGCGGCCTACCTGGCGAAAATTGGGGTAACGCTTGAGCTTGATCCCTTGGATTACCCTTCTTACATGACCAGAATGACCAAAAAGGCACATTCTGAAGGGTATTTCTTAAGCATCGACCATGGAGGACCCTTTTCTCAGATCCGGAGAAATTTTTTAACCGGTCAGCCATGGAACCCGCATATGATGTCTGATCCCTATCTTGACCAGACCTGGAAGGAAACGGAAAGAAACACTAATCTGACTGAAAAACAGGGTTTTGAGGTCATGAAAAAACTGGCCGTGTATGCCCTGGCGCAGGCACCGGCCATCGTGCTGCCAACCCCTTACACATATACAGCCTGGTGGCCATGGGTCCAGAACTATTTCGGGGAGTGGCGGGTGGGAGGACATCGAGCGGCTCCCATCCTGGCCCGCATCTGGATAGACCAGGAAAAGAAAAAGAAGATGGGGTATTAATAAAAGGCGTCGCTGAGATCCTGATGACAGCCAGGAATTTTCAATCGTTGACTTAAGAAAATTCATTCCAAAAGGAGGATATTAGGATGAGCAAAGTCAAGAATGTGGTCATGATCATGACCGACAGTTGGCAATTTAATTATACGGGCTGCTATGGCAATGACTGGATCAAGACCCCCAATGTCGATGCCCTGGCCAGGGAAGGTACGGTATTCGAAAACGCCTATGCTGAAGGATTGCCGACCATTCCCGTCCGTCGTTCCCTGGCCACGGGCCGCTATACCCTGCCTTTTGCCGGTTGGGTGAACCTTTCGCCGCAGGAAACGACCATCAGCGACATTTGCTATCGGAATCATATTCAATCCGCCCTCATCGCCGACTGCCCTATGCTTCATTTGGAGAAATACATTTATAGCCGGGGATTCGATTACGTCCATTTCATTCGAGGCCAGGAAGGAGATCATTTTTACGGCGATGAACCCCTCCGGCATTTGGATCCCATGAATTTCCACCAGCCGGTCATAAACCCGGACACCGGGGAAGAATACCCCTTAAGCCAATTGACGTTGCAAGAACTCAAAGGATATTTATGCCAGCGACAATACTGGAAAACCGATGAAGACCAGCATGCCGCCCGCACCTCCCGGTCCGTCGTCCATTATCTGGAGAATGTGGTGGACCGGTCCCGCCCCTTTTATCTGTGGGTGGATTTTTTCGATCCCCACGAACCCTGGGATCCCCCTTCCGTCTATAATCCGGACATAAAATGCCCCTATGATCCGGATTACA
>CAZSTT010000183.1:5418-7703 GCA_964609705.1 uncultured Thermodesulfobacteriota bacterium
CATGGCCTTATGCGAAAAGTCCGCCCCTGGCCCTATGAAGAGTTAGTCCATATTCCCATGGTCATTCGTCATCCCGACTTGGAACCGCAAAGAATCACCTCTCTCGTTCAGAATACCGATGTAACCGCGACCGTGCTGGAATATCTCGGAATTAAAGACGAGGCCCAGCAGCAGATGCACAGCCGAAATCTTCTGCCGCTTATGAGCGGTGAGAAGAATAAACTCAGGGATTTTGTAATTGCTGGATACTACAACAATTCCTGGTCTATTTTTACTGAAGACTGGTCTTACATCCACTGGCTCAACGAGGGTGAATTTAGGGACAATCCCATGGCCACGCTCGAATTTTACGGTGACCTCATCAAGCAAATGATTCCGGGTATTTACCAGGAAGGCCTGAAGATTACCGGGGAGGATAAAATCTGGTCTTGCACCCCGGGAGCGAAAGCGGAGATTCCGACGAATGACGAGCTTTACGATCGCAGAAAGGATCCCTTCCAGTTGAAAAATATAATCAACGATCATCCGGAAACCGCTAAAGACCTGTGGATGCAGCTTCGTGATTTTATGCTTAATTTAAAGGTTTCTTAACCATCTTCACCCGGCGGGAAAGGTCTGTTTTTTCCTCCGGGGTGAGGATCCTGTACGGCTCTTTTCCTCAAGCCGGGGAAGGTCGAAAACCAGGAGGGGGCATCTTCTCAATAACCTAACCCGGATTAGCCGGAATTAATAAATGCACATTGGAAAATGCAAAAGGACCGTCATACACAGTAAGGAGGAACTATTATTATGGATAAGGAAAAACTGACCCGGCTCGTAAAAAATATGGTTATGAGCTACGAGGCGATTGCCGTCGGGATCGCCACCAGAGAGACCCTGGAAGGAGGTCCGCCTTCAACCGACCTGACATATGTCCTGCCCGAGGCCAAGTCGGCCGTGGTCTTTGCCCTGCCTATGGATCAAGGGGCCATCGAACGTTTCTTGAAAAAGGAGGATATGGCTTCGGCCAACATAGACAACCGCCGGGTCAATAACATGGCCAGCGGTCTGGCCTTTGAAGGATCGGAATTTCTCAACATGAAGGGCTATAAGTCGGTGCCTTTAGCCGCGAATGCGGTTTACCGAAAAGATACTCCTAACGGCCCTTATGATGAAAAGCCCCCTGTTTCCCACCGCTATCTGGCCGTAAGGTCGGGGATCGGTTTCTTTGGTAAGTCGGGCAATGTCATCATGGATAAATACGGGGCGGCCATCATTCTGGCAGCGGTAGTCACCGAGGCGGACCTGATTCCCACCGACCCTTTACCGGCTGAGGATAGTTACTGTGATGGCTGCCGTCTCTGTATGTCCGCCTGTGCTTCCGGATTGATGGCACCGGAAGAGGAAACCACGGTGACCCTGGGGAATGAAAATTTCAACTATTCCAAGCGTCGTTCCTACAACCGATGTGAATATGTTTGCGGCGGGTTTGCCGGCTTGCACCAATCCGGGAAATGGTCTACCTGGTCTCCAGCACGATTTCCGATCCCGGAAAAGGATGAGGATTTTCTGGGGGCCTTAATTAAATCGGTTCCCGCTTATCGGAATCGAAAAAAAGTGGATTATGGGCTTTACCATCCTTTGGCGCCCGGAAGCCTTCTGGAATTCACCTGCGGTCACTGTCAGCTGATCTGCCACCCGGACAAAAAAGTGCGCCAGGAGCGTTATAAAATGCTTGTTAACAGCGGGGTGGTCATCCAGGACCCGGACGGTACTTTAAGGGCCGTTTCTCCGGAAGAGGCCAAAAGGCATATAGCCGCTTTGGATCCGGAGAAAAGGGTTTTGTATGAAGAATGAATGACTTCCCGGCCTTTTTTTGCCACTGACAAAGGCAGGACGAGGAGGCGGTGACTTGCCGCCCCCTCACGGCCAGGCCCTTAGGGTACTTGAGAATAGCGGGCCTCCACAAAAACAAGAAAGAGATAAAGTATGAAGAAGATCCTGATCATCTCGGTTATCGTTCTGCTGGTCCTGGGGCTGGGTGCCTGGCTTGGTCTTCCTGCCGGGTTGAGGGCCATGGGCCTCCATCCTCATTACTCAGGCCCCAGGGCTCAAATGCCGGGCGGCAAGGCCCTGATCATCACCACCAGCCATGATCGGCTTAGTGAAAAAGGCTCAAAGACCGGGGTCTTCGGATCCGAGATGACCGCCCCCTATTATGAGTTTAAAGACGGCGGGATGAGTGTCGATCTGGCCAGTATCAAAGGCGGGCCAATTCCCATCGATCCCATGTCCTTCAAGTGGTT
>CAZSTT010000184.1:0-4355 GCA_964609705.1 uncultured Thermodesulfobacteriota bacterium
CCAAGATCCTCCACCTGCAAAGAAACATGATGAAGGCCTTCACCGTTCTTTTCCAGGAATCGTTCAATCAGACCGTTTTGACCTCTGGGCTCCAAAAGTTCAAACAATCCCTGGCCAATATTTAACATGCGTGAAAAAAATTCCGGGGTTTCCATTTTATAATCGGTCAGCTCCGCGCCGAAAACCTCCGTAAAAAATCCGGCCGCTTCCTCTATATTATGGACCGCCAATCCTAGGTGATGGATCTTATTTTCCATATTTAATCCTTATTTGAAGTTGCTCAGGGTCCCCCCGACCCTGAGCAAAACAGATTAACCTGTTAATTCTGCCAAAAAAATTTACTTTTTCAAAATCAAAACATTGGCTCCGCCGATACCAACATTATGGGCTACCCCGATATGGGGGGTATTGGGCATCTGTCTCGGTCCGGCCGTCCCTCTCAGTTGCTGGACAATCTCGTAAAGCTGGGCAATGCCGGTGGCGCCCATGGGATGTCCACGGCTTTCCAGCCCTCCGTCGGTGTTCACGCCCACCTGCCCGTCGATGTTCGCTTTACCTTCCCAGACATATCTGGCACCTTCCCCCATGGGGCAGAGGCCCAATTCTTCAATGGCGAATACTTCCCCGGGACTGAAGGCGTCGTGGCATTGAACCACATTGACGTCTTTTGGACCTATCTCGGCCATTTCATAGGCTTCCCGGGCCAACCGGGCCACAAAGCCCTCGGCTACGTCGCCTCCGACTGACCGGGAATTATATTCCGGGGTCCCGCTGGACCACCCGGCAATGGTGACCGGCCGGCCTTTGAATTTATGGGCCACATCCCCGGCGCAAAGAACCGCCGCCGAAGCGCCGTCAGTGGTCGGTGAGCACATGTAAAGGGTAATGGGATCGGCTATCATCCGGGCCTTCATAACGTCTTGGAGAGAAATTTCCTCCTGATACTGGGCGAAAGGATTCAGGATGGCGTTCTTATGATTCTTGACCGAGACCTGGGCGAACATTTCGGCGGTTGATCCATAATCGGCCATATGGCGCCGGGCCCTCAAGGCGTATTCGGCCGGCATCAAATACATGCCCATAATCTGAACATAACCGGCCCTTTTGGGATCCACCGGTCCTGTGACCAGGCCTCTTTGCATTTTTTCCACACCGGTGCAGAGGACCACATCATAAAACCCGGCGGCAATGGCCCAGGCGGCAATCCTTACGGCCGTGGAGGAACTGGCGCAGGCCTTTTCCACATTATCGATCAGGATGCCTTTCCGGCCGAACTGACCAAAGACAGACAGACCGGTTCCGGTGATATTCTGGACCCGGCCGCTGAAACCGGCTTCTATCTGATTGAATTCCGCACCGGCATCGGCCAGGGCGGATTTTATGGCCACTTTGGCCATATCCTCCACGCTCTTTTCCGGCCAGCGTCCGAACTTATGGAGACCGACGCCAATGATGCAGACCTCTCTTAACTTTTTCCAGGCTTCTATCTTTCCCATTTAATAAACTCCTTTCCACAATTAAAGGGCCCTGAATTTATAGGCCATCTGATCATTCCCATGGTCGTCTTCGCTCATTTTTTCAAAATAAACCTCAACCTCCATATCGACCTTGAGAGATTCCCAATTTTCGGTAATCACCGTATGGAGCTGGCAGCCCTCTTCCAAAACTACAATGGCCAGGGCATAGGGGACCGTGACCAGAGCACCGGGCACCTGCTGTCTGGCGATGGTGTAGGTGTAAACCTTACCCTTCCCGGAAAGGGGGACTTCCTCCATATTCTCAGCCCCGCAGTTAAGGCAAATCTCGCGGGTGGGGAAAAAGTAGGTGTCACAGTTTTTACATTTACCTCCATAGAGATAAGGCTGTTGATCGGGGTCCTCCGGGATCCTGAACATCCCCGGTCTGATCGGCACCTTTTTTTTCTCGATCTTCATCTCATTCATAGATTAACTCCTTTTTATTATGTTAAGTTATTGATGGTCTTCTAGTAATAGTAACATCACCCAAAGCAGGTGGGGGTGTATTTTATGGAGTCACAGACGGAAGAAAAGGCAACCCCACCCGAGTCAATACTATTAAGAGCTGAACTCGCAAAAAGTCGCCGAATCACGCATTAGTCATTCCGGCGAAAGCCGGAATCCAGTGATTTTAAGTAGTTTTAATCTCCTGGACCCCGGCTTTCGCCGGGGTGACGATTTTTTGCGAATCCACCTTGGGAGACAGTTAATAAGTTAACAGGCTTACCAACTCCGGTTTGCAGCCTTGGCCAGGGCCTTCGTCACCAGCGTTATTTTCCCTGCCGGATCACTCCCTTACATTTGATCGGCAACTGCCAAAGCCAGAGCCTCATTCACGCCGTCTTCAATCATGCCGGCCCGGGCGTCCCGGAAAATTTTTTCAATGGCGTATTCTTTGGACAACCCGTTCCCCCCGAAGATTTGAATAGCCTCACTGGCCACCTTGAAAGCCGTTTCCGTCGACAGCCACTTACCCATCATGGAATGCAGCAGGGACGGTGCCCCGCTTTCCGCATTATAAAGATACATCCGGCGGGCAAAGGAACGGGCGGCCTCAACCTGCATCATCATTTCGAACAGCTTCAGCTTTATATTTTTGTGCTCAAAGATGGGCACCCCTCCCTGGATGCGTTCCCGGGCGTAGCGCAGGGCCTCGTCTAAAGCCGCTTTGGCCAGGCCGCCGAACATCACGGCCATACCGCTCATGGGGGGCTGTCCGCCCCTGCCCCCCGCCTCCATAAACTTGGCATAATCCGGGACAATCATATACTCCTGGGGCAGTTCAACTTCCTCAAAGAATATTTCTCCCTGATTCAACGGTCGTTGACCTATCTTATTCAGCGGTTTGCCGCGGGAAATACCCGGCAGGTCAAGGGGACAAATAGCGATCCCCTGCCCCATCATCCCCCGGGAAGGATCCAGACCAACGTGGAGCGTGGAATGAGTGGCGATAGTGCCGTTCGAGACCCAGGCCGATTTTTGTCCATTAATGATATATCGATCGCCTTTGAGTACTCCCCGCACGGAAGGACCGCATTGGCGTTCTTCGCCGCCAAGGCTCCAATCCGAACCATGATCCGGTTCGGTTATCCCCCAGCAGCCGATCAAGTTGACTTCCTCATCTTCAACGTAGGCGCGAGCCAGGGTCTGAAGCTTTGGATTAGGAGACAATTGGCAGAAAGCAAAGGGCATTCCGGAGACACCCAGGCTGATGGTCAAACCGGCGTCGGCGTAACCCAACTCCTCGGTTATCAGGTATCCGGACATGGGATCCAAATCTTCCAGCATACCGCCGAAGTATTTGGAAAAGCCTCTTTTGTGCAGTCCCAGTTTCCGGAACTTCTTAAAAACATCCCAGAGCCTGGAACCTTTGGCAATGACCTCCGCCGGATCGGCCAGATTGTCCAGCTCAATTCCCGCAGGCCTTACCACTTCAGTGCCAAATCGCCTGACCATATCTCTCATGGCCTTTTGTTCTTCGGTTAATTTGTAGTCCAAATCCGCATAAGGCATTGGTTTTTTACCTCCTGTAAAAATAATAAATTGGGAACCACCGATCTTCCGAAAATCTGGGAAGTTCTGAAGAGTTCCTCAAGATTCAGTCCCTTTTCCTATAAGGTCCGAACCTGCTTTGAAAATTTTATATCCAAGGATATCCCCATTTGTGATATCCTCATGATCTCTTTTCGGTAAAGAAAAGCATAAAATCGGACGGAAATCAAGGAGGGAAACTATGGTTCGATTCAACGGCATCAATCACCTGGCCATGGCCACCGGCGATATGGACCGGACCATCCGGTTCTGGCGGGACCTGCTGGGTCTGCGCCTGGTGGCCGGATTGGGAAAACCAGGCTACCGGCATTATTTTTTCGAGATCTCCCCCCATGATCTGATCGCTTTTTTCGAATGGCCCGGGGTGCAACCGGTGGAGAAGAAAGACCACGGGTATCCGGTCAAAGGTCCTTTCATTTTTGATCATGTCTCTTTGGGTGTGGAGACTGAAGACGATCTCTGGGAAATTAAAGACCAACTGGAAGCCGCCGGATTTGAAGTCTCGGGGGTCATCGATCATGGGTTTATCCATTCCATCTACGCTTTTGACCCCAACGGCATTCCCATCGAATTCAGTCATAATGTGGAGGGAATCGATATCCGCCGGAATCCCTCGCTAGCCGACACGGCCCCCTCCAAGGTCTCCCGGGAAGGTCCGGAACCCAGGTCCGATGTCTGGCCGGCGGTCAAATCCCCCACCCCGAAAGACAAACGCAGGGTCTATCCCGGAGCCGGCAGCGAATTATTCCATGGGATTAAAAAGAGTTGAATGAGACTTGACTGTTA
>CAZSTT010000184.1:4455-7695 GCA_964609705.1 uncultured Thermodesulfobacteriota bacterium
CTTAACCATTGCCGGGAGAAGGGGTATTCTTTGAGCTGACCTTTGTTTGAATTTTACAGCTTTCCAAAGTATTCTCACAGGATTCTTCGCAGGGCTCGATATGAATGACGACGTCCATGGAAGGGATCTTGCGGGTTATTTCCGTTTCCAGGTCCCGGGTTCGCTCATGGGCTTCGTCGATCCTTAGCATCCGGCAGAAAAGGACGTGTAGGTCTCCATAAATCCTGCTTCCTGATACCCGGGTTCGAAGTTTATGAAACCCGGCGTAGGGATAAGGCATTGCTTCCAGAATGCCGGTCAACTTTTCTTCTGTGGCCTTAGGAATACTCGTATCCATCAAACCGAACAGGGCATTCTTTCCGATCATTCCGGCCGAGTAAATAATAATACCGCCGACGATAACGGCAAAAAAGAGATCAAAAAAGATCTGACCGGTAAAATAGGTCAATAAAATAGCCAACAGGGCGGCCGAATTGGAGTAAAGATCGCTGGTATAATGAAGGGCGTCGGCCTTAAGGGCCTGGGAACCGGTAATTTCTCCAGTTTTTTTCAAACGTCTGGAGATAAAAAAACTAAAGCCCAGGGAGAGGAGCATCACCCCCAGATCCATGATGGAATATTTAATTTTTTGATGGTCAATCCATCGTTGTACCGAGGTTATAATGATATAGGTACCGGAAAAGACGATGACCATGGTTTGAAAAATAGCCGCCAGATTCTCCGCCTTGCCGTGACCGTAGTGGTGTGTTTCATCGGGGGGTTGGGCGGCTTTTCCTATGGCCAGGAAATTCATGGCCGACATACTGACATCCAAAAGGCTGTCCAGTCCCGAAGAGAGAACGGCCATGGAGCCCGAAATGAGACCTACTGAAAATTTACTGCTGGCCAGAATAAAAGCCGAAACAATGGCAAACAGAGAGGCTTTTTGTTTAATGTCCATTAGATTATTTTAAAATTTTATAGTTTTTTTTCTAAAGGAGAAAATCGATTTTCTATTTTCTTTTCAAATTCCTACCCTAATCGGACCAAAGGGACAATGAAAGCTGGATTACAGCGAAAACTTATCTTTGATCCGTCATCGCTTATCGAATCAGTTTAATCCTTTTTGGCAGCCTGTCCTAAGATAAATTGGAATACATATAGCATAATTTTTTACAAATTAATGCTGAAAAAAAAATAACCCCAACAGGTTTTCCACGCCTCATGAATCTATCAGTAACCTATTGCCGAATGATGTTCATAACGTTAGAAAGGAGGATATTTTACAAAAACGGAAGGGAAAGAAACAGTTGACCTTAGAACGCAGGAAGAACTATAAATTGAAAGGCAGGAATATTAATCAAAACAATGACCCAGGCCAAAAGCAAAGCGCAAACTCATTTCAGGCCAATGTGTCTCAAAAGGTCTGAAGGGAAACCTTATTAGGCGCTTGCCCTGTCTGGTCTTTGGAGTCGGCGGAGGCAATAATGCCCGAATCATGGTTCTACCATATCTCTCAGGAAGGAAAACTCGCGCCCGTCGCAACCCTTGACGCGGCTCTGACTGCGGCAAAGGACGGAGGCTTTCTGTGGCTGCATTACTGCCAGCCAACGAAGGAGGAACTCTCGAAACTCATTGACACCCTGGGTCTCCATCCCCTTTCCATTGAGGATTGTTTTGACGAAAACCAGATTCCCAAGATTGAAGACTTTCCCCGAAATACCTTTATTATCTTCAACGCCTTTGACTATTTAAACAGAAAACTTTCGATCAGCGAGATTGATCTGTTTATCGGCGACAACTTTCTGGTTACCGTCAGCCAGCGCAATTCCGAAAATCGCCGAATTTTGGATGGTATTGAACACATCGTAGAATTGGACATTGAAAGCGCCCGGCAAGGACCTGCATTTTTGATGCACGTCATACTGGACCATGTGGTGGATCAAAAGTTTATAGCGGTTGAATTGCTCGAAGACGAACTGGACACCGTAGAAGAGGCGATGCTGGCAGACGTTTCCAACTTCAACCCGGCAGAGCTGGTCCGATTACGTCGGAACCTGTTGAGTCTCCGCAAGAGTCTTTTCCACGAGCGGGAGATCCTTGTCAAGATCTGTCGCAAAGATTGTCCCTTTATATTGGAAAAGGCCATCTTCCACTATCGGGACATCTACGACCACCTCGCAAAATTCTTTGAGTTAACCGAATCCTACCGGGATATAGTCACCAGTCTCATGGAGATGTACCTGTCGATACTTAACAACCGGATGACCAAAGCCGCTAACGAGACCAACGCGACCGTCAGGCGGCTGACTTTCATCACCACTATTTTTATGCCGCTCACACTCCTGGCTGGAATCGGCGGGATGTCCGAGTGGTCTATGATGACCGGACCTCAGAACTGGAAAATCGCCTATTCGTCTTTCCTGTTAGCGATGGCAGTATTCGGGTTTGTCAACTACTACCTGCTAAAGTGGCTTGAGAAGAGAAGCCGAAGACGAGAGGGCCGTACACCGGGATAGACAACAACGGCACCAGGCTCATCCTGCCGTATCGAGTTCAGTCTGCTGGTCCATGCGGAAGACAGTAGGGTACTCTTCGGGATACCAAAACAGTTAGAGAAATACTCAAGCATCCAATCTCCTCACAGGCTTTATCAGTCTCAGGCTGTCCAATGAGTGGGCCTACCGTTGAAATTCGGTAAAAATAGACCTTTCTCTTCTAACTATAGAAAAAAGTCTTCAGAAGAAACGTGGTGAAATTCCCGCGTCTAAACTAAAAGCTATGAACCATGGATTGGACAACTCCGTTCCTTCGGATTCAGCAGATTGACTATCAAAGTCAGGCCTTCAATTTTTTGAATCACTACTTTATTGCCGTGTTTTAAGGGGACCTCACTGACGGCTTTCCAAAGCTCCCCATCAACCAAAACATAGCCTTCCTTTTGCTGCCATTTTTTCACTTCACCCACTCCTCCCAGTAAGCGGTCAGGACCACAGGCGGATTTTTTCTTCCGTTGGACCAAGGACCAAATGAGGGGAAAGACCACATGCTCGATGAACTCAAAGGCTAAGAAAACGATTATCAGGATTATTATTATGTTTTCCAATTGACCTTATCCCTAATCTATATCATTAGGTGCCCAGTCAGGATAATCGATACCAAAATTATGGAAATTATCGGATGGGTATGGACCTTATAGGCAAATTTCCTTATCACTTTGGGGGAGCCTTTTATTTTTAAAATTATTCCCAGAACCAAGAG
>CAZSTT010000185.1:0-7525 GCA_964609705.1 uncultured Thermodesulfobacteriota bacterium
AGGTATTTTTAACTTGTTTCGTATGTCCACATCTTGGTTCCGGCTGGTCCGGGTTGGGATTTTGAGGTTAATTTTTTTGGTGGAAGGGGCAACCGCAAGAAAATTGCGATCTTAGTCAGCAACGCCGAACATTAGGTTGCCTTTTCAGCTCAGACTAAGGATCGATAAAGGTTATTGACACTTGGAAGGGGAAGAAGTTAAAATTAAAAAAATTAACAAATGCTGAGGGATATAAAAAACTATGATTTATTTTGATGGGTTGGGAAAAACTCTGATCTCGATCGGCCTGATCCTGGTTGTTGCAGGTCTGATTGTCCTCCTGTTGCCCAAGGTTCCCTGGATTGGGAAATTGCCGGGGGATTTATTTTTTAAAGGAGAAAAAGTTTCTATTTATATCCCAATCACCACCTGTATCATTATCAGTGTTCTCTTGACCCTCTTATTTTCAATCTTCAGAAAGTAGGTCCAAGGATTCAGGGATTCAAGGGGTCGAGTGAACGGCGTGGAAGTTAAATCACTTGAACCCTAGAACCCTCCTGCATTCCCGCAGGTCCTCTAACCCTGTTTATCCCTTTTTCCCATATCGGGAAATAATCCTGTTTATAATTTCCGAGGTGGAAATCGAGGGGACCAACTCCACCCGGCGCACTTCCCCGCCATAGGAACTGACCAGGTCGGCCCCGATAATACTATTCATAGACCAGTCCGCTCCTTTAACCAGGACATGGGGTCTGATTTTTTCAATAAGCTGGAAAGGGTCCGCTTCGTCAAAAAGGGTAATATAATCAACGCAGGTCAGGGCGGCTAAGACCTCGGCCCGCTGTTCTTCCGATATCAAAGGACGGGCCGGGTCTTTGATCAGCCCTATGGATTGATTACTGTTTAGACCGACGATCAGACAATCCCCCAGGGTTCTGGCTTCCTGAAGATAGCGGACATGACCGACATGGAGGAGATCGAAGCATCCATTGGTAAAGACGATTTTTTGTCCCTTCTTTTTTAGATCAGAGATTAAGTCTTCAATCTGAAAGCCTGGGATAATTTTCTTTTTCATGCCTCTCCTACCCTGGCCAGGGTCAAAATGAAGATTTCCCGGGCCCCGGATTTTTTTAAAACCCTGGCGCATTCATTAACCGTCGCTCCGGTGGTAAAGACATCATCAACCAAAAGGAGGTTTTTGTCCATTATTTCCTGCCGGTTTCTGACAGCAAAGGCCCCCCGGACATTCTTCTCCCGTTCCGAGTGATCCAATTGAACCTGGGGGATGGTATTTCTAATCCGCCGGAGTGCCCTGGGTAAGACCGGTTTATTGTGGGCTTTACCCAAGGTTTTTGCCAGCAAAAGGGCCTGGTTAAAGCCCCTTTCCCTTAGCCGGGCCGGATGAAGAGGGACCGGGATAATGGCTTCAAAGGAAAGGTCTTCCAATTCTATTTTGTTCCAGAACCGGCCCAGAGGGCCGGCAAGATTGACGTCTCCATGATATTTAAACCGCTGAATGGCTTGGGCCAGAACGCCTTGATATCTGGCTGCAGCCCTCCCCCAGTCATAAGAAAGCCTTTGCTGGAGACAGTAGGAACATAAATGCGAGGTCGATCCTTTGGGGAAAGGATGGCCGCAACGGGGGCAATAGGGCGGAAGCAGCCATTGAATGTCTTTTTCGCAGTTCGGGCACAGTCCTGGAATCTTCTGGCCCTTGGTATTTGATAAGGTAAGACAAAAAGGGCATTTTTCCGGGAAAAGCAGAGAAATGAAGCCGGACCACCAGGAAGGTTTTATCCCAGACGTTCGATCAGGGCTTGACCAAAATGGGAACATGAGACCTCATGGGCACCGGCCATTTGGCGGGCCAGATCATAGGTGACCAACCCTTCCGAGATGGTTCTTTGAATAGCCCCATAGATCAAGTCGGCTGCTTCCTGCCAGCCCAGATGCTCCAAAAGCAGGGCACCGGAAAGTATCAATGACCCGGGGTTTACCTTATCCAGGCCGGCATATTGGGGGGCGGAGCCATGGGTGGCTTCGAAGACCGCGCAATCATCACCGAGGTTGGCCCCCGGGGCCATTCCCAAACCCCCGACCTGGGCGGCCAATGCATCAGAAAGATAATCCCCGTTAAGATTCCCGGTGGCAATAACCGAGTATTCGGCCGGACGCAAAAGAACTTGTTGGAACATCATGTCGGCAATCCGGTCTTTGATGATGACTTTATTTAAAAGAAATTGTTTATCGCCGGGGTGTCGGTTTGCTTCCGCTTCGGTCAGGGTTTGATTGGAAAACTCCTTCTCCGCCAGTTCATAGCCCCAATTGCGAAAGGCCCCTTCGGTAAATTTCATGATGTTGCCCTTATGGACCAGGGTAACACTCGGTTTGCCGCGGCGTAAGGCATATTCAATGGCCCGGCGGACCAGACGTTGGGTTCCCGAACGACTGATCGGCTTGATGCCGATCCCGGTCTCAAGGTTCAATTTCTTTCCTGTTTTCTTTTCGATCCACTCGCTGAGTTCTATCGCCTCGGGACTTTCCGCCGGCCATTCAATACCGGAATAGACATCTTCGGTATTTTCCCTGAAAATGACCATATCCACCAATTCCGGATGACGCATGGGGCTGGGTACGCCGGTGAAATACCGGACCGGCCGGAGACAGACATAAAGATCAAGGATTTGTCTGATCTGGACATTAAGGCTGCGGATGCCCTGGCCTACAGGGGTGGTCAAGGGACCTTTTAAGGCCAGACCGTATTGAAGAATGGTGTCCAAGGTTGCCCTGGGTAACCACTGCCCGGTTTGATCGTAGGCTTTTTCCCCGGCCAGAATTTCCAGCCACTCCATTCGCCGGGACCCGCCGTAGGCTTTTTGGACGGCCCCCTCCAAAACCGGTCTGGTAGCCCGCCAGATATCCGGCCCGGTTCCATCCCCTTCAATAAAGGGAATTACGATATGATCCGGGTTATCAGTTCTCCAAAACGGCATTTCAATATCCTTTAGTTCGAAAATAGGATTATAGGCTGCTCTCTGATCCTTCCTATTTTCATGTTTCGTGGTGTCACGCCACTAAAAGGCGTGGCCTGACGGTTTAACACGAAATTAGAGTTTGAGGTTACTCGCTTCTCCGGCCTATTTTCATGTTTCATGGTGTCAGGCCACTAAAAAGCGTGGCCTGACGGTTTGATTAATGACACCGGAAAATAGCAAAAATAATCGGGCTAAGCAAATTAAAAAGAAAAACTTCAGAAAAAAAACAGGGTTTTTTCTTAAGAAGAAAATCCTCAGAAAAAACAATCGGGATACCTATCTGATAACCTCGAAAGGCCGGGTCCTCCATTTATCTAATAATTTATAAAAATATCTTGACAATATGTGAAATGAATAATAAAATTATAAATTTATAACTTTTTAGAAAGATCTGGAAAGACTGCAGGACTTAAATGTTTGAATCCTTAACCGACCGTTTAAACCTGACTTTTAAAAAATTAAAAGGCCAGGGTAAATTAAGCGAAGCGAATATGAAGGAAGGGCTTCGGGAAGTACGTTTGGCCTTACTGGAAGCCGATGTCCATTATAAGGTGGCCAAGGAGTTTATCGACCGGGTCAGGGAAAGGTCTTTGGGGCAAGAGGTCCTCTCCAGTCTCACCCCGGCCCAACAGGTTATTAAGATTGTTCAGGAAGAGCTGACCGAGCTCATGGGCGGGGCCCGACAGGATCTAAATTTAGCCGGACGGGCTCCAGTGGCCATTATGCTTTCCGGATTACAAGGATCCGGAAAAACCACCACCGCCGGGAAATTGGCCTTATATCTAAAGGGAAAGAATTTTCGGCCAGGACTCGTTCCTGCGGATGTCTATCGTCCGGCAGCCATTGCCCAACTGCATAAGGTAGGTGAACAAGCCGGAGTTGAGGTCTATCCTTCGGACCCCAAGAATAATCCGGTGGAGATTTGTCTTTCAGCCATGGAGTGGGGGAAGCAAAATGGGTTAAACCCCCTGATCCTGGATACCGCCGGCCGTTTGCATATTGACCAGACTTTGATGGAAGAACTCAAAAAAATCAAGGAACAGGTGCGTCCCAATGAAATTCTCCTGGTGGCCGACGCCATGACCGGGCAGGACGCTGTCAATGTCGCTCAGAAATTCAATGAGTGGCTGGAATTATCCGGTATCATCCTGACCAAGATGGAGGGGGATGCCCGGGGAGGAGCCGCTTTGTCCATCAAGTCGGTCATCCAAAAACCGATAAAATTCATCGGGATCGGCGAAAAACTGGATGCCCTGGAACCCTTTCATCCCGACCGGATGGCCTCACGAATTCTGGGGATGGGGGATGTCCTTTCCCTGATCGAAAAAGCCCAAGTCCATTTTGACGAGAAACAAGCCCTGGCTTTAGAGAAGAAGATCCGTAAGGAGACTTTCACTCTGGAAGATTTTAAAGATCAGCTCAAGCAAATCAAGAAAATGGGGTCCCTGGAGCAGATGATGCAGATGATCCCGGGTATAAACCGGGTTAAGGGCTTGAAAGATATGAAACCCGACGAAAGGGAATTGCTCCATACGGAAGCCATTATCAATTCCATGACCTCTGAAGAAAGAAGAAGCTATCAGATTATCAATGGAAGCCGGCGCCGGCGTATTGCCAGAGGAAGCGGGACCACGGTTCAGGATGTGAATAAAATGCTTAAAAATTTTGAGCAGATGCAAAAAATGCTTAAGCAATTCAGCAAGGGAGGCCGGAAGGCCTTCCAAAGAGGACACTTGCCTTTTTAAAGGAATTTGTTTATTATATTTAAGTAGAGCTTTAAAAAATGTTCAATCTTGTTCAAAGTCAGGGAAGACGGGAATTTTAATCAGAGGGTTGTATTTTGTATTTTGAGGATTAAAATTTAAGTCTGAAGCAGGGATTGGGAAAAAGGGGATCTTTTTTTAAGCTCTTAAGGAAATGGAAAAAGGAGCATATTGATTATGGCAACAAAGATTAGATTGGCCCGAATGGGAGCCAAGAAAAAACCTTATTATCGGATGGTTGTGGCTGATTCCCAGTCCCCGAGAGACGGGCGTTTTATTGAAATCGTCGGGACTTATGATCCCAATAAAGAGCCGGCGGCGGTTTCCTGGAAACAGGAGGTGTTGAAAAAGTGGCTTGCGGTCGGAGCCCAACCGACGGCAACCGTTAAGAATTTGATTCGCAGCAGCGGCGTCCTGAAGGGATAAAAACCGTTCGAGGAGGATGGCCTCGCCCCACTCCTGTGATTATCACCGATTCACTGAACATGGATCCACTGGCTGACCGATAGCCAGGTATAATGGCGGAATCAGACTGTTACGGGTAACCGGCAACTCAAAAGGAGGAGGTAAGCGGCATGAAGGATTTGATAAAGTACATTGCCAAGGCGTTGGTGGATCATCCGGATCAGGTGGAGGTGAATGAAATAGAAGGGGAACAGACTTCGGTCATCGAATTAAAAGTGGCCAAGGAAGATCTGGGCAAAGTCATCGGCAAACAGGGAAGAACCGCCAGAGCGATGAGGACGATCTTGAGTGCTGCCTCCACCAAGATCAGAAAACGGTCGGTTCTGGAAATTCTGGAATAAAAAATCCTGACTTGATGCAATCGGACTTTCTGTTGATCGGCAAGGTGGCCAAACCTCATGGGCTGCGCGGCCAGGTGAAGGTCCATTCTTATGCCTCTTCCTATGAGAGTTTTTTCGCCGGGCGGAAAATTTTTATGAGCCAAGGCGAAGAAATGAAACCCTTGTTGATCTCGGAAGTCAAAGTACAGTCCCAATCCTTACTCATTCATTTTCAAGGGCTTGATAACCGTCAGCAGGCTGAAGCTATCAGCGGATCTTCCCTGTACCTTAGGGAGCAGGATCTCCAAACCCTTCCAGAGGGAGAATATTACTGGTACCAACTGATCAAAAGCCGGGTTTATAACGATCAGGGGCTTTTTTTGGGGATCCTGGAGGAGATCTTTTCAACAGCCGCTCATGATATCTGGGTTATCAGGAATGCCTCCAAGGAGTTACTCCTTCCGGCGGTTGAAGACTTTGTGATTTCGGTTGACCTCTCCCGCGGAGAAATTCGGATCCGGGATTTTGAGGAGTTCTCCAGAGGGATTGATTCGGGAAATGATCGTTGATATTCTGACCCTCTTCCCCGGCCATTTTTTTTCTCCTTTGAATGAAGGGATTCTTCAGCGGGGGATGGAAAAGGGGCGGGTTCAAATCCGAATATTTAATCTCCGTGACTTTGCCGGAGATCGGCACCGCACAGTGGATGACCGGCCTTTTGGCGGGGGGGCAGGGATGGTTTTGAAACCCGAACCCATCGACCGGGCCTTAACCTGGCTGAAGGGCCTGCCGGATCCAATGCCCCGGGTAATCCTTTTAAGCCCGCAGGGGGTCCCCCTGAAACAATCGCGGGTCAAAGAGCTGCTTTTAGACCGGCGAATTATCCTGGTTTGCGGGAAGTATGAGGGAGTGGACGAACGGATTGCCGATTTTTTCTGTGATGAACAGATCTCAATCGGGGATTATGTATTAAGCGGGGGGGAGCCGGCGGCCCTGGTTCTATTAGATTCCTTGATCCGCTTGATACCCGAAGTGATGGGCTGTTCAGATTCGGGGAAGGAAGAATCTTTTGAAGAGGGGTTATTGGAGTATCCTCAATACACAAGACCCCGAAATTATAAGGGCCATCTCGTTCCCGAAATTCTATTCTCCGGGGACCATGAAAAAATCCGAGCCTGGAGGCGCCGTCAATCTTTGGAAAAGACTATAAAACGACGGCCTAAATTAATTGATCCGGAGCGATTGAGTCCGGAGGACCGCGAAATAATAATAGAGTTACAAAAAAATAATTGATGAACTCATAATTTGACAAACATGTAAAAAGTCGTCACCCCGGTAAAAACCGGGGTCCAGAAGATTATAACTAATTAAAAACATTGGATTCCGGCTTTCGCCGGAATGACGGAAAAAGGCTTCCTGAGACTTTTTACGAACTTGTCAGAATTTGATTATCTTATGAAATTCGGTTCCTGGATCCGGATTACCAAAAAGGGTTTAGCGTACCAAGGAAACAGAAAAGGAGCAGATGGAATGGATGCCTTGACCATGTTGGAAAGAGAACAGATGCGGGTAGATCTTCCCGATTTTAAAACCGGAGATTCGATTCGGGTCCATGTTAAAATAAAAGAAGGGGAAAAGGAGCGGATCCAGGTTTTTGAAGGGGTGGTCATCCGAAAAAGAAAAGGAACTACCGGGGCCACTTTTACCGTGCGAAAGGTTTCCTATGGCGTGGGCGTAGAACGTATTTTCCCCCTCCACGGGCCGGCTATCGACCGGATTGATGTGGTCAGCCGGGGGAAAGTGCGCCGGTCGCGATTATATTACTTAAGGAAACTCAAAGGCAAGGCCGCCCGGATCAAAGAACGACGGGTAACCCCGAATTCGGCCGCTTCCCAGGCCTGATCCGTTGAGAGTTTGGAGTTCAGAGTTGTCGATTTTGTTCGGAATAATAACTCCGAACTAG
>CAZSTT010000186.1:0-7519 GCA_964609705.1 uncultured Thermodesulfobacteriota bacterium
GGTTTTAATTATGGAAGGAGCAACAATAAAAAGGCGATTGAACTGATCGAAGCCGGCCGCAAAGAGGTGGACTTTGCCAAAAGAACCAAGATCTATTGGGAACTGGAAAAGGCCCTCTATGACAACTACGAAGACACCTGGTTGTGGTACCCCACCTCGGTCACGATTTTTCGTAAAAACGTTCAGGGATATAACTTCGACATGTTGCTTAAAATGAGAGAAGGCTATTCCTGGTCTCATCCCCTCTGGTTTAAGAGTGGGAAACCGTAAAAAAAGAATAGGGGTCGAGGGTTCGAGGGTTTCCTTTAAGCTTGTTGCTGGTTGCTGGCTAAAAACGAGAAACGAGAAACAAGTAACGAATCGGAATCCTCGAACCTTTGAATCCTTGATTCTTTTTTTTATTTTTCATTTGAAAGGAGATTAACAGCATGGTTAAAAGTCAAAAGTTTTTGAGGTTTTTTGCAGCCCTGGCCTTTGTTTTTTTTCTGGTCGGGGTACTCCCGGGTGTGGGAACGGCTGCACCGTCAAATACAGCCCTGATTTCAGAAAAATCCCTTCCCCCCAAGGAATGGGCGGAAAAAATAGGATTGGACTGGGGACCTAAATACTGGCCCACCAAACCGGTCCGGGGAGGCATTTATCAAATATCCAATCCTTTGTATATCGGGCTGATGAACCCCAATCACTGGCCGGTCAACGACTGGGTGACTATCAGTTATATCTATGACAAGCTCATCTGGACCGGTGCAGGTTACAAACCCTACGTTCCCTTCCTGGCCGAGTCCTGGAAATACCTGGACCCAAAAACTGTGATCATGAAACTGCGGCAAGGGGTCACTTTCCATGATGGATCTCCTTTCAATGCCGAAAGTGTCAAATATCAGATGGACTGGATCAAGGACCCGGCCAGCGGGGCCTGGTCCAGGGCCTGGATAGAACCGCTGGAATCGGTCGAGATCGTCGATAATTACACCGTTAAATTTCATTTCAATAAACCCTGGGCCGCTTTCGTCGGGGTCATGGCCAATGTCCCGGGCTATATGATCTCCACCAAAGCCCTGAAAGCGGATGTGGCCCTGCGGGAGGTAAAAAAATTGGCCGGCCAGGTCGAAACAGAAAAGAAAAATGTAGAGGCGGCAGAGAAAGAGAATAATGCCGCCAAGGCCGATGCCGCCAAGAAAAAGCTGGCCGCTCTTGAAGAACAGCATAAAAAGGCCGCTGCCCTGGCTGAAGGGGCCAAGCCTTTGGATAACTATCCGGTCGGCACCGGATCCATGATGTTCGAAGAAGGCAGTCCGGGAAATTACCTGAAGTTGAAAAGGAACCCCAACTGGTGGTTCGGCAGGTTCATCGGGCGCCCGGATATGCCTTATTTCGATGGCATCAATGTCAGTATCATTCCCGATCCCTCGGTCCGGCTGGCCAACCTGCGGGCCGGAAAAATCGACAGTATGGCCATTGATCCTTCCCAATACCCCATGGTCAGGAATGACAAGAGTTTGAACGTCTATGTTTACCCGCTAAACTGGAGCGTGGGTTTGCGACTTAACCATAAAGAGGGTCCCTGCAAAGACATTAAGGTGCGCAAGGCTATCTCTATTGCCCTGGATCGAAAGGCCCTGATTAACGGTGTGGCCTTCGGTTTGGGTGACCCGGCCAGTGGTCCTTTCCCCAACCAGCACTGGGCCCATAACCCCAGTCTCAAGCCCTTGGCCTATAACCCGGAACTGGCCAAGAAGCTGTTGGCCGAGGCCGGGTATAAAAACGGGTTGACCATCAGAGGATATATGTACAACACCTCTGACTCCCAGACCATGGGGGAAGCCGTTAAAAACATGCTGGCCAAGGTGGGTATTACCTGGCAAGTGCAGTTTCTCGACCCGGCGGCGGCTGCAGAAAAGATGAGAAAAGTCGATTACGATCTGGCCACCAATACCTGGACCTGGATTTATGACCCGGACCTTCTGGTCACCGGCTGGTACGATCCTGACGGGGGGTTCAACTATGGCAAGAGTAATAACAAAAAAGCCATCGCCCTCCTTGAAGCTGGACGCGAAGAGGTGAACGAGGCCAAGAGGACCAAGATTTATTGGGATTTGGAAAAAGAGCTCTACGATAATTTTGAAGATGTCTATCTGTATTACCCGAGGACTGTAACCCTTTTTAAAAAGAACGTCCAGGGCTGGAACAATGACATGTACCAGCAATTGAAAGATATCCAATGGTGGACTCACCCCCTGTGGTTTACGAGTGGAAAACGGGATAAATAAACAGGCGATAGGTAAGAGGCTATAGGAGAAGAAGGAACAGAAAAATTCTTTAACCATAGCCTCTGCCCCCTTATCCTTAGCCCCCAGAGGAGAAATCCTTATTTTTTTCTTCCCTCCTTGGGGGCATAAGAGTTTAAGACAAAAAATTATACTCCCTTTAATCTCCCTTTTTCTGAGATGGAATTGATTTAATTCCCCTTTGAGTAAAGGGGGATTAAGGGGTTTTTTTATTTCAATCCTCATCTTTTCCAACCCGTTTAGGAGGACAGCCTATGAATACCCAGCCATCAAACAATAAAGTCGAGATCGAAACCCCTCTGGGGAAACGTTTGCCGGATTCCGGGGGATCAGCAGTAGGGGTGGCTCGGATGGATCCGGAAAAATCTTATGCCGGAGTAGGAATACTGCTTCAACAGGTCATCAATGACTCCGATCAGAAAGCCTGGGACAAGATCAAGGCCAAGATCGATTACACCTATGAAGGCCTGGATTCAGCCCTGGCCCCCTTGAAAGAAGAAACCGGTTTCGAAAAAGAAATCAAAGACCGGTTAAAGCAGGGGCAGAAATTGCTTTTTAAACCCAACCTGGTGAACCCCATCAATATCGATCCTCAGACCCATGGGCCCACTCCGGGAAGTACCACCTCCACCGAATGGCCCTTTATGGCCGCCCTGATGCGCTGGTTTCATGACAAACTCGATGTGGCCTATCATCAGATGAGCCTTGGTGAAGCAGCCACCGTCATGGCCGCTGCGGCCGGGATGTTCTCCATGAATAACCCCGAGGGGAAGAATGTTACCACCGAGGCGGTCATCGAAGGCCGGTCCGGCAATTTTTATGGCGGGTGGGGGTTTTATTTTGCCAGAAAATATTTGTCCCAGTGCCCAAGAACAGACCCGACCGATGATCCCATGAAAGGCTATGAGGCCAGTGTGGCCGGGACCCACACCCCTCCAGGGCAGACCGGCCAGGCATTGAGGGTCATCGACCTGAACCGAATTGATGTGGGGAGCAAAGGACGGGAGATTCCGGTTCCCGGGGGGGTAAACTTTGAGACTATCACCCTCCACAAGGACATTATCGGCGCTGATCCTGCGGATAAAGAAGACCGGAAGGCCTATCCCGGATGCATCTTGATCAATGTGCCCAGACTGAAAGTCCACAATATGGCCCTATTCACCAATGTCATCAAGAACCTGGGCATCGGTCTCTACCCCATGCAGTTTGCCAGGGGAAATGATTGCTGCTGGGAATACAGCAATCCCCACCAGCCGGTTCCCGGGATGAAGGGCGGCATTCCCCACGAGGTCTGGGTCCCGGAAATGGATATGGAAACCTGCCTGCCCCGATTAGATCAGTCCGGTAATCCGACCGTGAAAAAGACCGGGGGTCTTACGGCGACTATGGTCGATATCGTCAAGGCGGTGCAAAACCAGGACATCATGATGATCCACGTCGTCGATGCTATTCAGGCCATCAATCTGGACCACACCGGCACGGACATGGCCCAGAGAGAAGGGGAAGGACTGGTTTTTGCCGGACTGGATCCAGTGGCAACGGATTTATTGTGCGCCAGGTATATTTTCAGCAATGTGCCCTTAAAAGAAGCCCAGGAAGTGAACATGGACGACGGAGCCGGCGGAAGCTTCCCGCAAAGGGTCCCTGTACCTAAACTGGAAGGGGACAATATTGTAACCGAAAAAGGATATGATTGTCCTTTGTCCCGAGACAATTGTTTTGAGGAGGCCGAGAAACGGGGCCTGGGAAAACGGGCCTATCATGTGCTGGGAAGGGATGTGATGGCCAACAGCCCGCTGGTTTCTATTGAGGGTCATCTGGGACTGGTCAAGGATGGGGTCTTCAACGACGTCATTACCCAAGCCCTTTATTTCGACCTCTTTAAGTTTGCCTGGGACCTTCAGAAAACCGCCCTGGGTTATTTGTCGGCCAATGACGCCTTGACCGGATCCGCATATCACAAAGCTTTTTTAGAGGCTTTCGACGAGAATGGTGACGGGGTCGTCAGCATTGCTGAAAAAGGTAAAAAGGGGATTGAATCTATCTTTCTCCACCAGGGAGGGTATTCTGTTTCCTGCATGGCCTCCGATCCCTTTGCCGTTTTCTCCGGGCGGGCCAAGACCCAGCTGAAGATATTCAAACTCGGTGATCCTCAAAGAAATATCAACGGCTATAAACTTCTTCAGGAAATGCAATCCAGCGCGGTTTCCATGGCGGCCTTCCGGATGTCCCAGTTGGAAATGGAAAACCCCGATCTCTTTGTGCCCGGATTAACCTGGGGCAAGGGGAAATGGCCAAGTTTTCAGACCGCTCAATTATTTTATACGGGTATGTCTATTTATGGACCGGGTTTTCCTTTTCAGACGGGCTTCCCTAGTCTTTATGGTTCGATCGTTTTTTACGCTGATGGGACCCAAAGAGGGGGCAAATACCTGGGCGTTCCCGGAGGTCTGCCTGACCCGGAAAATATCGGCCGCTATGTGACCGGAGTTCAAAAGGGCGAAGAGCAACCCCTGGATTTTACTTTTTACGTTCCCCAGGGATTTGACAATCTGGGCGGAATTCCAATTCCCAATGTTACAGCTACAAATGATCCGGCCAAGATACTGACCGTCCATTTCAAGGGCGGTGCGGAGATTTGGGGGGAGGTTTAATATAAAAGCAGGGGTCAAGGATTCAAGGATTCGAGGGGTCAAGGGGAGGTTTTCACATCCAAGCCTTTCACTCGACCCCTGGGCCCCTTGAACCCTTGAATCCTTTTTCTAAACCTTTGGAAGGATGGGCCGTGAAAAATCAAATACCAACCGATGAGATGTCTATGAACTCACCCTTGGGCCGGCGTCTTCCGGATTCTTCCGGATCGCCGGTGGGGGTGGCCCGACTGGATCCGGAAAAGTCTTATGCCGGGGTGGGTATTCTTCTGCAACAGGTGATCAACGAATCCAGTGAAGGAGCCTGGAATAAAATTAAGGCCAAAATCGATTATACCTATGAAGGACTGAACTTCGCTCTGGCCCCTTTAACGGAGAAGACCAATCTGGAAAACGAGATCAGGGAAAGGTTGGACCAAGGGCAGAAAATGCTCTTTAAGCCCAACCTGGTCAGTGTTACGAACATTGACCCCCAGACTCATGGTGTCGGCCTGGGAGCCACGGCCTGCACCGAATGGCCCTTTATGGCCGCCCTGATGCGCTGGTTTCATGATAAGCTGGGTGTGTCCTATCATCAAATGAGCATTGGGGAAGCCGCAACCGCCATGGCCGCCTCGGCCGGGAGGTTCTCCATGATCAACCCGGAAAGTAAAACAATAACCACCGAAGCCGTCATCGAAGGACGGTCAGGCCATTTTTATGGCGGCTGGGGTTTTTACTTTGTCCGAAAATATCTGTCCGAATGCCCGAGAACAGATCCTTCCGATGATCCGATGCGGGGCTTCGAAGCCAGTGTGGCCGGAACCTATAGTCCACCGGGGCAGGTCAGTAATGAACTGAGGGTCATAGATCTGAACAGGATTGAATCAACAGCCAAGGGACGGGAGATTCCGGTACCCGGGGGAATAAATTTTGATTCCATCACCCTCCACAAGGACATTATCGGGGGAGATCCCGCGGATAAAGAAGACCGGCAGGCCTATCCCGGATGTATCCTGATCAATGTCTCTAAACTCAAAGTCCATACTAACGCCCTCTTCACCAATGTTATTAAAAATCTGGGCATCGGGCTCTACCCCATGCAGTTTTCCAGGGGGAATGATTGCTGCTGGGAATACGCCAGTCCCCACCAGCCGGTCCCCGGGATAAAAGGGGGGATTCCCCATGATGTTTGGGTGGCGGAATTGGATCCGGAGACCTGTATCCCTGTAGTGGATGAATCCGGAAAACTTACATTGAGCAAGACCGGAGGCCTTACCGCTACTATGGTCGATATCGTCAAGGCGGTACAAAACCAGGGTGTCTTCATGATCCACGTGGTCGATGCCATCGTGGCCACCAACCTGGAACATGGGGGCACCTACCTGGCCGGAAAAGAACCGGAGGGTCTGATCTTTGCCGGATTGGATCCGGTGGCCACAGATTTATTAAGCGCCAGGTATATGTTCAGTAACGTGCCCTTAAAGGAAGCTTTGGAAGTGAACCTGGATGACGGATCCGGCGGAAGTTTTCCTCAATCAGTGCCCATTCCTGAATTGGAAGGGAGTCAAATCCTGACCGGAAAAGGGTATGATTGTCCCCTGTCACGGGACAATTGTTTCGAGCAGGCCGAAAAACAGGGTCTGGGAAAACGGGGATATCATGTGCTGGGATGGGATATGGTCAGTAATGCACCATTGATTTCCCTCGATGGACATCTCGGTCGGATTATAGACGGGGCCTTTGGGGATGTCATAACCCAGGCCCTCTATTTCAATATCTATAAGTTCCCCTGGGACCTTCAAAAAACTGCTTTGAGCTATTTGTCGGCTGTTGACCGGTTGACCGGCTCCTCTCTGAAAAAGACCTTTCTTGACGCTTTTGACGAAAACGGCGACGGGGCGGTCAGCTATTGGGAAACAGGCCGAAAAGGGTTTGGGTCGATTTTCCTTCAGCAGGCGGGCTACAGGATTTCCTGCATGGGGTCGGAACCGCTGGGCTTTCTCTCCGGGGGGATTAAAAGCCTGATGATGACCCTCAAACTCAGAGACCCTCTGAGAAACAGCCGTGGTTATGACTTTCTCAGGGAATTTTCCTTCGGTGCGGTCTGCATGGCGGCCTTCAGGATGTCCCAGATAGACGTGGAAAGCCCGGATCTCTTCCTGCCCGATTTGACCTGGGGAAAAGGGAAGTGGCCCGGCTTCCAGATGGCCCAGTTTATCTCCCTGGGGAATTCACTTTACGGGCAGGACTTTCCGTTTCAACCCGGATTTCCCAGCCTCTATGGCTCCATTGTTTATTATGCGGATTTGACCCAAAAAGAAGGCAAACATTTTGGCGGATCCGGGCGAATCCCCGATTCTGAAAAAATAAGACAATATGTGTCCGCGGTCCAAAAAGGTCAGGATCAACCTTTGGATTTCACCATTTATGTCCCCGCAGGTTTTGAAAGTCTTGGAGGATCACCTCTGCCGAATGTTGAGGCGACAGATGACCCAGCCAAGGTCTTGACGGTCCGGTTTAATGGGGGTCGGGAGGTTTGGGGGGAAGTTTAGTAAAAAATAGGGTTCAAGGGCTCGAGGGATTCAAGGGGTCACTTTA
>CAZSTT010000187.1:0-7453 GCA_964609705.1 uncultured Thermodesulfobacteriota bacterium
AAATGTTCGTTATCTCACCGACTTCAACGGACCTTGTCATGGCTCCGGCGGCAGGGTAATCCCCGGCAGAGAAAGCTGGTGTCGTCCAATCCACAAAATCAAGTGTGCTGACTACCCCGCTGGAGGATTTCAATATCCCAGTAAGACTCTCTGCCAAAATGGTCCAGGCATTCGCTGCGGTTAGTCCTGAGGTTTGTCCGCCAGTCACCCTGCCCACCAATCGTTGCGCTGCGACTAAAGCAGGGGAGAACAGACCATCAGCATCCGATACTAATATCTTGGATGCCGCCGCACTGTTGGTTAGTTTTATTCGGTCAAAGGTGGGAGTGCTGGCCTGCTTCACGGCCTGGTCGAACCAATTCCCCAGGGTGACATCTCCCGATAGGAGTAACTGGTATGGTCCAATCCAAATAGGATTTTTAGTTGTTCTCAATAAGTCCAGGATTAGATTACCCATCATCCGTTTCCTTTAGGCCGGAGTAGAATAATGGACCAAAACACGCACATCACCGGCGGTTGCCGTGTCTTTATTAAAGGTAAAAATAAGGTCCTCGGGACTTCCTGAAGGGGGTTCTCCGGGGTGGGTAACATAACGATCCTTGGCTATTCCTTTCAGATTGATATCCCCGGTCCCCATATATTTGGACGTTGTTCCGGCAATACCAATAGCCCCTGTCGGAGACCCGGCGTTGAATGGGGTGTCAATAATAACTTCGGATTTTAAAAAAACGGCGTTGGCCGGGAGGGTAAAAAGAGCAACAGGGGAAGCGTCGTTGTAGTTTACGGGAGTCGAGTTGGTATGGATCAGGTCAGACGTAGTTCCAGCCGAGGCAAAACTCAAATTTCCATTGCCATCGGTCTGCAACACCTGATTGGGACTGCCATCATCAGCCGGCAGGGTCAAAGCCACATCGGCAGTCATGCCCGTCGCCGGACGCTGTAGGGTATATTTCCAGTCGGCCGCTTCTTCGGCGGCGTCGGAATTGATTTCAACGACATCACCGCTGACCTTAAGCTTCGAAGCCGTGATCTCGGCATCGGCATTGTCGGCGGCATTTCTAACCAGTAAATTCCCGGAAGAGTTTTTCAGCTTAACCCCTCCGATTTCAATTTGAAATACGGCCTTGACGGTTCCCCACAGATCGGCAAATAATCCCATTTTCGTTCTCCTTCCTAAGTATTAACAGTCAATAAAACAACACCATTCCCGGAACTGGCCCCGGCGCCGGGAGTGAGATATAAAAAAACGTCGGTCATGGCCCCATAAGCCCGGGCCGGATAGGCCGAAAAGGTGGCTATGGCTGTTGGATCATTCCCGTTTACAGCCAGCAGGCGATCGTGGTCGCCCGCATCCCCGATAGATAGAGCGGCCCCCATGCCGTTAAAAGGGTTCAAAATGATTAAATCAACCTGGGTGATCATCCCGCCCAAGGGAATAGAGGCTACCAAGGCAGGCGATACATCCCCATAAGCGAAATTCAACTCAATGGGCGCTGATCCTGAAGGGATGCCGATGCCGACCACACCATTCGTCGCCAGAAGAAATCCATTCATAGAATCAATCTTCAGTCCGGCAAATTCGGGAGAGGAGGACCTCTTAACCGCCTGATCAAACAAAGTGCTGACGAATTCTTCAAGTGTCAGAGGACTGGTTCGAGGTACGGCGCCTTCGGCGATCTCCCGGTCTAATCCGGGAATATCCCTTCGAACCCGAAGATTTCCTGATGGATCAACGTGGGTCCTGTTTTGGGTATTACTGCCATTCCATGGTATGCGGCTATGCGACATAAGCTTTAAGCTACCTACTGAACCGCCAGCCAGCCGGTTACAGTGACAGGATTGGCCCCCCCGGTTTCGGTAAGTAATATCTTTAAAATGCCGGCGACCTCAGTCGTAAAGGCTTTTATCAGTTTGCCGTTTGTTCCGGGCCCGCTGGTTTTGGTCACATTGGCAATAATTTCCCCGCCACCCTCCGGAATCAGGTAATCGGTTTCGTTGTTGGATAATTCCTTTTCCGCTTTCAGGGTACCGTCACCGGTCACTTGAAGCTGCAATGAGAGATTTCTTCCTGACAGGGTTAAATCGATCGCTGCAGAAAGGGCCGTCCCACCGGCTGTAACCACCACCCCGTCAAAAATTTTGATAACGCTGATCATGTTTTGCATGGTCTTTCTCCTTTGGTCTTAAAAATAAAAAAGGCCGCCCCGGATTCCTCCGAAAGCAGCCTTTGTTCTCGCGTTCTGATTGAGATTTAAGCGTCTATGTTATTTTGTCTGGACTATTTGGTCACCCTTCGCGCCTCACGTCTTTAACCAGCTCCTTCTTGCCAGGGCGCAGGTTGCGCCGGATATAGGTTTTGATCGATTCTGAGGTAATCATCGGCTCAACTCCGGTCAGCCCATGGGAACGGATGCGGTTGTTATATTCCCGGATCATCTCCACCAAGTCTACTAAATCACCCTTATCACGATCTCCGGCCGGCTGCAAATAAAATTGTAGAAAGTGGCTATTAATATCTCCCCTTTTATCCCGGTAGGCCAGTTCAGTTTCTTTCTCCGACCATTTTATATCTTTCATCCGCTGAATACTGGCCGGATTGAATGATAACGATCTCAAGACAAAATCTCCCAAATCGCCTTTGATCTGATCCTTCCCAAAGAAAACCGGGGCCCCGGTCCTGGTAGTCACTCCTTCGGTGGCTTCCCTGGCCGCCTGCATAACGGTCCCTGCGGCCCTGGGCAATGCCTTTTCCGCTCCCTTCCAGACATTTCCCTTCAGGATATTGGCCCCGCCCTGGTAAACATCGTTCAATACCGATCCGGGAGCGCCCAGGAGTTCCACCATATTGGTGGGCACGTCAATCTTGCCCATCCCCAGGGATCCCCGCAAATCCATCCCGGCCATCCCGGCGATCCCTTGTCGCGGGATCCCGCCGATATATTCCCCCAGGGTGCTTTCCATAAAGGAAAAGAATTTTTCTTCCGGGTCGTCAACCCCGAGCAACCTCTTAATGATCCCCATCATGGCTTCCCAGGCCCAGGGCAGGGGCAAAGCTCCGACACCGGCCAGTAAGGTTGGGGCGACCATCATATAAGAAGCCGCTTTCCAGTTCTTTTCTTTCCAGCCCAGTTCATATAAGGTCTGCAAATAATTATGTTGAAATTTTTTAAACATATAGAGGGATTTAATGATCCACCCGGCTGGCCCTTTGCCCTGGGCGATAGAGGGTAATGTCCCCGGCCCATAAACCCCATGAGCCCGGTCTGACACCCGCTTGGCTGTCTCCATGGCCTTTCCCACCGCCTCTTTTTCTTTGTCGGTCAGCGGCCCTTTGCGCTCTGCGCCTTGCGCTTTGCCGGTTTCCCGCTCCCGTATAGCGGCGAAGGTGCCCATAATGGTCGAGACTCTATTCAATTGTTCGGTCAATCCAAACATCCACATTGCGGCGTCCATGGCCATATTCCAGCCTCGGCCCACTTTGGATTTGAGGACGGCCATTGCCTCTTTATTGTATTGAGATTCAGCCCAGCCTTTTTTTTGGATGATCTTGAAGGCCTCGCGGATCTCAGCCGGTAAGATGTCCCAGGTTTCCGGGTGACGGTACTGCCGGAACAGATCAGCCCCTTTCCCCAGCCATTTGAAAGTGGTCTGGAGCGGAATACCAGCGTAGCCATTCATAGCTGCCGGTACCGAAGTGATCAGAGCAGTCAGGTTGACTATCGGCGCGGCCACCCGGAATCCCAAATACTTGAAGTTGGCCAGGCCCTTGGCTATACCCACCACCCGGTCGGCCATTTCCGGATTTCTCAAAGCCTCCTGGATATATTGTAACCCATCATGGTAGGCATTCTTTTGCTCGGTCGGACTGACCCTTTGAGACTCCACAAACTTGATATAATCCTCGTATTCGGCCTCTTCGTTTTCGGCCAGGAACTCGGCCCAGCTTTTCTCTGTGCCGTTAAAGGCCCGGATCATCTTCAAGGCCGTTTCCTTCTTGGCTTCCCCGGCGGCCAACCGGCTGGCATAGGAAGTCATGGCCCGCAGCGGGTCCATTTCATATCCTTCCCAAACATCCACCCCAACCTCCGGACCTCTCAGGATCATCGAGGACCGGAAACCGCGTCCCTTTTCGATGTTGGCAATATTAACGGTTAAGGCCCGGGCGAATTCTTCCTCAACCACCAGCAGCCGGTTGTCAAAGCGGGACAATATCCGGCGAAGCCGGCCTTCCAGCCGTTTATCGGCCCCGACAAAATGCCAGTATTTTGGCTCGCCCTTTTCCGCCGAATACCATTTCCCGCCCATGGCCCGCAGGATCGGCATTACCTTGGCCAGTTGCTCCTGGGGAACCTTCTTGGTATCGACGATAAGATCGGTTTTATCATCCGCCGAAGTGGTCCACATGGTTTTGATCTTCATATCCGAAAACTGGAAACTGCTTTTCTTACCCACTTCCTGCATGGAACGGTTAAGGGCCTCATTGACCATCTGCTCGGTTCCCATGGTCTTGCCGTAGATGGCGAACAGGTCCTCGGGAACGCTCTTTGACTTGGAATATTGAACCTGATAGCCCTGGTTCCGAAGCTGGGCCACCCGGTGTTCAACCCCGAAGTCTTTAAACTCCAATCGGTTATGCAGGCCTTTCTCCTTCATTTCCATCGTAGCTTTGGCGATGATCTGCCATTGTCCGGATTCCCGTAACCGGGGAGCATACCAGCCCCGCATCTCGCCCATCAGGGCGATAGCCGTCTTGACCGAAACCGCTTTAGGCTGACCCTTATCATCGAGGATCACTATTTCCGGAGGGGGAAGACCGGCCTCCTGATTGCGCCTGGCCATCTCCTGATACTGGGCTATTTGCCGGTCAAAACCATTATCGATAACGGTCCGGAAGTCCTTCCAGGCCTGGGCGGCCTGGTCGCTGAATCCCAGGGCCTTGACCTTCCCGGCATCATAGACCCGTTTATCCTGATCGGCCCGGATGATAAATTCGCCCAGCCTCTTATATTCTTCCGGGTTGTCTTTTTGCAGGTTACGCATACCCACATGCAGATCCCGGCCTTCTCGATCGCTTATCAGATCATTGAATTTCTCCACCCGCAGATCGGCCCGTTCCAGGTTATGAGTAATGACCCTTTTTAAAGCCGGAACTTTTTCAAAGGTAAACTCCGGGGATCCAAAAAACCGGCCCATAATTGAGGTATCCGGTCGGCCAGGTCTTTCAGCCTTGCCCCATTTCTTGGCCATGTCCTTGATGGTGTCCATGGAATCGGCAAAAGAAGTCTTATCGAAACCGGCCTGATCCAGATCAGGCGAATAAGCCCTCTCCGGTCTTTCGGCCACCCGGAAGGATTTGGCCGGTTCCTTTTCCCAAAATCCAGCCGTTGGGGCGTACATCAATTCCGCCTCTCGCATCCGGGCCGTTTGTTTGGATCCTGCCTGGTTCGCATCAAGGATACGACCTTGAAGTATCCCATTCCTTACATTTTGCCGGGCTTCATCCGGAATATCATACCCGGACTCAAATACCGGCATTATATTGGTGGCCCCGAATTCCCGGAGTCTTCCCCGGATAAAATCGACCATGCTTTTATAATTCTTAAATTCACCGATCGGGACCTCCTGGATGGCCCGGACGACGTTTTGAGAGGAAAGGTAGATGGCGGTCACCATCCCCTTGTCGGTCTTTATTGCGGAAGATAAAGTGGCCAGTGTTTCAGGACTGCTAATATTTATCCCGATCAAGGGATGATCGATAGAGGGTGTTAAGAGTTTATCCGGACCCTTTGCCCCAGGCAGAGCGTGCTCGGACGCTGCGATATAGGCCCGGGCTTGCCCGGCTACCATATTTTGTTTTCTCTCTATCAGTCCATATTTCCCACCATTAATAATGATCCCGCCCTTGAATCGATAATCCAGCTCCATATCAAGTCTTTGGTGCATTTTTTTATCATCATCTGATGCCGTGACATTTCCGGTCGGGTGGTTATGCACCATCCAGAAACCATCAGCCCCAAGACGGGCCATCCTGGCCTTTATCCTTGGGATCAGGAATTTTTTAAGATAATCCTCGCTTTGAGCAATATCTCTTGTCTTGGTAAGCGAGACTTGCCCTGGCATCCTTGATGTCATCCCCTCATGGCCGACTATTGTGCTGTTTTGGGTATAGAATATTCTAAGGGTTTCGAATTGGGGATTTCTGAAAACTTGAGCGAGTAAAGCGAGGTCGGACGGTTTTGTTATGACTCTTCCGGCGTAGTTGGCTGATCCGTACTTGATGAGGTCTTTGGCGAATCCGTGACCGATGATTCGATAGCCTTTGTTTCCGGCACCGGCCCATAGGTTTCCTCCAGCGATGACAGATCCAGGCCGGGAAATCGTTCCGGGACTTCCGGGTAATCCGGGTACCGAAAAGTCAAAGGTAAGCTGGTTTGGGTTGATAAGGCTTTTAAATGCCTTTTTGGCGGCTTCGAGGTCATGTCCCTTTATACCAAGATCATGCTCAAAATGCAACTCGGCCTTACCAAGACCTACAATCAATTTCACAATAATCAATTATCTATCATCAGCGTTGATATGCCGGAAAAAGAGATTGAAAGGAAATACGGCAAAGAAACGCTGAATCTCTGGAAACACCTCCAGCGGACGAAAGATACCTGCTCATTCAACGAGGCCGTGGAAGGCATCTTCGAGCTCAGAAACCTGCATAAGGAAATGGACGAAGCCGTCCTCAAAGCCTATAGCTGGTCTGACATCAATCGGGACCATGATTTCTACGAAGTGGATTACCTGCCGGAAACCGACCGTATTCGCTTCACAATATTACCCGCCGCCCGCAGCGAAATCCTCAAACGCCTGCTGGAACTTAATCACGAAATCCACGCCCGTGAAATGGAAGCCGAAAAACAAACCACCCCCGAAACCAAACCACGCAAAAGCAAAAAACAGAAAGGAAACGACACACAATCATCGATGTTCTGACATATGTGATCATGAAGAAAGGCTAATATAAAAATGCCCTGGCACATTCGTTATAATAATTTTGTTAATATGGCTTTTGGGTTAAGTCCAAGTGTAATAAATCATGTTGACTTATCTTGGGATGGAATCGATTTCAGTATGAGTGAACCTGAGATTGTAAAAGAATATCTTCACTCCCGGACCTATGGATTATCATATCTTAACCAGCATGTCAGTCCACTACTCGCGCAGGGCGGATATGAGATGAAATTCGCAGGTATTTTTGTCCATCAGAAGCCAAGAATTACACGCACTCATGCAATTAATAACAGACAATGTGAACTTGGTGACTTGCTTGTAATATTTACCTTCTTGGATGCATCAAAAAATCCACATATCAATCGGGCTTTCTTGATTCAGGCTAAAAAACAATTACCCATAAACAATGTTTGTCAACGTGAATTATACGATCATGACACCGAATTTGATATGC
>CAZSTT010000188.1:0-7320 GCA_964609705.1 uncultured Thermodesulfobacteriota bacterium
GCGAAAGCCGGAATCTAGGGTATCACACAGAAATAAAAGTCCCTGGATGCCGGACCAATCCGGCCTGACGGAGAACAAACAAGCCTATAGGTTTCCAAAGGCTATTTTCGTATTAAAGGAATAAAATGGATTTTCAAAAACTGAAAAATATTTTATCCAAGGTCCGGGCCGAATATGCCGATCTGCGCTATGAGGTCAAAAAAGAGGTCCAACTGGTCTTCAGCGGGCGGGAACTGACCCAGATCAGTTCCACCACCACCGACGGGTACGTGTTGCGGGTCTTGAAAAACGGGGGATTCTCCAATGTGGTCTTTACCAAAGAGCAGGACGGAGAAAAGGCCATCCGGAAGGCTGAAGAAAACGCCCTCTTGATGGCCCGGTACCTGGACCCGCCGGTCTCCCTGGCCCCGGCGGAAGTGATCCGGGACACCTATCAGCCGATCCTGGAAGAAGATCCAAGATCCATTTCCATGGAGGAAAAACTGGCCCTGACCCGAAGCTATAATCTGCGAGCTTTAGAAAAAGAAAAGATCGTTACCACTCAAATCCAATATCTGGAAGTGATCCGCGAGAAATTTTTTATCAATACCGAGGGGTCTCAAATCCGGGAAGACCTGGTAACCACCCGCCTGGGTGGAACCATCACCAGCCAGGACGGCGAACTGACCCAGACCGTCCGGGTGGGCACGGGCGGGAGTTCCGGCTTTGCCCTGTTAAAAAACCAGGAGGCCCTATTTGATGAAAAAACAGCCCTGGCTTTGGACCTCCTGAAGGCTAGACCGGTAAGTGGAGGGACCTATTCCGCTATCCTGAACCCTGACCTGGCCGGTGTTTTTGCCCATGAGGCCTTTGGTCACTATTCCGAAGCCGATCTGGTCGAAGATTCTCCGTCCATGCTGGAAAAACTCCAAATAGGGACTTTGATCGGGCATCCCCAACTGTCCATCATCGATGACCCCACCTTGCCTTCACAACTGGGATTCTACCAATATGACGATGAGGGGGTCCCTGCCCGGGCGGTACCCCTGATCTCCAAAGGGATACTCTCCGGTCGGCTCCATTCCCGGCGCACCGCCTCCCGTTTCCAGGAACCTTTGACCGGCCACTGTGTGGCCGAAGATTATCGGTATGCCCCGATCATTCGTATGGGGACCATCTATATTGAACCGGGAAGGGCGACCTTTGACGATCTTCTGGCCCAAATGGGGGATGGACTTTATCTGGCGGATGCCCTGGGAGGACAAACCAGCGGTGAAAATTTCACTTTCGGGGCCGAATATGGCCGGGTGGTGAAAAATGGCCGGTTGGGTGAAATGGTCCGGGATATCAACCTGTCCGGTAATCTCTATCATACCTTGCAGCATATCGAAGGAATTGGAAATGATCTGGTCTTAAGCCGTCTGGGGGGCTGTGGAAAAGGGCAAACCAATATCCGGTCCTGTCACGGCGGCCCCCATTGCCTGGTTCGGGATTTGATCGTAGGGGGAAGATAAAAAAATGGAACAGTTATTGGAAAAAGCTTTGAAGGCCGGGGATCAAGCCGAGATTTATTTTCTGGAGCAAACCAGCGACGGGATCCAACTTGAAAACGGCCGACTGAAGGATATGGAATCGAAAATGCAATCCGGATTCAGTTTAAGGATCATTAAGGATGGCTGTCTGGGATTTGCCTATACGAAAAATCTTCTCGACCGGGAGGAGTTCCTTAAACAAGCTCTGGATTCTCTTGAGGGGAAAATGGAAGCCCCTTTTTCTTTTCCTTCAGGCACAGACCTGCCCACCCTGAACACCTGGGACCCCTTCCTGGAATCTCTGCCCAATACCGCCTTGGTAGAGGAAGGCAATCGTGTTTGTGACATCCTGCGGACCAAGGTCAAAGGGGAAATCAATGTATCCATTCAGCGGTCCACCACTACCCTTAAACTGTTGAACAGCCGGGGATCGGATCACTCATTACACAGCTCCTCCTATTATCTAAACACCTCCATTTTGTTCCCAGGCTCTCAGGCTGGCCTGGATGCGCCCTTATTGAGTAAAGGATTTGAACCCTACCCAGCGGAAAAGCTGGATTTTCTTCAAACCCTTTTTAACCAGTCCCTGAAAGAAGTCCGTCCCCAACCGGGAAAGATGCAGACCCTGTTTTTTCCCGAAGCCCTCTATGCCTTGATCTGGCGGATTCAAGCCGGGGTCAACGGTAAGAACCTCTATGAAAAAACTTCTCCCCTTTTGAATAAGACAGGCCTGGAGTTGTTTGATCCCCAAATTACGCTTTATGATGATCCCTTGAATGATCTCCAGCCCCAGGCTCGGAGTTTTGATGATGAGGGAGTCCCCTGCCGAAAGTTTATCTTGGTCGATCAAGGAGTGATCCAAAATCCTTTTTGTGACCTTTTCTATGCCGGGAAAATGAACAGACCCCCTTCCGGGCACGGGTTTAAAAGTGCCCTATGGGGAGGGGAGACCGTGGCCCTCAAACCAAGGCCGGCCCTGGAATATCTTTATCTAAAGCCGGGGGAAAAAACTTTCTGGGATCTGGTCCAATCCATTGACCGGGGGATTCTGGTCGCCGGTGTGCTCGGGGCCCACAGCGGAAATATTCTGAACGGCGATTTTTCCCTGGGATTGGCTCCGGCCCTTTATGTTGAAGACGGCCGGATTATCGGGAGAGTCAAGGATGCCATGGCCGCCGGGAATATTTATGAGACTCTGAAGGAAGTGGTAGCCCTTGAAGACCAGATCCACCCCACCTGGGGTGGTACCTTTCCGGCCGTTTTGCTGGATCAGGTCAGCGTGGCTTTTTAAGTTTTCCCCGAGGGGGAAATTTTGCCTTTGTTACCATGGTCGGACGGTCCGGATCTTCCGGAACCGAAGGCGGGAAGGAACAATAATGAAGAATGACCATATGGCTTTTGAAGTCTCCAACATGGAGGAGTCCATCAGGTTCTATACAAAGGGGTTAGGGCTTCGGCTCCTGTCCCGAAAGGTGAACCGGGAAGAAGGAGAGGATTTTGCCTTTCTGGAGTTAAAGGGCGGGAATCTGGAATTGATTCAACGGCTGGACGGGGAGCCCTTCATCAAGCCGCTGATCAAGCCGCCCTATTGCCCTCATTTAGCCCTCACCAGCGAGGATATGACCCAGACCCTCCGCCTGATTGAGAACCATCATATTCCGATCGTTAAGGGCCCTTTGGAAGTTGCCGGGGAGGTGAAGTGGATTTACCTCAGCGACCCGGACCACAACCTGATCGAATATGTTCAATGGCTGAAGTAGGAGGGCTTTCCTTAATAATCAGATTGAAGTTAAGGTTCGCTCGCAGGGATTCCCAGCTGAAAAATATTTTGACATCCATGTCATTGAAGTTGTAATATAATTATTTGCCTGCCCCCCGATAAGCAATTAAACCGAAAAGTCTTCTATAATCCCGGAAGATGAATAATGTTGTCATAAATTCAGGAAAGGATACTATTATGCACAATCCCAACTTCAGTTCCGGCCCTTGCAACAAGAGGCCGGGATGGACTCTTGATGGTCTGAAAGACGCCTTGACCGGCCGATCCCATCGGTCTGCGCCAGGGAAGGAAAAACTGGCCAAAGCCATAAACGAAAGCAAAAGAATACTCGAAATGCCCAAGGATTATTTGCTGGGCATTATGCCCGGCTCCGATACGGGCGCCTTTGAAGCCGCACTGTGGAGTTTGCTGGGGCCCAAACCGGTGACGGTCCTGGTCTGGGAAAGCTTCAGTCAGGGCTGGGCGACGGATATTGCCAACCAGTTGAAGCTTAATCCTAATATCATGAAAGCGGAATATGGCAAAATTCCCGACTTGAAATCCGTTGACTGGTCCAATGATGTCGTATTCGTCGCCAATGGCACCACCAGCGGGGTCAAGGTTCCAAACTGGGAGTGGATTCCCGCAGATCGCCAGGGATTATCCCTGTGTGACGCCACCAGCGCCGCCTTTGCCATGGATATGGACTGGACGAAAATCGATGTTCTGACCTTTTCCTGGCAGAAGTGCCTTGGCGGGGAAGCGGCCCACGGTATGTTGGCCTTAAGTCCCCGGGCAGTTCAACGCCTTGAATCCTATGATCCCCCCTGGCCGATGCCCAAGCTTTTTCGCTTGAAAAAGGGCAAGACCATCAACCAGGCCATCTTTATCGGCGAGGTCATCAATACCACTTCCATGCTCTGCGTGGAAGATTATCTGGACGCCCTTAGATGGGCCGGAGGATTAGGACTGAAGGGCCTCATCAACCGGAGTATGGCCAATCTGAAAGTAATCGAAGACTGGGTGGGAAAAACCGACTGGATTGCCTTCCTGGCCGAATCGGCCGAGATCCGCTCCAATACCTCCGTTTGTCTCAATGTGACCTCGGAAAAGTTTAAGGCCCTTTCTAAGGATGATCAGACCAAATTCATTAAAAGTATTGTGAGTGAAATGAGCAAAAAAAACGCCGCTCATGATATTAGTTTTTACCGGGACGCCCCTCCAGGATTCCGTTTCTGGTGCGGACCGACCATTGAAGCAACGGACGTAAAAACCGCCCTTGGGGAACTGGAAAAGGTTTATCAGGAAAAGGCGGCGGCATTGTAGCCGTGATATGAACCAGAGGGATTGCCTCTATTCATCTTTGAGGTCAGTCCCTTTGGAATATATAGAATTGAAGTGCAAAAGCATGATAATCTGGAATCGGAAAGCCTTCTTTTCTGTTGGGATGGATTCTCAATGTTAAGCCAGCCAGGCGAGGATTCCAACCCACCTACTGGATGGTTGATTTCTGTAATCGATCAGGAAAGGAAAACCAATGCACAGGAGTGTGAGAAGAAAAGATAGAGAAATAAGTCTGGAAACGGCTACCCGGTTACTCGCCCAGGGGGAATACGGCTTTTTAGCCACTGTGGGTAAGGACGGGCAGGCTTACGGGGTTCCTTTGAATTATGTTTTTAAAAACAATTCCCTCTATTTCCATTGTGCTCCGGAAGGTCACAAACTGGATAATATCAGGGCCAACCATAAAGTATCCTTTTGTGTAGTCGGTAAGGCTCAAGTCCTTCCGGATAAATTTTCAACAGAGTATGAAAGTGTTATAGCCTTCGGAACGGCGGCGGAAGTACAGGGGGAGGAGAAATCTCAGGCCCTTTTAGACCTGGTGGAAAAATACTCGCCGGGTTACTTGGAAGAGGGTAAAACAACCATTGCCAAATATTTCGATAAGACCTCGATCATCAAAATGGATCTTCAGCATATCACCGGCAAGGCCAGAAGGTGAGCCACGAGTAATATGAAAATAGGATTTGAGGCCACTTGCTGCTCCGGCTTATTTTCATGATTAGTTTCGTCACGCCACAAAAAGCGTGGCCTGACGGGTTAAGGCTTGTTTGGGTTCATGGCTTCATTGCCAAGTACCTTAATCCAGCGCCCGGATTGATAGCGCCAGACCAGTAGTATCCCCCGGACCACAAAATCACCGATGAGGGAACCATAAACCCAGGCTACCGGCAGTCTCATCCAGGTGAACAATATCGTTAAACCGCAACGCATGCCGATCAAGCCGCTGAAGGTGCTGAGCACCGGAAACCGGGTGTCTCCGGCACCCCGCAACGCTCCGCTGAGCGCTACATCCACCCCGAGTATGGGCAACATGGCGGCCAGGATATAAGTGAACTGGACCGTGTATTTCACCGTCAGGGTGGCCCGGCCAAGAAAAAATCGGGCAAAGGGTTCGGCATAGATTACGATAATGAGGGCCAGCACCGACATGGAGATGACGGCCATCCAGCAGGTTCGCCATCCAATTCGGGTAGCGGCCTTAAGGTCATTGGCCCCGAGGCTTTGTCCCACCAGGGTTGAACCGGCGATAGAAAACCCAAAACCCACCACCATGGCAATATTCAGCATATTGACGCCAACATTATAGGCGGCGAAGGCTTCGGTACCATAATAATTACCGATCAGCATTAAAAAGATGATGAATCCGACCTGAAACAAAACCTGTTCCAATAAGGCCGGATAGCCGATAAAATATAAGCGGCGGTATCGATGACGATTTCTCCAGCCGTCTATGATAAACTTAACAACCAGATCCTGGCGCATCCACAACATCAACAATATCATTCCGCCGAAAGTAAAACTGAGGCCCATGGCCAGGGCCGTACCTGCCGGTCCCATGGCCGGGGCTCCCCAATGACCAAAGATAAACATGTATAGCAGCGGAACATTAATGAGACCGGCCAGGACATTCATCACCAGCGGCGTCCAGGCATCCCCGGCGGCGCGCAAGGCGCTGGAAAGGATGATATTGACAGTAAGACCGATCACGAATGCGGTTTGCCAGAAGACGGTTTCTGCAGCCATGCTGGTAGTGGCCGGATTCAGGCCAAATACCCGGGCAATGGGGTGGTAAAAGAGCATTCCCGAGACCATGAAGACCAATCCCGCCCCCGAGGCCAGCACTAACGAGGCCATAGTTATCCGGCCGGCTTCCTCTCGATCGCCTGCGCCCCAGGAACGAGCCACCAGGGCGGTGGTTCCTGCACTGACTGCGATCATCACCGCCTGGATAGCGAAAAACATCCGTTGACCGACACCGACCGCCGCTACGGCATCGCCACCCAGATCGCCGATAAACTTGGTCTGGATGATGGCGACAATGGAAGCCAAAAGGTTACCCATGATGGAGGGAAGGGCTAAAGACCAGATTCCCGGTCTAATATTTTTTATTTCGATCTTGGAGTCAGGTGTGTGGGTGCTATTGATTTGCGGGCTTGGGAAAGTCAACTTGCGGGCCTGAAATAAATCTCTAAATCACTATTAGTGATTGAAAATATATAATAATGCCCGAAAAATGTCAAGGTGAAAAAGGGGGTTGTCCTTACTTTAGTGCGAAAATAGAGTTTAAAATCAAACGAACTCTGTTTTCATATTTGGTGGTGTCACGCCACTAAAAGCGTGGCATGACAGTTTGGTGCGAAAATAGGCTGGAGTACCGGAAGGCTCGAATCCTATTTTCGCACTAAATCAAATAATCAATCCGCCACGATTTGAGGCTCGAAAGGTCCTGCGGAATATTTATTCATCAGCCATTTAATCCCCTTTATAATCTTTTTTTCGATTGACTCCTGTGGGGTTAGAATAGCCGTGTTAAGGGGTTCGGTGAGGATTAGGTCAAATTTTTGTTTGGACAAGAGCTTTAAGGCGGTTTCTATTGAAACCTTGGTTTTAATAATCGTACCTCTATAATTGAGGATGTACATAACTTTCCAGTTCGGATCGATGTGCAATATTTTTATAAGCCTATTCATTTTTTTCTCCTCCATC
>CAZSTT010000189.1:0-7291 GCA_964609705.1 uncultured Thermodesulfobacteriota bacterium
ATTTTCATGATTGGTGGTGTCAGGCCACCAAAGGCGTGGCATGACGGGTTTGTGCGAAAAATAGGGTTACGCCCTTAACCTCAATTGGGGCCTTGTAGGGGCGGGTTTCAAACCCGGCCCTACGGGTTATTTTCATAATTCATGGCGCCCCTGGCGGGGCATAGGGTTTAGCTTGAAAATTACCCAAGAACTGAATGGGTCAAGTGTCATTCCGCACGATGCGGATACCGGAGGGAATTTAATTCAATAACTGAAATCAAGAGAAGAAGGGCTGCTGGATTTCTTCCACCGGTCGGGATTTACTCGGTGTAAAAGGGACCCACTGATTATAAGAACTAATGTCCAGGAAGCCCCGGCCTGCCGGGTCGGGGCTTCCTGGATCAGCCTTGGTTAAACTCAGATTACCCACTTAGTCGGAAGGGGGGGCAGATCTTTTAAATCGGGATCCTTTTCCCAACCCGGGATATGGGCGCATCTTTTGGCGATGGCTTTATACCTTTCCCAGGGAGTATTGGCAAAGATGGCCATTTTCTGAGCGGCCAGGGAACCTTCCGTATGGATATAAGCCCCATCCATACCATGCCCGACTAAATCTTTGACCAAACGAAAGGCCTTGAGCCGGTGTTCCGTCGGTATACCGTCTTTACCGGCCAGATATTTTTCAAGATAGGGTCTTTCTTCCGGGTTCATCCAGTCTTTATAAGAAAAGACCGTAGTGGCCAGACCGCCGGCGATATCCGCCAGGACCTTGGATTGTTCATGCTGATCATTGGCAAAAAGGTACTTGGCGATATTGGTATACATCTGACCGGGAGTAGCCAAACCGATATCAGGATAAATATCCGGATGTTCGACCCCGGCCCGGGACATGGCATCCACCAGTTGGGCATGCATGGCCAGCCAGGCCAGTTTTTCCTGAATATGGGGATAACGATCCAGACCGTTGTATTCGGCCATCAGGGCCGCGGCCCCGGCCGCCTCTTCGGTGGATATGACTTTGTGGCAGGTACCGAAAAGCCGGTGGAAAACGCCGAACATCCAGGCCTGATCCCGGGAAAACTGATATTCGCCGCACAGAAAAACCCTGTTCCAGGGAACAAAGACATTGTCAAAAACGATCAGGCATTCGCTGACTCCCTTCCCCCTTCCATGCAACGGCCAATTCCAGACCGCTTCTTCATCATCCACATCATGGACATGGGGAGGCGTGGTGATGAGTTTGACGCCCGGGGCATTCACCGGAGTGGCGAAAACCAGGGCGTAATCCTTATCCTCCTCCCGGTGGGCCCGAGAAGGGGAAACGATCAATTCATTACACGTAGGGGTGGCACTGATATGAACCTTCGCCCCCTGAACATAAATGCCGTCCTTCTGCCGGTCCACCACCCGCACATAGAAATCCTTATGCTGTTCCTGAGCCGAGGGCCGAAGACTCCGGTTTCCCTTGACGTCGGTTATGGCCCCGGTAATGGCCGGGTCTGTTTCTCTCAAATGCTTACGGTAATCCTCAATCGCCTCTGAATAATGAGTTCCCAGGGCCTTATCGCATCTGGCCGCCGTAACCCCGGAGGCGGCCAGGGCGTCCGGTCCCATACCGCTCATAGCCGCACCCCAACGCATGCAGGTAATGTAAACGTCCCTCCGTCTTATAAGATCTTCCTTTGTCTTGGGCTGATTCCAGAGAAACAAATATTTATCCTTGCCCTCCCCCATGGTGAGCAGGTCCTTAAAGGCCGGATGATTACAAAGTTCATAGGAGTAAGCCCTGGCGTTGATCCCTCCTCTAAAAAACGGATCTTTTGTAATGTCAGGGATCTTTTTTCCCTCGAGATAGATCTCTCTTCCGTCATTCAAACTTTCCACATATTGTTTTACTGTCCTAATCATAGGAACCTCCTTTAGTTAGGCTAGTTAAGGTTTCTGATTAATTCCTCAGGCCCTCTTGCGCTGGGCGCCACAACACATGAAAATAAACACTACTTCTTTTTTTTTCGGGGAACTGCGACGAGCATCAGATGATATTCTTCGGGGTCCAGTTTCCTCAGAGTAAAAAGCTCCGTGCTGCCTATATGATTAGTTGGTCGTATGGACACCCTTATTTCTTGAGCCGCCTCAAGCTCCCTCTTGGTTATGACCCCTCTTTTTACCCCCCCGCCCAATTCAGCGACCTGGGTTTCAATGTACTCAAAAAGTTTTACATATTCGCTGTGGGGCATTCATTTACCTCCCTTCTTTGCCTTTCTTTTTACCTTCCTATCTTCTCCACCCTTCCCCCAAACAAGTGAAAGAAGGTTTTTATCCTGTTCTCAGCCCTTGTTCCCTTCGAAGGGTTAAAGTATAAAAAAGCCCTTTAGGGGTGTCAAGAAGATATTATTCAGTGACATCGAAGGCCGCTTTGTCTCAATAAAAGTGTTTTAATTTTAGCTTGACAATCATTCTTTCGCCCACTTAAATGATAATTTATTCTGATCCATATTATCTGGAGGTTAGAGGTTTAATATAATCAGATTGGAATAAACGGAGGCGATTTAATTAAGAAGGGAGCAATTAAATATAATGGCAAAAATGACATTCCCCGAGTTCAGTTCAAGATATCCATTACTGCTGACCGCTTTTATGAAAAGGCCGGTCAGTATGTATCCGGAGGATATCGGCATTGTCTATCGAAATGATGCCGGCGAATATTTCCGTTTTACCTGGCGCCAGTGGTACGAGAGGACCTGTCAACTCGCTCACGCTCTTCAGAAACTGGGGGTCAACTCGGGAAAACCGGGGACACCCGGGGACCGGGTGGCCACCATGGCCCTCAATCACCACCGGCATCTGGAACTCTGTTATGCCCCGACCTGCCTAGGGGCCGTTGCCCACCCGATCAATATGAGATTATCCCTCGATCACATGGTCCACACCATCAATCACTCCGGTGACAAGATCCTGTTTGTTGACGACCTTATTTTACCCCTGGTGGAGATGATCTTTGACCGGATCAAGTCCACCGTCCAAATGTTTGTTTACATGTCCGACCGCCCGGGAAAACCTCAATCCAAGGTGGAACCGCTTTATGACTACGAAGAACTGATCCAGGACCAGCCCAGGGAATTTGACTGGCCTTATCTGTCGGAAGACACCCCTGCGGTGCTTTATTACACCACCGGGACTACCGGGCTGCCCAAAGGGGTTACCTTTACCCACCGCCAGCTCCATCTGCAGACCCTCCATCTGATCCTGAACACCCAATCCGCCCCCACCTTGCCCGATGATCCGAAAGAACCCCTGATTAACGTCCCCTTGGTCAATATCCCTCTTTTCCACATTCATGCCTGGGGAGCCCCCTGGTATTATGTATTTTCGGCATGCAAGATCGTCCTGCCCAGCCGGTTTACTCCGGAGAGTTTCTGTGAATTGGTGGAGAAGGAGAAGGTGACCAGTACCGCCGCCGTCCCAACCATGCTGGCTATGCTTTTGGAATACCCGGACTTCAATAAATATGATCTCAGTAGTCTGACCAGCGTGGCCGTGGGCGGAGCGGCCCTGCCTTTTGGTTTGAAAGCTAAATCCGAAAAGGCCTTCCCGGGACTCCGGGCTGCGTCGGGATACGGCATGACCGAAACCGCGGCCGGCGTGCTGTCTCCGACCCTTAAACGGTTCATGGCCGACTGGCCCAAGGAGAAACTGGACCAGGTCAGGGTCAAAACCGGCCTGCCGATGTTTGGAATTGAAGCCCAAGTGGTTGATGAGACGGGGAAGCCGGTCCCCCACGACAATCAGACTATGGGTGAAATTCTGCTACGCGGGCATTGGATCATGGAGGAATACTTCAATGACCCTGAAAAAACAGCCGCCTCCTGGCGCGACGGCTGGTTTCACACCGGTGACGCCGCCAAAGTGGACACCGACGGTTATATCATCATCGCCGACCGGATAACCGACGTCATCCGAAGCGGCGCCGAGATGGTCCCCACCGTGCTGCTCGAAAACCTGACGGCCAATGCCGACTATGTTCTGGAAGCGACTTATATCGGTGTTCCTGATGAGAAATGGGGAGAAAGGCCCATGGCCCTGATCAAATTGGCCCCTGGGGCCCAGGCCAAGGAGGAGGATGTCTGGGAATTTCTAAAGGAGGAAGGCGTCGCCAAAGGCAAGATCACCAGTTGGATGATGCCCGATTTTGTCGGTTTTTATGATGACATCCCCAAAACCAGCGTGGGGAAATTCGACAAGATTGCCATCCGGAAACGACTGGATGAATTTTTGGCCAAGGCCAAAAAAATGGTGGATAAATAATCTCGGAAAGATTCCCGAGGAAAAAGAGGTCTTGGGCCTCTTTTTTTAATGGGGCCAGTGGAAACCCGGAGGCCGCGGGCTAAGTTGTTTTCCTTAACGCCCCAGGAGTTTTGGGAGGTTGAACAAAAAACAAGATTGATGACGCCACTCCAAGCAACCCTGTAAATAAACTAAAGGCTGTTAAATAACTACCGGTGGTATCATAAATCCAGCCGGCATAAATGGGAGCGGCGATACCGATCGGTGTTAAAAGCATCATGGAGGTTCCCTGGATCGTGCCAAAGGCCTTCCGCCCGAAGTAACGAGCCCGCATGGATGGGTTCAGGGTTATGGCCGCCCCCATCCCGATTCCATAAAGGATGAACCATAGGTAAATAGTAAAGAGGGTCTGATAAAACAAAAAAATCCCGATGCCGACCGCCTGGAGAATATAGGCGCCGGCAACACAAAACCGGAAGGATTCTTTTTGAATACGATCGGCAATAAAACCGCCGATCAACCGGGCCGGAATACTGCAACCAATCATGATAGCCTGCATCCCCGCGGCGACGATCGGACTGATTCCCCGATCCGTTAAAAAAGAGATGCAGTGAATGTTAATGGCCGGGGCCACCAGGCCGTGAACGGCTTGAACACAAACCAACAGCCAGAATGCCGGTGTTTTTAAGGCCTGCCAGATAGTAAATTCCAACTCGCTGACCTCGGCGGCATAGGCTATCCCTTGGCGGATCATGTCCGCTTCTTCTTGGGACCCATTCATTTCCTGATCGGCAGGGAGATCTTTTCCCCCTCCATTTTTCTCAGTCAGGGTTGCACCGTCCGGTAACAGCCCATAATATTCCGGGGGATGGGATCTAAAACATAGAAGAACCAGGGGCAGGCCGATGCCTCCCATAACCAGCCCCCCCATCAGACAAGCCGACCGCCAGCCTGCAGTCGCTATCATCCAGGCAATCAAGGGCAGCACCACCGCTCCTGAAGCCCCGGAGAATACCCATTTGACACTTAAGGCCACCCCTCTTTTTTTAATAAACCATTTGGAAATAGAGGCATCCAGTGGAACAGAAAGGGCCGTATTGACGCCGGTTCCCAACATAAGTCCCCAAACCACATAAAAACCCCAGAGCGAATGAATGAAGTACATCAAGACCAGGCTCAAACTGACCAGGAAGGTACCCAAAAAGACAATCCATTTCGGACCGAAGCGGTCAGTGATCCATCCGGTTATTGGGGCCTCCAGACCTCCTTCCAGTCTTCCAATACTCGAGGCCACGGAGGTCATGGTCCTGGAAAAACCCAATTCTGAAGCAATCGGTTTGAAAAGGGCGGATATGCCATAGGCATTGAAGCCGTGTCCCCAGAGAGCGAGAAGACCGCTGGCAAGAACGGTCCACCACCCGAAATATATTTGGGGAAGTTTAATCTTATTCATTATGGATCATTAATCCTTATTCTTTGAAATGATCACAGGCGAAACTAAACCCTCGGATGACTTTATAACTGAAGGTGTACATTAGGTGATGGAGGTTGCCGAATCCCACTATGTAGTCTCCCCCTTTCCCTGTCGCAATAAGGACTGACTCCTTCGAATAACCGTGTGAAGCGAAAAGGTCCTTTTAAATAAATGGAATTTGACTGGCAGGCTTTGGGAAGTAAACCCTGACGTGGAAAAAAGGATTTGGATCGCTTTAGGTTAGGAGGCCCTCTCCGTCTAAAAAAGTTTTACAGGACGAGGATTTTATTATAGGATAAATTCCCCTTAGCGGTCAAGGGGAAAACAATCTTGACTCCTTGAAACACCACTTTTATACTCAGCCAATTTGAAAAAATAATAAACCCAAGAAGGAGATTAATATGCCGACCACTGCCCGCGTCGCCGTACTACCCAAGGAAAAAGGACCCCTCGCCATTGTCGAAGTGACTTTCCCGGACCCAGCTCCCCACCAGGTTGTGATCAAACAGTATGCCAGCGGTATTTGCCACAGCCAGCTCCATCAAATCCACAACCCGAGGGCCACTCCGGTCGTTCTGGGCCATGAGTCCACGGGCGTCGTCATCGCCAAGGGGAGTGAGGTGACTCACGTCCGGGATGGCGATCAGGTGATGGTTACCTGGGTTCCACGAAACCAGACCGCTACCGATCGGCTGGCAGAAGCAACCACATTAACTCTTCCTGACGGAACCACGGCTACCTGTCAGAATGTTTTCACCTGGGCGGATCATACCCTGGTAGATGAACAGTATGTGGTCCGGGTATCCGAGGATACGGCCAGGGACGTTACGGCTATCATCGGCTGCGCCGTGATGACCGGGGCAGGGGCCATTCTCCATACCGCAGGCGTGAAAAAAGGAGAAAGCGTGGCTGTTTTCGGCGTCGGTGGAGTGGGACTTTCCGCCGTGGCCGCCGCCAAGGTGGTAGGAGCCGATCCCATCATTGCTGTCGATCTGAGCGAGGAAAAGCTTTCCTTTGCCCGCCGCTTCGGGGCTACGGTGACGGTAAATGCCTCCCAGGAAGATCCGGTAAAGGTGATCCGGCAGCTCACAGAACGTTCAGGGATCTTTGACTTCCGGCAGCGCCCGGTGGCCGGAGCGGATTATGCCCTGGACTGCATCGGCCTGAAGGTGACCATGGAGCAGATCCTGCCGGCCGTGCGGTCAGGCGCCTTCGGGGTGGCGTCCGGGGGAACGGCGGTTCTGGTCGGCGTGCCTTTGACCAAGGTGGAACTGATGGCCGGAGACCTTCTGGTCAATGAAAAAAAATATATTGGCAGTTTTGCCGGTTCCTGCATCCCGGAACGGGATTTTCCTCTTTTTCTGGAATGGTACCGTAAAGGACAACTCGATTTAGACAGCCTGGTCACTCAGCGATATCCTCTGGACCAGGTGAATGAGGCCGTTGCCGCTCTTGAACAGGGGCGTATTCAGGGTCGGGCGATTTTCGAATTCTGAATATTATAAAAAAGCCTCCTTTATCGCCAAAAGGCAAAAGGGTCGGCCTCCCTGTTTT
>CAZSTT010000190.1:0-7267 GCA_964609705.1 uncultured Thermodesulfobacteriota bacterium
AACACATTTTAGAAGCGGCCGGTTTGCCGCCCGGGCGCCGGGTGCTGGTTTGGGGAGTCGACCGATACGCCAGGCACTTTATCCGGGCCGCCTTGAACCGTTCCGCTCAGATAGCCGTCATCGCTTCCAAGAACCGGGAAAAAAAGGACATTACCCGGGTGGTCCGGATGGGCGTCCCTCCCGATCATATTTTGGATAGGGATAATTTTGTCCTGCCGGCGGACATGCCTGACCCGCTGACCGAAAAAGGAGAGCCCAATCCCATTTACGGTCCGGAATACATGAGGCACGCTCAGGCCCTCGGCAAAGCCCTGTGGACCATCTTCGGCCCCCGCCAGAATCCGGACCTGGTCGTGGAAAGGACCGATCAGAGCACGCTGCATTTCAGCACCTTCGTGGCCAGGGATTTTGATGAAAGTGATGTCCTGCCCTGCGGTACTGTGGTCGCCCGAGGGAAATCCGATCTCACCATTCGTGGATCCCATATGTACGGGGCGGCCCAGGCAGCCGATGTGGCCCGTCTGCTCGGCCGGGGAACACTGGTGATGGAGCAGGAAGATCTGGATATAACCGACCTGCCGGGGATTGCCGGCCTGCAACAGAAAATGCTGGACGGGACGATGAAAAAGCCCAAGGGGGTGGCCCTGGTTCAGGCCGATCGGCCCGGACGCACCATCGCCGATTATGAATCATCCTTCCGGGGAGAGGCGGTCTGGGAGGCCGATCCGGCAAACGGCCGGTTGATCGATGTCCGGTTGATACAAGAAGTGGCGGTGGCGACCCTTTCCCGGCCCGAGGCGCTGAATGCCTTGAATGATACCCTTGTTTCCCAACTGAAGGATTTAGTCCGGGAGGTTGGCGAGCATCAGACCATTTCCAACAGGCCGGTGAAGGCCATGATCATCACCGGGGCCGGGCGGTCCTTTGTGGCCGGGGCGGATGTGAATGAATTTCGGGGCAGCCCGGAAGTTATCGGGGGCTTTGCCCGAAAAAACATCGCCGTTTTTTCGGATCTGGAAAAACTTCCAATTCCGGTAATAACCCTCATAGACGGCTTCGGTCTGGGCGGCGGCAATGAGCTGGCCATGAGTTCCCATTATCGGATCGTTACCGAGAACACCCGCCTGGGACAGCCGGAGGTTAAACTGGGGATCATCCCGGGCTATGGCGGATTGCAGAGGCTGCCCCGGATGATCGGGCCGGCCAAGGCGGCTGAGATGTGCATCAATGGAGAGCCGGTCGATGCCTTTACGGCTATCAAGATCGGACTGGCCGATGAATTCGCCCCTTCGGCGACAGCCCTGCCGCGGGCCTTTGCCGCCGCCCGCAGATTTATTGATGGAAGACAATCCCTACCGGCCAAGGATTGGGATAGGCGTGGAGAAAGGCAACAAGATGAATTGAAGGCCCTTCTGGCCCGGTCGGTGGTTCAGGAGATCATGGCCGCCTCGACCCCTCAACCCAGCGAGGTCGGAGATTTGCGCGCGGCCCGTCTGGCCTCGGCGCGTGATACCCTCGCCGCCATCCAGTATGGATACGAAAAAGGATTTGAAAATGGACTGGATAATGACGCCGTGCTTTTCGGATGCATAGCCGCTTCTCCGGGCGGTCAGGAATGGATCAACCGCTTCCTGGCCAAAGACCCCCTTCAATCGTCGTTTTTAACCCTGTTGCCTTAAGGGGATTATCCTGGGGAAATAAATTGATTAAGTTTTAGGAGGAAGGCGAAGATCGAGGGGGGGAGGGGAAAGTTTTAATGAATTCTTTTCTTCCCCTCCTCAATGACTCCTATTCAAAAATCAGCGCCCTGCGTAAAATTTTTCCATTTGTCGGAAATCGTTTGGGATGGTCAGGAAGGCTTTATAAGGGAAGACCCCGATTCCGTTTATGAATAGTATGGCTTTCCTGCTGGTTTCGCCTCTCGGCCTTTGTTACTTCTTTCCCTTTGCCGGTGCCTTGACGACGGACTTTGCTATATGCTTGCCATCCTTATCAATATACTTGATTGCGATTTTGTCATCGGCTTTGAGGTCTTCTAGTTTGGTATTCGAGGCTAATTTGGCATCGGCAAGATCGAAGGTCATTTCAGTCTTCATGCGCTTGGCCACCAGTGTCTTTGCGGTTGCATCAAAGCTGACTACCCTGCCGGCAAATTTTTTTACGATCTCTTTCTTGGCCTTTTCCTGGTTACCTGCGCCTGCTGCAGGTTTCCCCGTTGCCTGTTTCTCCGAGGCAATAACAGCGCTTCCCAGAGCCAGGCTGATCAATAGCGCAAAACTAATAATCATTATTCTCTTCATACGTATAACCTCCTCCTTTTTGATAGATAAATCCCTGTTAAGGGGAAATTATAGAAAATTGAAAATACACAGTCAAGGAGAAAAAGGAGGCCCGGAAGGGATCATTTTGGGTGATGTTTCTGAAAAATTTCCATTGGTCCCCTGTCATTTTTGTTAAATTCGGAGACTATGGCCTTCAAATAAGTATTCATTTTTTTCTTCCGGGAAGAATGATTAGAGTCTTTAAAGCCCCCTGTTTGATTATACCTAATTATCCTTTCCCCTTTACCACTTTTCCCTCCACCAGGGTCATCTCTACGGGTATATTGATAATCCGCTGGGATGGTACCGTCAGGATATCCTCCCCCAGCACTACCATATCAGCCAGTTTTCCCGCTTCGATGGAGCCGAGCTTATGCTCGTCAAATGACTGGTAGGCCGCATTGATGGTGTAGAGCTTCAGGGCTTCCGTGACCGAGATTCTCTGGCTTGGCCCTATGGATTTTCCTCCCTTTGTGGTTCTATTGACGAGGCCATGGATAGCCATGAGGGGTGGAAAGGGGGCACAGGGGTGGTCGCTGTGGGCGGCAACCATCACCCCCGCATTGAGAAAGGAACGGGCGGCGAACATCCATTCGAGCCGTTTTTCCCCGAAGGCGGGGATCAGCTTGTCCCCGTGGTAATAGACATAAGGGCCGAAAATAGTCGGCAGGATCCCCTGGTCCTTGATCCTGTTAACCAGTTCCTGGTTGACCACAGTGCAATGGATGGCCCGATTTCTCGGATCATTCCGGGGAAATTTCCCCTGGGCTTCTTCCATGATATCCAGGAACATGGAGATTGCCTGATCGCCGTTGGCATGGGCCGAAATCCGGTGGCCCTGAGCGTAAGCACCTAGAATGGTTTTGGCGGCTATCTCCCGGGTAGTGGCCATGACCCCGTAGAAGTCGGCTCTGTCCAGATAAGGCTCCGTGACGGCCGCGGTCCTTGCGGATATGGCGCCATCGAAAAAAAACTTGAGACCGCAGATTCTTGCCCAGTCATCCCCCAGCCCGTCATGCACCCCCAGTTTGTCCAGTTCCGGCAATAGATCTATCTTTACATCCATCCGGACCCTTACGGGGAGTTCTTCCTTGTTCTTGAGATCAATGACCGCCCGGATCTGGGACCCTTCCACTGCATCATAAACGCAAGTCAAGCCGAGACTGGCACATTCTTGAAGGATCTGTTTCGCCCCCTCATAGGCCTGCTCCCGGGTCGGTTCTACCGGCCAGTCGGGGTTGATCATAAGAAGGGCCTTCTCGTGGAGCCCTCCGGTTAAATCCCCGGTTGCCGGGTCCCGGTCAAACTTCCCCCCCACAGGATCGGGCGTATCCCGGCCGACCCCTGCCTTATGGAGGGCTATGCTGTTGGTGATGTAAAAATGACCGCCGACGGTGGATATAAGGATCGGATGATCCCGGGTTGCTCCGTCCAGATCCCAGCGGGTGGGGTGGCGTTTTTCGGAAAGCTTGGCGTCATCCTCCTGATACCCCAGTACCCACTTTCCTTTTTCAATCGACTTCGCCCTTTCCGCCAACCGGTTTCGGAGATCGGCGATCGACCGGACCCCGGCTTCTTCACTTAAGTCTTCAAGAAGCATCCTTACTGCCCCTTCCCTGACGAAGTGGCCGTGGGAGTCGATCAAACCCGGAATAACCGTCTTCCCTTTAAGCTCAATAACTTCGGTCTTTCTGCCGGCAAGGGCTTCAATTTCATCATCCGATCCAATGGCGACGATTCTGCCGAATTTGACCGCCACTCCGGCCGCGATCGTACCGCTTCTGTCCATAGTTACAATCTTTCCGCCTTTTAGAACCAGATCCGAGTACATCTTGAGACCTCCATTCTTCTCTATGCTTTTCGACCCTTCGTCTTTAAGAGTTTTGAGTGTGGTTACCACCCTTCAGGGGCGTTCGGATTCCAGGCTATCCCCAGCAGGGAGTCCCCGCGGTCACGGTTCACCGACCGGAAAGGCAGCCATTCCTCTTCGGTAACCTGGATATCGATTTTTGGATATCCGATGGGCTGACCCTTTCCTATCACCACAAATGTCTCCGGATCCAGATGAACACCATACAGACCGGCCACACAAAGCCCGACCTCCTTTTGCCATGGGGAAGGAGGATAACCGACCTTAGGCACCACGGAGGGGTTACGGCTGATGATGCGGAAACTGGCCGGATGGGCCATGCGACCGCAGGATAAAGCCCTTATCCCGGGTCTCAATAGGCCGCTTTCCCTGATAGCCAGCGATTCAAGGAAGGTAAAAAGGCCCAGGCGTCGATAGTCCGGATTGATACAGCATATCCCGGCCAGGATGACACACTGGGGTTCGGCCATTCGGGGAAGAGGGGTTAGGACTGCATCTCCCACGGCAAACCCTACCGGTGTGGCCTGATCGTGGGCCAGGGCCAAAAAACGGAGTTTGGTCAACGACTGGTCGAGGTAACCGTGATTGGCCTGTTCGTAAGCCAGATCGAAAAGGTCATGAATGGTCTGCAAGTCGGTGGCGGTTAATTCGGAGGTTTGAATGACCCGGGTCAGCAATTTTTGGAGAATCGATGATTTCATCCTTTTTTCTCCTTGATCCCCTTTTTGACCTATTTTATACTCTTTCCCGGAGATGGCAAGATGATAGTCAATTTCTAATCTCAACCTGATGAAGGGAGGAAGCCCTATGAAAAATGTTCAATTTTTGTTAAGGTCAAGAAAAACAGTTTTTCTCCCTTCAACATTCCATTTTTTTATTTCCTCTTGGTATCCTGGTGAACATGAAGGTTTTATGCGAAAATCAGATTCACGACTCACCGGCAAATGTTTATGTTTAAGTGGTGCCACCCCGACGGGGCCTGGTGGTTTACAAGAATCTGACGGGAGGTATTTATGAAAAAGTTCTTTAGTTTTTCTTTTATTTTCCTGTTCTTGTTTTGCGCTTCTGATCCTCTGACGGCCCTGGAGAGACGGACCAGTACCCAGGAAGACCAGACCGCCCTGGAAATCACGGTTTATAACAGTAATCTGGGACTGGTTAAAGATCAAAGGCAGATAAAACTGGGAAGCGGGATCCAGGAACTCAAGTTTATGGATGTGGCCTCTCAAATCATTCCCACCAGCGTCAGCATCAAATCCCTCCAGGAGACTGATCCCTTTTCGGTCCTGGAACAAAACTATGAATATGACCTGTTAAGTCCCAGAAAACTGCTGGACAAGTATGTGGGCAAGGAGGTCAGACTCTTTACCCGGAATCCCTATACCGACAAAGAGGAAATGGTTTCCGCCACCTTGTTGGCCAACAATGAGAACCAGCCGGTATTTCAAATCGGGCGGGATATCACCTTTCATCACCCGGGCCGGATTCTTTTTCCTGAAATTCCCAAGGATCTCATTTCCAAACCCACCCTGATCTGGCTGTTGAAAAATACCGCAACCCATGCTCAGAAGATGGAGGCCCTTTATCTGACCAACGGTCTCAATTGGAAATCGGATTATGTTCTGGTTCTGAATGCCCAGGACACCCAGGCCAATCTTTCGGGATGGGTGACTATCGACAATAAAAGCGGGGCCACTTATGAAAATGCCGGGCTCAAACTGGTAGCCGGGGATATCCACCGGGTCCAGGAAGATTTTCAAAGGGCCAAGAAGGCCATGGCCGCCCCCAGGGAAGCGGCGGCCCCCCAGTTCAAGGAAGAATCATTTTTTGAATATCATATCTATTCCCTGGAGAGGAAGACGACCCTGAAGGAAAATCAGACCAAGCAGATCAGTCTATTGAATGCCGACCGGGTTCCGGTTTCCAAAGAATTTATCTATCGGGGGTCCACTTATTATTATCGAAACAAACAGGGAGAAATTATTTCCAACCAGAAAGTGGGGGTCTTTATCCAAATCTCCAATTCCAAGGACCATCATCTGGGGATGCCCCTGCCCAAAGGGACGGTCCGGGCCTATAAACGGGATTCGGACGGCAGTCTCCAGTTGATCGGAGAAGACTCGATCGACCATACACCGAAAGATGAAAAGATCAGACTCAAACTGGGGGAGGCTTTTGATCTCAAAGCCGAAAGAAAGCAGATTCAATGGGAAAAAATCGCCGCCGACACCTATGAATCGGCTTATGAAATTTCCCTTCGAAACCATAAGAAAGAAGACGTGGTTATCCGGGTGATCGAACCTTTACCCGGTGACTGGAAGGTCCTGGAGCATTCCCAGGCTTATACCAAGCTGGATGCCGCAACCATCGCCTTTGACGTGCCGGTCCCCAAAGACAAGGAAAGTAAACTCAAGTATCGGGTGAGGATAAGGTTCTAAGGCGAAAATACATTTGGCGTGAGGCGTGAGGCGAAAAGCTTAAAACGCCCCCCCCTTTTTTCATGATTCGGAGCCCCAATGGGGCATGAAAGCTTGATATAAGGAGCGGACAGCAGTCAGCAAAAGACCTTTTTAGAGGATTTTTCTGAAAGCTGACCGCTGATCGCTGAAAGCTCTTATCCGGAATAATCATTTCCAGATGAGCACCAGTTAGGCCCTCTTGGTTCTCTCCAGTTTCATGGTCACCAGGTTGTAGGAGTCCGGGCATTGGGCCTGAATGGTGTCACCTTGCCACCAGGGAAGACTGCCCCCGAACTGGAAGGTGGACAGATTGGGGAAAAGGTCATGATAGAAGTAGCCGCACAAACCGGCCGGATTGTGACAACTGATTTCAAAAGTATCGCCGACCTGATGTCCGGCACTGCATTTCCCCTTCACCCCGGTAATGGTGGCGGTCACTTTTTGTCCGATTCCTGGATCACTGGCCATTGACTGTATCTCCTTTCAAGTTATTAATGCCAAAATAGTAGACTTGTTTTTATTGGTGTCAATCCTCAGGTCAATTAGAGTCAACCTGACACCAGGTCAATGTAAGTTAGAACTCAATGGGCGTTCGGGAACAATCTCCAATCGATCAA
>CAZSTT010000191.1:0-1947 GCA_964609705.1 uncultured Thermodesulfobacteriota bacterium
GGGTTTCTGGCTCTAGATGATAGCCGGTATCGGAGTGTTCTCATCCGGAAAGGTCTTTTCCGGATGAGAACTAGGCAGGAAGAAGATCGGCCAAAAACCTCTTAAGAAATCCGGTTTTTCCCGGGCCTGTAGATACTTAGGAACTTGTTAAAGCTATTTTCCTGAGCTTCATCAGTTTTCGGATATTAATGGCATCCCAATTATTGCCTTCCTTTTCCCCTTTGGGGGTTTCTATGATAAAGGGGATGCCGTCCAGCCGGTGATCATTTATAAGCCTCCGAAAAGTACCCAGGCCTAAATGCCCAAAGCCGATCTGCTGGTGACGGTCCACTCCGGAACCCAAGGGATTTTTGGAATCATTGGCATGAAGGCACTTAAGATGGTTCAGACCGATCAGCTTATCGAAGGAATCCAGGAAATCCTGATACCCCCGAGTCCGGGCAATATCAAATCCGGCAGCATAGACATGACAGGTATCCAGGCAAATCCCCAGCCTCGCTGGGTTGGCGCTTAGGCCGATCATATCCCTGAGTTGTTCCAAACGGCAGCCCAGATGGCTTCCGGAACCGGCCATGGTTTCCAAAAGTATTTTGGTATGGGGTACGTCGGTCTTGGCCAGGGCCCGATCAACCCCCTGGGCAATCCATTTAATCCCCTTTTTTTCTCCGGCTTCCCGATGACTTCCGGGATGCAGGACCAGATATTCGATTCCCAGACGGGACGAGCGGACCAGCTCCAGGGCCAGGGTCAGAATGGAACGATCCCGCAGTTCTTTCTCCGGAGATGCCAAATTCAGCAGGTAAGAGGCATGGGCCACCACCGGTCCGATCCCGGTCTTTTCTCTTTCGGCTTTAAATTCGGCCGCCTCTTCCAGGGATAATTCCCCGGCCTGCCACCGGACACTGGGTTTGACAAAAATCTGGAAGCATTCGCCTCCCACGTCCCGGATCCTTTGAAAGGCCTTGGCCGGGCCGCCGGCAATAGACATATGGGCACCAACAGGGTTCATAGATACTTACATGATAATTCTGAAAAATTGTCCTTAATTTTTTGTATTTCAGCCTAGATAGGGAGCTCGTTGCTGGTTGCTCGGAAAAACGACTAACGGGCAACGAGGAACAAGGAATAGAAAAATTTTAAATAGCTTTGGTCAGGTATTATAATAGGAGGCAGTTGGAAAATGATAAAGTGCTATTTGTCCGCCTCCACCAAGGTCTTGGATTCCATAAAAATCCAGGAAAAATACAGACCGCCCATAACGGAAAAGTTGGTTTTTAGCAGGGGACTTTCAGAAAAAACGGTTCCATGTAAATCTTCGGCCCGAACAAACAGACCCAAAACTGTTTTCTTAAATTGCTTTCCAAAGAAAAGGGCGCATTGAACCCCCCCATAACCCCCTTGAGCTGAATAAGCCGGCCGGTCCGGGGTGGCGAAAGCCTTATCCACCTGGTAATAATAATTATGATAGGTCTGTTCGCCGAAGATTGGGCCAAAGCTCAGACCGAAGTCCCACCCTTTTCCGCCGATATTATACTGGTCGATGTTCAAGCGGGGAGCAAAATTCCAGCCGGCGTTGTTCAATGACTTGAAATCAGTGCTGAATACGGCCCGAATCGGAAAGGTCAGGGTTATTTTGTATTCTAATGTCTTATTCTCGGCCAGCATTACCTGTAAAGACGGGCCCATTTCAAAGGTGGAATCCAGATCCGGCATGCCCTGACGAGCCTTATTTTTTGTACTATCAACCGGCGCGGACCCATCAAAACTCATGTCCAGTTGAAGGCGATTGGTCTTAAAAAGCAGGCCGCTGATCTTTTCCCGATCAATTTTGAGGATATCTCCCCGGTAAACCAGGTAAGGAATAGGCAAAACGTACCACCGGGATTCGTCGGACCCGCGATAATCGGGCAAGAGCAAAGCGGTGCCCCCCAGGCCGGCTTCCCAAAG
>CAZSTT010000191.1:2047-7061 GCA_964609705.1 uncultured Thermodesulfobacteriota bacterium
ATGAAGGCGGCTGAAACCCCTGATACCTTGAAGAAGGCGGCGGAGCGGATAGCCGGTCAGGGCGGCCGGACTATCCTGATCAGCGGAGGGGCCGATAAAAAAGGCCGGGTCCCTTTGGGGCCCTTTGTCCGGGTTATGAAAGAGATCCGTTCCGAGTTGGGGCTGAAGGTTTTAGTTCATACCGGCCTGGTTTCTAAAGACCTGGCCGAGGGCCTGGTCGAGGCCGGCGTGGATTTGGCCCTGCTGGATATCATCGGCGATAATGACACCATCAGGGACATCTATCATCTGGACGCCTCTGTTGAAGACTTCGATCAAGCTCTTAAGCTTCTCACTGATCGGGCCATCCCGGTGGCCCCCCATGTGGTCATGGGTCTTCATTACGGACAGATCCGGGGGGAATCCCAGGCCTTGAAGATGATCGCCCGTTACCCGGTAAAGGCCCTGGTACTGATCGGATTCAGGCCTATCCCCAAAACGGCCCTGGCCGGAACCGCCCCCCCCTCCCCGGAGGAATTGGGAGGCTTGTTCGAGATGGCCCGCTCCCTGTTTCCCCGGACACCGGTCGTCCTGGGTTGTGAACGACCCCTGGGCCTTCATCGCCGAAAGCTCGAAGATCTGGCCCTCAAGGCCGGATTGGACGGCATGGCCTATCCCATGGATCAGGCCCTTCAAACAGCAGTCGATTTAGGTCTGGAGGTTACTTATCATACCGATTGCTGCGCTCTGATTGATCCATGATTCGCGTTATCGACACCGGCTTTTTAACAGGCGCGGAAAATATGGCCTGGGATGAGACTCTGCTGACTGCCCGGGCCCGGGGAATCATTCCCGACACCTTGAGATATTTAAGATTTTCTCCTCCCGTAGCCTTGGTCGGCTACCACCAGGCCGTGGAGGAAGAGATCCGGATAGAATACTGCCGGCAGGAGGGGATCGAAATCAATCGCCGGATCACCGGGGGCGGGGCCATTTATTTTGACCAGGGACAACTGGGCTGGGAGTTGATCGCCTCCAGAAAATCCTTGGGGCTGGGCCTGACTCTGGAAGGGATCACCGTCGCGGTCTGTCAGGCAGCGGTTCTGGGTTTGAAGACCCTGGGGCTGGATGCCGCTTTCCGGCCGCGGAATGATATCGAGGTTCAGGGTCGAAAGATCTCTGGAACCGGGGCGGCTTCGGAGGGAGAGGTCTTCCTTTTCCAAGGCACCCTGCTGGTTGACTTCAATCTTGAACACCTGATCAAAGCCTTGCGTATTCCCACCGAAAAATTAAGCCGGAAGGAACTGACCTCGGCCAGGGAGCGGGTAACCAGTCTGAAGGAACTATTAGGTCAGGCTCCCCCTTTGGAAGAACTTAAAAAAGCCCTGGAAAAAGGTTTCACCATGGGGTTGGGGCTTTGCTTTCACCTGGGTCAAATCACCGGGCAGGAAGATACTCTATTCCGGCAGATATTACCCGGGAAGCAATCAGTCGACTGGATTCAGGGCACCCGGATCCCCTTACGGCCGAAAGAGGTGCTTCATTCCATCCACAAAGAAGAGGGGGGATTGATCCGGGCCGCCGTTAGGGTTGATCTGAAGAAAGAACGGATCAACGACCTCCTGATCACCGGAGATTTCTTTATCCATCCCCGACGGGCCATTTATGATCTGGAGGCGGCCCTTCGGAATACCCCGGTTAAAAGTTTAAAAAATCGGATCGAAGTTTTTTTTATGGAAAATCAAGTGGAACTCCCGGGTTTGAGTTTTACGGATTTTTACCAGGCCCTCCGCCTGGCCTTGGATAAAATGACCTATCCCGATCTTGGTTTTTCTTTTGAAGAGGCCGACTGGATGACCACCTTTAACGGCGCCTTGCCGGAAATCCTGAGACAATGCGATCTCCTGTTGCTGCCCTATTGCTCAAAATTGCCGGATTGTGAATATCGCTACCAGGACGGCTGCCTCCAGTGCGGCCAGTGTTCCATCGGAGAGGCCTTTGCCCTGGCCGAGGGAAAAGGCTTAAAGGTTATGACCATCCAGAATTACGAACACTTACTGGAAACCCTGGAGCAGGAAAAACAAAAAGGGACCCGGGCCTATATCGGCTGCTGCTGCGATGCCTTCCAGTTAAAGCGTCAGGAGACCTTCAAGCAGGCCGGCCTGCCGGGTTTGCTGATCGATATTGAAAACACGACCTGTTATGAATTACATCAGGAGAAAGAGGCCTACCAGGGAAATTTTCAACACCAGACCCATCTGCGGCTGGGACTGCTGGAAAAGGTCCTGAGGCTGGTTGGACAATAACCTTAACCTTTATGTTCTTGACAATTTTGGAAACCCGGGACACATCCCTATTTTAACCCTCCTAAAATAGGGGATGTGTCCCTAATTTTTAAAGAAAAAATCAGGATACGGTTTTCTTAGAATATGGCGGAATATCAACCATGGACCTGTGATGTGTTGGTCATCGGGGCCGGTCCGGCCGGGAGCACCGCGGCCCGGTTCGCCGCCCAAAAAGGGGTCAAGGTCATCCTTCTGGAACGGCGGGAGATCGTCGGTCTGCCTGTCCGTTGTGCCGAGTATGTCCCCCTGCCGGTCAGCCGTTATCTGGATTTAAAGGCTTCCGGAATTCTGGCCCAACCGGTCCGGTCCATGCAAACCTATGTTGAAGAAAAATTGATCGATGAAATGAGCGCTCCCGGCCTCATGATTCACCGTCATCGGCTGGATCAGCACTTGGCCGGCCTGGCAGTTGAAGCCGGGGCCGGGTTAATAACAGGTTCCCAGGCTTATACTGTGACTGATGGGCAAGTCATGGCTCGAGGGGATAGAGGGTGGGTCAAAATATCCAGTCAAATCATTGTTGGGGCCGATGGACCTTCCTCACAAGTCAGCCGCTGGATGATAAATCCTGCTCAGGGTTATTTGATAGCCGCCCAGTTCCTAGTTCCTCTGACCGATTCTCTGGAACAGACCCGGATTTATTTCAGACCTTATCTTTTCGGGGGTTATGGATGGCTTTTCCCCAAAGGGAGAACGGCCAATCTGGGGGTGGGAATCGACCCTTCTTTCAAGGAAAGATTGCCTGAAGTCCTCAACCGATTTAGAGGGGAGAGAGTGGCTGAAGGACTGATTGAAAATGAGATCTTGAACCGTAGAGGAGGATTAGTCCCTGTCGGGGGACTGACCCGGGTCTGGAAAGACAATATGATCCTGGCCGGAGATGCGGCCGGGACCTGCCATCCCATAACCGGGGCCGGGGTGGGAAATGCCCTTATCTCCGGGGAAATGGCCGGCGAGGCGGCGGCTGAGGCGGTTCGCCGGGGAAATCTTCAGCCACTGCAGGACTATGGGGAAAGCCTGGTTGGGCATCTAGGCCACAGTTTGTCTCATGCAGTCCGAAAGAGAAAAGAAATGATCGCCCAATGGAACAAAGGGAATTTTTCCGAAAACATTCGCCATAACTGGATCGCCTTTAAGGAATATCTAAAGTGACCAACCGATCAGGAAAGAGAGCTGTAGTGGGAATAAGTTTCCTGAATGTGGATTATTTTTATGAGTCGGCAGATCTCTCTTTTTTGGAACCTTTTTATCCGGAAGGTGAATACCGGTGGCAATGGGTGTTGACCGATTCGCATGAAATCGAAAAACTTAAAAACATTTCTGAAAGAAAAAGCCCGCCTGATTTCCAAAACCGGCGGTCAGGAATAAAGCAGATACTTCTGCCGAAGTCTTAGAAAGTCGTTCACTCCGGCCATCCAGGAAGCCTCCAGCTCGGTGATGGATTGGCCGCTTTCCAGGGCTTGTCGAATCTCCTGATCTCCGATCAATAAATCAATGGGCAACCGCCGGGTTTCATATTCATACGGAGGGGGCTTCCATTGAAAGGCGTCCTGATAAAGAGTTTGAACGGCCTGGAGCAAGACCAGGGAGGTAAAATAGGGTTTAAAGACCTGTCGATCAAAGACCCACAAAAAAAATCCCCGGCATTCCTCCCCCTGCCATTTTTGAAAAGTGGGGCGAAAGGCTATTTCAACCAGCCGGACTCCCGGTAGAGAAATATCTTTCAGATAATCCCGGACTTCCCGGGGATTGATAAAAGGGGCACCAAAAACCTCAAAAGGACGCGTGGTACCCCGGCCTTCGGACACATTGGTTCCCTCCCAGAGAACCTGGCCGGGATAGACCAGGGCCGTGGACAAACCCGGCATGTTGGGGGAAGGCATGATCCAGGGAGAATTGTTTTGATCGAAATACCGGGACCTGTGCCACCCTTCTAAGGGGATCACTTTTAGCTCGGCCCGGATGCCCATTTCCTGATTAAACAATCCGGCTAATTCGCCCATAGTCAGCCCGTGACGCATGGGCAGGGGATAAACTCCGACAAAGGAAGTCCAGGCCGGATTAAGAACATTTCCTTCCACAGCGGTTCCTCCAATCGGATTGGGCCGATCCAGAACAACAACCTCCTTGCCCTGTCTTCGGGCTTCCTGAAGACAATAGGCCAGGGTAGTGATAAAGGTATAGATCCTGGTCCCCACATCCTGAAGGTCTATCAGGAGAACATCAATTGTCTCCATCATCTGTTCCGTGGGCCGCCTGGTTTGGCCGTAAAGGCTGTAAATGGGCAAACCCGTGGCCGGATCGGGAGCGTCCGGGGTTTCAATCATGTTGTCCTGTTCAGTGCCCCAGAATCCATGCTGAGGCGAGAACAGACATTTCAAATTATTTTTGAATTTACCCCGAAGCAGATCTTTGCTATAATTTCCGAACCTGTCAACCGAGGCCTGGTTGGAGAGCAGCCCCCAGCGTTGGGCCTGCAATTTTTCCGGAGGATTTGACAAAAAAGAATCGATCCCTAAAGACATAACCATAATCCTTATCGCTTAAGTTAATTCCTGATGGAGCGGACAGCTATTAGCCTATAGCAGTCAGCCAAAGCTCTGTTAAAAAGGTTTTTCTAAAAGCTGACCGCTAATTGCTCTCATCCGAAAACACCATTTTCGGATGAGAACTAAGCCGCCATGCCCCGC
>CAZSTT010000192.1:0-7023 GCA_964609705.1 uncultured Thermodesulfobacteriota bacterium
GGGAGTTCGGCAATGGGAAATCAAAGTCCTTTATGGGGCACTTGGCGATCCCATCAAAATAAACGGGCAGTTGTTCACGGCAAGCCGAGAAGGCATCTACCATAATTAGAACAAAGGCTGGTGCTTCATAACAGTTCAGATCCGGAAAGAAAGAAACTGGAGACCATGGATAAAATATTTCTCGGGATAGATATTGGGACAGGAAGTGTGCGGGTCGGGGCTTTTGACCGGTATGGAAGTTTAAAAGCCAAGTCAGAACATCCCATTAAGATTTGGAAACCGAAGCCTGGGTTTGTTGAACAGTCTTCCGAAAATATTTGGAAAGCGACTGTCAAGGCAACCCGGCAATGCCTTCTTTCCGGAGGGATCCGGCGGGAATCGGTTAAAGGACTTTCTTTTGACGCGACCTGCTCACTGGTTGCTCTGGGAAAGGGCTTTGAACCGGTGACGATTTCACCCACCGGGAACAGGAACCGGAATGTTATGGTCTGGATGGACCACAGGGGCATCAGGCAGGCAGAGTATATCAATAAGATGGGCCATGAAGTCCTTAAATATGTCGGGGGAAAGATCTCCCCGGAGATGGAGCCTCCTAAGCTCTTATGGATAAAAGAAAATTTAATACAGTCCTGGACTCAAGCTGAGAAATTTATGGATTTGGCCGATTATATGGTCTACAGGGCCTCGGGAGCGGACCAAAGAAGTCTTTGCACCTCGGTCTGTAAATGGACCTATTTAGGCCATGAAGGACCTATCGGCAGCTACCGAATGGATTTTTTTGACCAGATCGGAATCCCGGATCTCTTTGACAGGAACCGTGTTCCCTTATCCGCCCAGGCCATGGGAACAAACGCCGGCGGGTTGACCCAGAAGGCTTCCGAGGACCTCGGTCTGCTTTTGGGAACACCCGTGGGAGTGGGTATCATAGATGCCCATGCCGGAGGAATTGGTTCTCTGGGGGCTATTTCCGTCCAGCCCAAAGAGGCAACCGAACCTCTGGAACAAAGACTGGCCCTGATCGGCGGAACTTCTTCTTGTCACCTGGGAATATCCCTCTCGCCAAAATTTATTCCCGGGGTCTGGGGGCCCTATTATGGCGCCATGATTCCGGGAACCTGGTTAAATGAAGGCGGACAGTCAGCTACCGGTTCCTTAATCGATTTTGTAATTAAAAACAATTCTTCTTATGGGAAGATCTCCAGGAAAGCCCGAGAGATGGGGGTCGATTTATATACCTATCTGAACCGTCAGGTTGAACTGCTGAAGAAGAAAGAAGGGGTAAAGATCGTCTCGGCCCTGCATATGCTCCCTTATCACCATGGAAATCGATCTCCCAGAGCGGACCCCCTGGCCAGGGGTTTGGTCAGCGGGTTGACCCTGGGCGAAACTGAGAATGATGCGGCTCTCTGGTATTATGCGGCCATCCAGGCCATCGCTTATGGAACACGACACATCATTGAGACGATGAATGACAAGGGATATCAAATCCAAAAAATTCATCTCTGCGGCGGCTTTCTGAAAAACAGATTATTCATTCAAGAGAATGCGGATATCACCGGATGTGAGGTCATCCTGCCGAAAGAACCCGAAGCGGTACTTTTGGGAACGGCCATACTGGCGGCAGTGGCTGCCGGAGAATTTTCGGATATACCTCAAGGGATGCAATCCATGTGTCAGGGGGCTGAGGTCATTAAACCTGATCGGGAAGTTGTTTCCTTTCATGAAGCCAAATATGGAATCTTCAAAGAGATGTATGATTTTCAAAAAAAATTAGATCGAAAGATGGAAATATAATTTGAGGGTATAGGAGTATATGGAATGAAAAAGGAAGAAAAAAATATAGTTCTCTTCTCTAACGGTGATTTCCGCGATTCCGCGGGAGAAGTCTGCTGGCCCCAACAGGAGGAAACCCTGCGACGGGTGCGAAGGGCCTTTCGGAAACTGGGAGTTAAGACTGAAGTGTCGCCCCCTTATGATCCCCAAAGGAGCCATGGGTTTCTGACCCGGCAATGTGAAGGGACGGCCGTGTTTTCAAAGATACCGGTTACGGCACCGGTGGTCATCGTTCTCAGTTGCTGGGCCTATTCCCATCATGTTGCCAGCAGCCTTCAAACCCACCAGGGGCCCATTTTGCTCTTGGCTAATTTTGACGGTACCTGGCCGGGTCTGGTCTCCCTTCTAAACCATTCAGCCACCCTGGATCGCCTTGGAGTCACCCATTCCCGGCTCTGGACCGATCGGTTTGAAGACGATGCACCTTTTATGGATCGTTTGAGAACCTGGTGTCAAACAGGGAGTGTTCACTATGATTTTTCTCATCTTATTTCAGCCGAAAGGTTAAAGTTTTCTTCCGAGGCGAAAAGTTTTGGTGAAAAGCTGGCTCAAAAGATCCGTAAGCAGAAACGGATCATGGGCCAGTTTGATCCCGGTTGTATGGGCATGCTGAACACGGTCATGAATCCCGCCAAACTGGGGGCCATAGGAATGCCCCTGGAGCTGCTCAGCCAATCTGATCTTGTTGCCGAAATGACCCTGGTCGATGACCTGGAAGCCCAGGCCCATTTGAATTGGCTTGTTGAAAAAGGAGCCTGGTTTGACTGGGGCACCGATCCCGAAAAAAAGCTGGTCCACAGTCAGGTTTTGATGCAGATGAAAATGTATTCCGCCGCAGCGCGTATTGCCGAACGTTATGGATTGAGTGCCCTGGGTATTCCTTATCAGGTGGGGCTGGTTCGATCGGTGCCGGCCTCGGATCTTGTTGAAGGAATGCTGAACAATTCCGAACGGCCCGATGTTTACGCCCCGGGGACCAAAAAGGTTATCCGTCAGGGCCGGCCTATTGTTCATTTCAATGAAGGAGATATCGGCTCCGGTATTCCCCAGGTCCTGATGGCCGACATCTATTCACAGAAAGGGTTGGCTCCGGAGACCACTCTCCATGATATCCGCTGGGGCCGTGAATATGCGGGCAAGTTCATTTGGGTCCTGGAAATTTCCGGCGGGGCCCCACCGGCCCATTTCGGCGGCTGGAATCAGACAAGAATCTACCGCCAGCCGCGGATGTATTTTCCCCTGGGGGGCGGAACCTGTTCCGGGGTTTCAAAACCCGGGATCATCACCTGGGCCAGATTCTATGAACAATCCGGCGAGATCGGCTTGGATTGTGGAACCGGCGAGGTCCTTCAACTACCGAAAAGTGAGGTGCAGGATCGTTTAGATAAAACAACCCCGGAATGGCCTATTGCCAATGTCCATATTCCCGGTTATGACCGGGATCAATTGATGTCTTCTCATATGTCAAATCATATAACCATTGGTTTTGGAGATATTCTGCCGGAACTGGTGGCAACCAGCTTGAGTCTCGGTATCCCTACCCGTGTCGCCGGACAGATTAAAGAAAGATTTCAGTGACAATATTAAACCGCCATGCCCTGCTTTTGGGGTGTGGCCCCATGCTGTGGTTGGCTGTTTGATCCGCTCGGCCTTGCCGATCTCCCTAGCGGTTCTCCTGGGAAGCTGATCTGTTGAGCTAAAAGACGGCATCTTTTCGGATGCCGTCGGGGGAATCCCTTGACCTTTAGCGGCAAATTGCAGGAAAAAGTTATAAGCCCTTAAACCTGGCCGGTCTCTTTTCCAAAAAAGCCTGAACGCCTTCCCTATGATCTTCGGACCCGCGGCAGACCCCCTGGGCGAAACTTTCAAATTCCAACTGGGTCAGGAGGTCGTTGTGACGAAGGCCCTTATAGACGGCCTTTTTCATGAGTTTGATCGGCAGGGCGGGGCCTTGGGCCATTTTCCCGGCCAGCTCATAGGTGGTGGGCAACAGGGCCTCTGGTGGGACCACCTTGGTCACCAGGCCGATACGTTCGGCCTCCCGGGCATCGATCATGATCCCCGTGGTCAGCATTTCAATCGCTTTATCCGGACCGATAAGCTGAGGGAGTAAAAGGGTGGCCCCCAGATCACCCACCAGACCGACCCGGACCCAGATGGCCCCGAAACGGGCGCTCTCCGAGGCAATCCGGATATCGCTTAACAGGGCCAGGGAAAGGCCCGCCCCGGCGGCAACTCCGTTGATGGCGGCGATGATGGGGATTTCCAGATTCCGGATTAACCCGGCCACATACCCTGTTCCTTCCAGGAGGTCGGCCTGGGTCTTGGCCGGCCCGCGGCCTTCGATATTGGCGGCCAGACGGGCGCCGACGTCCGAACCGGAACAGAATCCCCGCCCCGAACCGGTAATGACCAGCACTTTGATCTCGTTGTTCCCCTGGATATGATCGATGATCTTTCGAAAATCATTCCACATCTCAGTGGACATGGCGTTCAACTTCTCTGGATTATTCAAAGTCAAGGTGCCGACGCCGTCCTCTTCCTTCAGGGACATTTTGTCGAATTCCATAGATTCTCCTGAGATTTTTGGCTATAGGCGATAGGCTATAGGCAATAGGCAGAAGGAAAGAACAGTTTTCTAAGTTTTTTTCCTATAGCCCATTGCCCATTGCCTCGTGCCTGTTTCTTAAAGACTCAACTCCGTTCTGGCAATGATCTGGTCCTGCACTCCCTTGGTCATGTCCACAAAATAGGCGGCCAGACCGGCGGTCCGGACCACCAGATCGGAGTAACGATCGGGATGCATTTGGGCATCAATCAAAGTCTCCTTGTCGATGACATTGAACTGGGTATGGTGAATCCCGAGGTCGACAAAGGTTTTCAAGAGAGCGATAAAATTGGCCCCGTTGTTCTTCTTTAACTCCTGGGGGGTGAATTTCTGGTTGAACAGGTGGGTAAAGGTCCCGGCGTGATCCAGCTTGCTGATCGATTTCATGGTGGCCAGGGGTCCTTTTTTATCCGTGCCGACAACCGGGGAGACGGTCCCGTCATTGAAAAGATCCAGATCCTTCCGGCCATCCGGGGTGGCCCCGGTCATTCCGCTGTAATCATAATAGGAGGAGGCCCCGGTTCCATCTTCGTTGAAAGGCCAGCCCCATATATTTTTAAAGCTTTTAAAGGCCTGGTTGGTCTTCTTGTAGAATTCCCGGCCGATGAAGTCTACATAGTCGTCGTCATTCCCCCATTTGGGGGCGTCATTGATAAATTGCTGACGCAGATCCTCCCGGCCTTCCCAATTATTTTTCAAGGCCCCGAGGAGCTCGGCCATGGGGATCTTCTTTTCATCAAAGACCAGTTTTTTCAAAGCGGCCAGGGAATTGATGATGGTCACCTGGCCTACGGGCTGGATAATCGTATTGTGATAATATTTGAATTCCCGGCAGTCTTTTCCGGCTTCCAGGCAGCCGTCCACCACGGCCGAAAGGAAAGGCTGGGGCAGCCACTCTTCTTCGAGGACGTCTACCAGATTATAAATGGTCACCAGTTTATGGAGGAAGAATTTAACCTGCTCCAGATAGGCATCCATAGCCTCGCTCACCGAGGTCCAGGTCAGGGGATCGCTGGTTTTGGCTCCGACTTGCTTACCGCTGAACTTATCCACCCCCTGGTAGAGGGCGTACTCCAGGCACTTGGGCAGGACGAAGGTGCCGCCCAGGGCCCTCTGGCACATGGCCTTGCCGGGGACGATCCAGCGCATGCAGCCGTCGGTCCCGTAATCCCGGGCGTCTTCCAGGGGGAGGCCGAGGTTCATCAGAAAGGGGATCATCATATTGTCATTAAAAAAGGAATAGACCCCGGGCTGCTTAAGCAGGGAAGAGACGATTTTTTGATAAAATCTCTGGGGGGTCTGGGGATGGAGACGGACCGCCAGGGCCGGTTGATTGAACCCCACTTCATCCTTGGCGTCCATGATGATATAGGTCATTTCGTTGGTGGCGTCAAAACCCTCGGGGTCCACACCGCCTATGGTTACCACGCGGGTGATCAAAGGCCCGGCCGAAGGGTGGGAGGGCGGAATCAAGGCCCCTTCTTCGTTGAATTTAAGCAGCAGGTGTTCGACCAGTTCCTGGGCCTGGGCATAGCTCAACCGCCCTTCCTCTTTATCTTTTTTAAAATAAGGATAGAAGATCTGGTCCACCCGGTCCCCGTTGCCGGAGGTTTGGAGATCCAGGACCCGGACGACCAGATTGATAAACCAGTAGAACTGCAGGGCCTCATGAAGGGAACGGGGCGGATTTTCCGGCACCCAGGCGCAGACTTCGGCCATTTCCTCCAGCTCGGCCTTCCGCTTGGGATCAGTGGCCCTGGCCGCTTCCTGCCGGCAAAGTTCGGAGAACCTTTTGCCCTGTCGGATTACCGCTTCCGAGGAAATAATCACCGCCTCATAAAAGGCTTTTTTCTTGAGAAAATCTTTGGCTTTCAAATAAAGTTCCGGATCGGCTTTGATTTCCTCCAGCTTTTGTTTGGCCTCGACAATAACTCCTTCTAAACCGGTTTGGAAAATCCGGGAATAATTGGGCGACCCCACATGGCCGCCGTGGCGCCACAAGAAGACCCCCTGGTTGGGATAAAACCAGTAATAGAGGATGTCCTTGGGCAGCAGATTCCGTTCCATGCCGTGGACCGATTTCCCTTTCCAGTATTTATGGATCTGATGAAGTTCGATCCGTTTTTCATCGGTCAGTAATTGGCTGTACTCGGTATCGATGGCCTTGTCCAGCCAACTGCTCCATTTTTCCGGGAAGGTGATCATGGAGCAGGGTTCGCTGGATACGTTTCCCACGATACGCTCATTAGGCAGGATATAAAGGGTCCGGTTGTCCAGGAAATGGGCCATGGCCTTGGCCCGGCGGAGGACCATGGGTTCGCCTTCCGAGGCTTTATAGCCTTCGGTGATCAACCGCGCCCGTTCGATACAGAGCTTGACCTCGTCCCGGTAAGGGTTGCGTCCCTCTTCCTTGACCCGGCTCACGTTCCCCTTGGCCGCTTCAATCCGTCCCGAACCCCGGCTGCTCTTGTTCTGGTAAACAATGCTTTTCCTCATCTCCTTGGTAACCCGCGAAGGGTCCGGAGAATCCTTAGGCCCGATGGTGCGTGTGGCTAAACTCATGGCATTCCTCCCTTGGAATT
>CAZSTT010000193.1:0-7009 GCA_964609705.1 uncultured Thermodesulfobacteriota bacterium
ATGGAAATCAATTACAAAGGTTTTATGAGGGAAATGATCCAGAGGACTCCGGTTACCATTGGCCCGGAGGATTCGTTTTTTGAAGCGCGAAAAATGATCCAGGATAAAGGGATCAGGCACTTGCCCGTGGTGGATAAGAAAAATAAGCTGGTGGGCATTGTGACTGACCGGGATATCAGGCAAGCGGGTCCTTCCGATGCGACGTCCTTAACGGTCAACGAAATTAATTACCTGCTGGCGAAGTTAAAAGTTTCGTCGTTTATGACGCCCAGTGAGAAATTAATCACCCTCTCCCCCGACACTCTGGTTGAAGAAGCGGTAGAGTTGATGCACGATAAAAAAATCGGCTGCCTTCCTGTTGTGGAAGATGGAAAGCTTTATGGAATTTTTACCGAAACCGATGCACTGGCCCTGCTCGTCGACTTATTCGGCATCAAGCAGAAAGGGACCCGCCTGACTATCGCTCTTGAAGATAAACCCGGCGAATTATGCGACATCTTTGAAGTGTTTAAAAGGCATAATGTTAACGTGATCAGCATCACCTCCCCATCTTTTATTGTTGACGGAAAAAGGCTCACAGCCATTCGAATCCGAACGGAAGATTATAAGGTTATCGTTCAAGACCTGGAGAAAGCAGGTTTTCCGGTATTATCCATCGGCAAGTGGCCGTCTGTTTAGGAGGCTGCAAAAACCCCGGGTTAACCCTGGGGACCAGAGCATCCTAACCTCCTGGTTCCCAGGTCACCTCCACATAAGGGAGGAAGAGTCCGGCGCCCCACTTCTTCTTGAAAAAGAGGATTCCCGGGTGGATCCCCAGTCCCAGGTTCACCCGTGAATGGCCACGGGCCTGCGCTTCCCCGATCAGGGCCGATAGTACCAGGTCCGCACTTCCCGGCGGAGCCACCGCAGGATCGCGGAAACAGAACATGAAGAAGGCGCAGGAGAAAGAGCTGAACTCCCCGATGGCAAAGGCGGCCAGGGCCTGCCGGTCTTTGAGCCTTGCGGAAAAGACCAGACTGCCCGGAGAATTCTCCAGGTAGCGGGGAATGCGGGAATAGATTTGCCGGGTGCCGGGCGAAAGAGGAAGTTCATCCAGGTAGTTCTTCACCATGGACCGATGATCGGGTTCGAGTGTGCGTCCGACATCAATCGTCACCTCACGGCTTGCCCGGCGCAAGAGGTTTCTCAGCTTTTGATCGGCAGGGGGTGCCGGCAGGGTCAGGCCGTAATATCCGTCTTCCGAGGAACGGACCTGGGGAGGTGTCTGGGGCGGCCGGGCAGGGCCGAAAAAGCTGATTTTTAGCACTCCGGGTGTGTCGATCACCCTGCCGACGGCATCCGCCGCGGCTAAATCATCCAACGGGTCATGCAGAGGATATCCCACCAGGGCGACGTGATCCCCTGTCCGGTACCCGATACAGGCACCGAACCATTGGAGCCATCCATCTCCCACGGCCAGCCCATAGGGAATTACCTGCTCCGGCACCACGGCCTTGGCAGTCACCCTGGTGAGGCGGTCCGGCCCGATCACCCAACCCTCCTCACCTTAAAACCCTTTTCGGTCAGCATCCCCCTGAGATTCAGCAAGTGAGCCGATCCTACCAGGACAACGGATCGCCCCTCCTCCAGGAATCGCTCCATACCTTCCAGGAACCTGGCATCCCGCCGGTGGATGACCGTCTCTATCCGGGTGGGGAACTCGGTGCTGGTCCCTGCCATCCCCTCCAGGTCGGCTCTCAGGTAGGCCCGCCTGTTGCGCCGGGCGTAGCGGTTCCAATGAGAGCACTGGCGTAAATAATTCAGAATGCGCGACAGGGGGATGCTTTCCAGGGTTTCGATCTGCTGGGGGATAGTCTCCAAACAATAGACACGCTTGCCACACTCATGGGCCAACCGCCAGGCCTCCAGATCTACCGACTGACTCCATCCCTTTCTGGCCAGGTAGGAACTCCAGAGGGAGAAAAAGGCCATCCAGGGACGAGTTCGGGAAAGAAGGTGACGCACATCCGGCGGGTTGGCCCACTCGAGACCGAAAAATCCGGCCCAGATTCCCCTCGGGCCGCAAACGATCCGTTCGACACTCCGGATTTCCTCTTCACTCATGGCCTCTGCGAGGCGCGGGCTGCCCGGGGCCGGGTTGCGCCCGGTCTCGGCCACCCGGTTCAGGCTGTCCTGATCCAGGGGGCCTTCGAAGAGGACCGTATCGACCGTCTTGAAAAGCCTGCGCAGGGAATTCTCGAAGCTGTAACAGAAAAAGTGGGCCGTCCCGCCGATCCAGGACCGTCGGCCATCCTTTTCCAGTTCCCAGAGCATGGCAAAACGCTTCTGCTCCGGACCCCTGGTCATACTTTGGCGGTGGGGAGGGGAGACGGCGGTAACCAGGCGCACGATATTCCCAACCTTCATACCGGCCGGATCCTTTTCCTGCCACTCCGCCATTTCGTAGGCAGGGCCGGGTCGGCCTCCCCATTTGATCTTGAAGCGGCGAATGCCCTCATTCACCCCAAAACCCAGATGGAGAAACTCTTTGCCCTTTTGTCTCGCGGACCGGATCATTTCGAAAAATAGGAGATCCGAGGCATGCGGGGTATAATGGCTGCGGCTGTGAACGCCCAGGAGATAACTTACAAAACGGCGCGGGGCCGAGTCAATCAAAAGGGATGCAGCCAGGTGTCCCTTCCCGTCCCAGGCATTGAGGAGCGACAGCCCCTGGGCGCGGGGCAGCACGGATTCGGTCCTGGCATACATTTCAAGCACATTGGGCGGGAGATCACGCCTCATGAACTCGGACCAGAGGCGGCGATGCTCCGCGGAGAATAGGGCCGCCTCCCCCACCCGAAGTACAGTGGCGGCCTTTTCTGATAGCCGTTCCAGCCTGCCGGGTATGCGCCCGTCGAGGGGCAGGATATAGTAGTGGTCCCGCTGCCGCTGGTGTGGTTTAAGCCGGTCCGGGAGGGATGGGCAGACGGCCCAGCAATGCCTGGCCCCCGTCCGGTGGAGAGCGCGGGAGAGTGCCTGCTCGAAGGCGTTAGCCGTGTAATCCCCTTCCAACGGATAGCCGATGGCCAGAATCCAGTCCTCAGCGGCGATGAAGAGATAGGGACCGATCAGAAAGGGCTCACCTCCCGACATGGCTTGCATGAAGGGAATGGAGTGCTCGGGGACGGAAGCCTTCTGCAAAACATCATTCACTTCGGAAGGATTCACTTCAGGACCCCAGACCCGGCCTTTCGCCCTGCGAACCCTCAGGGATGAGGGAGCCGATCTCAAAGCATTTCATTGTCATGGCCGAAACGCTCCAGCTGTTCGAGTCCCGGAGGTGATGTTATCTGTCAGGGTATCTTTGTCCTGCTCCTGACTTCTCATAAAACGTCGCACTTCCAGGACTCAATGCCGAATGGTTTTAAAATTTCCTCTTCCATCAACGGATGGTTCGACTCTAGTTCGAAAATAGGATTCGAGGCCACTCACGCCTAGCCCTATTTTCATGTCCCGACATCCTCTGGATGTCTCCTGTTAGGTCGGGGGACCCGACCGTATCGTGGTGCCACGCCCTAAAAGGCGGGGCATAGCGGTTTAACTCAAGTATAAGAAATGGAAAGGACCGGATCAAGAAGAAAAATAGGGCAGGGTCAGAGGGGGAATCAAGCTTTGCAGGATTACAGGAAGCTTTACGACAACCCACGAGGGGGACGCTGGGACAAGAACAATCTTTCATTATATATTATTCAAGAGCACTTGCCCCCTTTATTCAGCAATGAGATCAGCATCATGCAATTTTTCCTGTTTTCCTCTTGACCTCTTCCCTCTTAATTTATAGAATTACTCTTAATTATTATTTCCTGAAATCCTAACTGTGGTTGAGACCATGTTTCTAAAGATAAAAAAATGGATCATCCTTCTGGCTGCATTTTGTTTTTGGGCGGGCTGTGCTCAGGTTAAACAGGTAGTCACCGACGTGAAAGAGGATATTCAAGGGGTTTTCAAGAAGGAAAAAGGAGATACTCAAAAGCCCCCGGCCGAGAAAAAAGAACCGGAACCAGCCAAGGAACCGGAACCGACTGATAAGGGAACAACAACAGGAGGTAAAGAGGAGACCTCCTCTCCGGCAAAAGCCAAGAAAAAAGAAACCAAAACAACACCCCCGGCAAGCAAAAAGGGGACTACAAAAACCACCCCTACCCCCTCCGGAGAAGTCTTCGGGCCTAAATAGTTTCCATCCGGAAAGGATAGTTTCGGATGAGAGCTATCAGCGATTAGCGGTCAGCTTTCAGAAAACCCCTTGAAATGCTGAGATACAAAAAACCTGTCAGGATAACCTTGATGCTGTGAAAGTTTAGGTGGGGCTCAGTTGAACTGTTTTATCAGAAGAATGATGCCGATGGCAATAAGTCCGGCACTGACCATCTTTCAAAACCTCACCATATTAATATACTCTTTCATCCACTTCATAAGGACTTGGGACGGATGTTCTTCCTTCAAGTCGTGATCGATAATGTAAGGCTCCGTTGTGGCGAGACTTTACTGTTTGTGAGGATCTTCCAATGTACCCTTTGTCCGGAAGGGTAAGAAAAGGGAGGGAATAAAGGCAAAAAAGGAATTATCCGCCATGAAGGAGTTGAAAAATCTGAAGAAACATCCCTTCGGTCAGTTTTTTTTCATGTGATAATATTCGACCATCACTCAGCACCGTTTCTCCCTGAGAGCCGGATAGGTTCAGAAAAGTCAACAGATCGGCTATCGTAGATCCTTCCGCCATTTCCAGGGCTAATCCCTCGTCCACCTGGTATCCCGGAAAAGATCCACTTAAGGTGCCGAATATTTTTACGGTGATTTTCATCGCTGAGAAATCGGGGTCGAATCCGTCTGGACAGGAATCGACCCCGTGGTGATTTTTTCCTAAAAATTGAAAGTACTATCTAACTCCTCGTTAGAGACCACAAATACCGCATTGTGAGGGGGCAAGGGTTCCTTATAAAAAAATTCTGGAAGCCGGTCATCTTTGGCTGTTAAACCGGCTCGACGATTAAATTCTCTTTCCGCCTGAAGGATGCGGATGCCTATTTTATTCAAGTCCTCCGGTCCAAATTGGGACCCGAGTTTGGCATTGATGGCTTTAAAAAAAGCTGAAACTCCCTCATCGGAAGCCAAAACGGAATTGGCCATAAGACAAAGGCCGGTGTTGTCCAAAAAGGCCATCCGGATCTGGGAGTTTCTTGAGGCCTCCACCTGACCTTCTGCTTTGAGAGGATCGAGCCGTTTACCCATATAGAGCCCTACCAGATTCCCGGCCGTATGATCGGCACCCATTGGTGAGGTGGCATAGGTCACCCCGTTGCCTTGCATTCCCCTGGGATCATAGGCGGCAATACTCTGGCCTTTGACTACCGGGATTCGGGAATGGTTGAAGTATTTTCCCACAGCCGCCGGACCACTGCCCATAATCCTGCCCATTTCCGTTCCTTGCGCGATTTCTTCCACTAAATCAACGGCGGCCTGACTGTCCCCAAAATTTTTATACCCGGCATCCATGGCCACGGCCACGGCCACACCCGTGTTCATGGTATCCAGGCCGATATCGTCGCAGAGAAAATCCAGATGGGCGATCGTATCCAGGTCGTTGATCCCAGTCATGCCCCCCATGGACCAGATGGTCTCGTATTCCAGGGAAGAGGTCACGAATTTTCCCTTCTGATCCACATATTCGTTGGAACAGTGGATAATGCACTGAGAGCAGCCCAAATGCGAAGGATTCCCTCCGCGTTCTTTTATAATGTCGGCTAAGGTTTCGCCGCTGACCTTTTCCCAGCCCTCCATGACCCCTTTGGTGGCATTATAACTAGGAAAGGCTCCCATGGCATTCAGGGTACTTACCAAAGCCGCCGTTCCCAAGGCGGGCAGGACCTGCCCGCTGAACGGATTGGCTTTAATTAACTGGGCAATAGTTTTGGCTGCCTCCTTGAAAGTTTCAGGATCAGCGAGGGTATCGGGGTTTTTCCCGCGCTGATCAACGATCAGGGCCTTTAATCCCTTGGCACCCATAACCGCCCCGAGTCCTCCGCGCCCTGCTGCCCGGCAGGGACGGCCGTCGACATCGGAGGCCTGAATGGAGGCACCGGTCAATCGCCATTCCCCGACCGGACCGATACACATGACGGATGTTTTATTTCCATAAGTTTGCAGTAGTTTTCCAACCAGAGGATAGGTGCGCATCCCTCGGAATTCCTGAGCGGGGATTAAGGAGGCCGTTCCTTTCTCATCAATTCGCAATAGAAAGAGCTCTCCTGGAGCGGCCTGACCTTCGACGATAATCGCTGTAATCCCCATATGTCCTAAGGCAGTGGCGATGGTGCCACCGGCATTGCTTTCTTTAATACCACCGGTCAGAGGACTTTTAGCTCCGACAGAAATTCGACTGGTATTGACCAAAGGGGTTCCACTTAACAGGCCGGGTGCAAAGATAAGCTTGTTCTCCGGTCCCAAAGGATCACACCCGGGGGGGCATTCGGCATTGATCATGATTGAAGTCAACCCCCGCCCACCCAGACCCAAATAGCGCTGGGGCACATCCTCAACCTGAGTGGTCTTTTTAGACATATCCACTCTAATGAATTTCATACTCGTACTCCTTTCCTGATTTTATTTCAAACCATTCAGATGGTTATTTAAAAGCCCTTGTTTCCCCGGGCTAAACCTCAATCCCCTTTGATTTCAAAAACTCTTTGTCTTGATTGATGAAATACACCCAGGTGTTTCGGGACATCAGACAGTAATCTTCCTTTCCCAACATTTCCAGCAGATCTATTCTCAACTTTCGGGCTTCGATATGCTCCGGTTCGGCTCCGATCAGTACATCAAGCACCTGTAAGGCCAGTTGCGGCTTATCTTCTTTTTGAAGTTCCCGGGCCTTGCGCAGTACCGCCTCCGGATCCCTGATCAGTTCAAGCAAAGCGGTTTTTACCTCTTTTTCCGGCCTTGGGAGAAGGTTGGCCGGATTGCCGTCAAAATA
>CAZSTT010000194.1:0-6987 GCA_964609705.1 uncultured Thermodesulfobacteriota bacterium
CAAAAAATAAAAATCAGGGAGCGCTTGCAATTCTTTTTGAAAACTGCCATGATATAGCCTAATTTGAACTCTCCCGAAAATGATATTTTCATATGAGACTTTCAACGGTCAGCTTCAGGAAACCTTTGGGAAAAGTACTTTCAGGGTTCCCCCTCTTATAGTTTAATGGAAAGGGAGAAATTTCTTAGTGAAGATCCAATTCAAGGTCTGGCTGGAAAAAGATAATCGAGTCCTTTTTGGAGAAGGGCGAAATCAGCTTCTCCAAGCCATTGATGACTACGGATCTTTGGCCCAGGCGGCCAAAAAAATGAATATGTCCTACCGGGCGGCTTGGGGTCGTTTAAAGGCCTCCGAAGTTCGCCTGGGTTTTCTCCTGGCTGAAAAGGATATGGAGCAGGGGAAAAAAGGGGGGCTTCGTTTGACTCCTAAAGGAAAGGACCTCCTGGATAAATATAAAAATATTCATCAGGCCCTGGAATCGCTGGTGAATGAATTAGAGCGGAAATCTTTTTGAAAGAATCAAAAGAAATCAAACTTTCGGATTTGGAAAAATCCATTGTCCGGGAACTGACCGGAGACCTTCCCGTTACCTCCCAACCGTTTGCCCCGATCGCCCGGCAATTGGGGATCTCTCAAAAACGTCTCTTAGCTATCGTTAGGAAATTAAAAGACGAGGGGTATATCCGTCGTTTCGGGGCCACCCTCCGCCACCGGAATTCAGGATTTTCAGCTAACGCCATGGTGGTTTGGAAGATCCCCGATGAAAAAATTCAAGAAGTGGGCCGGGCTATGGCCGCTTACCGGGAGGTGACCCATTGTTATCATCGACGTCCTGAGGGCCAATGGAAATACAATCTCTTTACCATGATTCACGGCAGGGGGGAAGAGGCCTGCCGTCGTATAGCTGAAAAGATCGCCCGGGAAACAGGAATCAACGATTATCAGTTGCTTTTCAGCCAGAGGGAATTAAAGAAAACCACGATGAGGTATTTTTATGAATAACCATTGGCCGAAGTCAGAAAATCTCTTTAAAAGGGGGCAAGCCGTTATCCCCGGAGGAGTTAACAGTCCGGTTCGGGCCGCCAGGGCTGTAGGCACCATCCCTTTGTTTATTAACCGGGCCGAGGGTTCTAAGATAGTGGATGTGGATGGAAATTCTTATATTGACTATGTCGGATCCTGGGGTCCCCTGATCCTGGGTCATGCCCATCCCCGGGTGGTGGCCGCCGTCAAACAGGCCGCCGATAAAGGAACCAGTTTTGGAGCCCCGACCGAAGCTGAGATCGAACTGGCGGAACGGGTTGTTGCTTTGGTCCCTTCCATAGAAATGGTGCGACTGGTCACTTCCGGAACCGAGGCCACCATGAGCGCCATCCGCCTGGCCCGGGCCTATACCAACCGTTCTTTGATCGTTAAGTTCGACGGCTGTTATCACGGACATGGAGACAGCTTTTTAATTAAGGCCGGTTCAGGGTTAGCCACATTGGGGATTCCCGGCAGCCCGGGGGTCCCTAAGGAAATTGTCTCTCTGACTCTTTCCCTGCCCTACAATGATCTGGAGAAAGTCCGGGAGACCTTCAGGACCCTGGGGGATCAGGTAGCCGCGGTGATTGTGGAACCGGTGGCCGGCAATATGGGCGTGGTCCTGCCAGTGCCCGGTTTTTTAGAAGGGCTTCGAGAAGAAACCCTCAGGCATCAATCCCTTTTGATTTTTGATGAGGTCATCACCGGCTTCCGGGTGGCCCTGGGAGGGGCCCAGGAACGTTTTCAAATCAAACCCGACTTGACCTGCCTGGGGAAAATTATCGGGGGGGGCCTGCCGGTGGGGGCCTATGGCGGGAAGAAAGAGATCATGTCCTTTATCGCCCCGGAAGGCCCGGTCTATCAGGCCGGGACCCTTTCCGGCAACCCCCTGGCTACGGCCGCCGGATTGGCCGCTTTGGAGGTCCTGTCCCAAAAAGGGATCTATGAGCAGTTGGAGGAGAAAGGGGCCTTCTTTTTTGAAAAGCTGAATCAACTGGCCCAGGCCCGGGGAATTCCTTTTATCACCACTCGTCTGGGATCCATGGGCAGCCTTTTCTTTTCCCGGGATGAAATCCGGGACTACGAAACCGTTCAAAAAGCCTCTTCCGCGACCTATGCCCGTTTTTACCGGGAAATGCGTTCCCGGGGGGTCTATCTGGCCCCTTCCGCCTTTGAGGCCCTGTTCATTTCCCTGGCCCATTCCCGGGAAGATCTGGAAAAAACCCTGGCCGCGGCCGACGAGGTGTTTGATTTGTTAAGACCGTAGATCGCCCTGTCTGCCCCCTCGGCCAGCCCGGCTCAATCATTAAGCCGGTACCTGGCGGCGGTAATAAAAAAAATCGGTCAGATCATATTTATTCACGGGCGAAGGGGTGAAGAGGTCTTTATTTAGATGACGGTAAAGACCTCTTCATCGGACCGTTTTTTGAAAGTTTGTGTCTTATTGGAAGAGCCCTATTTCTTATGATCGTACCAGCCGGCTCCGGTCTTACGACCCAGACGGTTGGCCCGGATCATGGTTTTGTGAAGATTCGGAACCACCCATTTGCTCTCTTTATTCAGTTCACTATAAAAATAATCGGCCACGTCTTTGGCAATATCCAATCCGGTCAGGTCCATCAACTCAAAAGGACCCATGGGGTAGTTGAGCCCCAGCTTGACGGCCTTATCGACGTCTTCCGGTGTGGCGATGCCTTCCTCGACGATTTTAACCGCCTCGATAAAATGGGGGATCATGACCCGGTTGACCACGAACCCCGGTGTATCCTTTTTGACCTCGATCGTTTCCTTGCCCATCTTTTTGGCCAGGTCGGTCGTAATCTGGACGGTTGGATCACTGGTCTGATAGGCCCGGATGATTTCTACCAGTCTCATCAAGGGGACCGGATTAAAAAAATGCATACCTACTACCTTGTCCGGCCGCTGGGTGGCTACGGCGATCTCGGTAATCGACATGGAAGAAGTGTTGGTGGCCAGGATGACCTCCGGCCGGCAAATACCGTCTAATTCTTTAAAGACCGTCTTCTTTAAGTTGAGGTCTTCCAGAACCGCTTCGATCACGAAATCCACCTCTTTGAGGTCGGCCATGTCGACGGTCCCTTTGATCCGGCCCAGGATTTCCTTTTTCTGGTCCTCGGTCATCTTCCCTTTTTCAACACTCTTACTTAAGAACCCATTGATGCTTTTAAAGCCCTTATCCACAAACCGCTCCTCCACATCGCGCATTACCACGGAACATCCGATCTGGGCCGCTAATTGGGCGATTCCATTTCCCATCGTGCCGGCGCCGACCACCCCGATTTTTTTAATCTCCATAAACAGTCCTCCTTGACCATCAATTTTTTGTTGAGACTATACCTTCTATCCCCTGTTTGTCAATTCCGAATAAACCGCCATGCCCCGCCTTTGGGGGGGTGGCACCCGGAAGCATGAAAAAGGTTTCAAGGGGTCGAGGGGTTAGGGGTTTTAGTTAAAGGCGTGGAATTAAAACCACACGGTTCCCCAAAGGGGTACCTTTTCTATAGCTCGATAAAATCGAGCGTCTGAACCCTCGAAACCTTGAATCCTTGAACCCTGTTTTTGTATTAAAGCTAAGATTTGCTTGACAGCAGGACAAAAATGCCCTACTTTTTTATTCATGGAAATCGAAAAACAAAAAATAAAACCCGATACCTCTCAAGACTGGATGATTATTTCCATGGTCTTCTGGATCATTTTTGTCTTAATCGTCACCATCGGCTACCTGGTCGATCCCCATTATACTCCCCCTATCCCTTAGATTCTTACGCCATAACCTGAGGATCCGACAATCGTATCAGCAGGCCTCTGCTATCCGAGGTCCAATCTCCTTTTAATCCACTCCAGAGCCTGTTCCCGGTCAGAAATTTTCCCTTCCAGTTGTTCTTCCTTAATTTCGGAGAGCACGGTCTTGAAAACAGGGCCCGGGGTCATTCCCAGTTCAACCAGGTCTTTTCCGGAAACCAGGGGAGGGATTATTTCCCAGGGACCGATGATCTGATCTCTGGTGATAAGGGCCGCTCGCCATAATTCTTTTAGCCGGTCTTCCAGATCCCTCGGTTTTTCCTTACCCCGGGCCGCCAGGGTGTCGGCCAGAGCCAACAAGAACAGCCCGTTTAATTCCTCCCCGATTTCTCGGACGAAACGGATCAGTGCCCGGCGGGTTAAGGTCTTCTTGATTAGTTCCTGGATCAGGGACAGAGGCCTCATGTGCCGGCCGATCATCCGCTCGATAAATTTTTTTTCATGATTACTGATCCGAAACCGATCCGCTATGGGGGCAAACAGATTCTGAGAGAATCCGGCATGTCCATAAAAGGTCTTATGTCCTTGTTTTTGACCGGCGGTTTCCGCCTTTCCGAGGTCATGAAGCAGGGCCGCCCATTTTAACCAGGCGGCCTTATTTTTTTCCTCCATAAAAGAGACCATGGCCTTTTCCAGATCCTCCGGAAGGGAGATACCCTTCTGAAACAGATCCTCCAGACAGCGAAAAGTCAAAAGACTGTGCTGGTAAACATCGAGGTGATGATAGCGATCCTGTTCGACACCTTTTAAACCTTCCATTTCCGGCAAAAGGACTTTTAACAACCCGGACTGTTCCATGGCTTGCAAAGAAAAATAGCTGGAAGGTTGGGAGAGCAGATGCTGCCACTCATAATGAATGCGTTCCGGGGCGCTTCGGGTCAGGCCGGAAACGGATTTTTCAATAACCTGCCCGGTCGCAGAATCGATGGTCAGACCCAGTTGAGCCGAGAAACGGAAGGCTCTAAGCATACGCAGGGGATCTTTTTCAAAACAATCCTCTGCGGCCATCCGCAATACCCGGTTCTGCAGGTCCGGTATCCCGTTTAAAGGATCATAGGGAAGCCATTCCTTTGGGCCAAAGGCTTGAACCAGAGAAAGAGCGATGGCATTAACGGTAAAATCCCGGCCTCTCAGATCCGCCTCCAGATCCGGCCCCCGGAATTTGGCGAAATCGTAAGTCCGGCCTTGAAGGACCACCCGGGCCAATTCTCCTTCCGGTCGCAGCAAGACAAAAGAACCGCCGGTCCGGTCGGCAAAAATTCCGGCAGCTTTCAAGGATTCCCGGGAAAAGGTGATATCTACATCCTGAGTATCCTTCTCCAGCAGCCGGTCCCGCACTAATCCCCCGATCAGAAAAATATCCGCTCCGACTTCTTGAGATATGGTCAGAAGAAGTTGGAACTCAGGTTGAGAGACCACCCATTGACGAAGTTTTTTTATTTGATCTGATTCCATGGCTTAGGTATAAGAAGATAGGATAAAAAGTCAAAGTTCAAATTGCAAAGTTCAAATTGAAAAGTGTATAATGGAAATTGCTTAAATTTCCAAATGTTTAATCTTTATTTTAAACTTTCAATTTTTCATTTTTCATCTTTAAATTTGCCCAATGCCCTCTTCCCCTCACCTCCTCCTGGTCAATCCCTTCATCCAGGATTTTACCGCTTTTGATCTCTGGGCCAAGCCCTTGGGATTGCTCTATCTGGCCGGGGCCCTGCGAGCCAATGGCTATCAGGTCCATCTCCTGGACTGTCTGGATGTCCACTTTAAAGGAGCGGAGTCCCTGGCTTCTCTGCCGCCCCGTAAAATTTTCGGCACAGGAAAATATTTACGTCAGCGTCTGGCCAAGCCTCCGGCCTTGCAGGAAATTCCGAAATATTATTATCGCTATGGGGTCCCTCCGGCTGTTTTTCTTCAAGCTTTGCGAGAACTCCCCCCGCCCCAGGCCGTTTTAATTACTTCTTCCATGACCTATTGGTATGGGGGTGTTATCGAGACCGTGGAGCTGGTACGATCGGTTTTCCCGGACACCCCGATCATCCTGGGCGGTATCTATGCCACGCTGATGCCCGATCATGCCCAAAAGAAGGTATTTCCGGACTATCTTATCACCGGACCGGGAGAAGGGGCAATTTTAAAATTGCTGGAATCCCTTACCGGCCGGGCATCACCGCACCTGCCGGACCCTGATGACTTGGATGACTATCCTCTGCCGGCCTTTGATTTATATCGCCGTTTGGATTACGTCTGCCTGATGACTTCCCGGGGTTGTCCTTTTTCCTGCCCTTATTGTGCTTCGAAAATCCTCCAGCCCGGTTTTAGACGACGTTCGGCCGAAGGGGTGATCGACGAAATTATCTACTGGCACCGGTCAAAAGGGATTCTGGATTTCGCATTTTATGATGATGCCTTATTGATCGGCTTTGAAAATCATTTAGGGATGGTGCTGGAGACCTTATTACGGCAAAACCGGCCCCTCCGTTTTCACACCCCCAATGCCCTTCATGTGCGGGAAATAAACTCGGAAAGGGCGCAATTGCTTTTTAAGGCCGGTTTCAAAACCTTGCGTCTGGGCCTGGAAACAACCGATTGGGAAAGACAAAAGGCCTGGGGAGGGAAGATGGATCAGGAGGATTTTCATCGGGCGGTCATTGCCTTAAGGAAAGCCGGCTTCGAAAAAAATCAGATAGAGTCCTATCTGCTGATCGGCCTCCCGGGACAAACCCTTCCGGCAATCGAAAAAACCATCAGGGAGGTCAAGGCCCTGGGCCTCCGCCCCCGACTGGCCGAATATTCCCCCTTACCCCAAACAGCCCTCTGGGAGGAAGCCTGCCGCTCCTCTCGATTCCCCCTGATCGACGATCCTGTTTTTCAGAATAATTCACTGCTCCCCTGTTTAAATCCTTTTTCCTGGGAAAAGGTCCAAGCCTTAAAAAACCTGGCCAGGGTTTAAGTAATTTAGCTTTTAGTCCGAAAATAGGGTTCGAGGTCACTCACGCCTAGCCCTATTTTCATATTTGGTGGTGCCACGCCGACCGATCGCTTCCCGAAGAGGGGATCTTTCTTGGTCCCGGCATGAAGAAATAGACTCGCCAGTTCAATAGCGAAGTGCAACACTTGGGAAAGCAGAAAGGTATATGCTAT
>CAZSTT010000195.1:0-1941 GCA_964609705.1 uncultured Thermodesulfobacteriota bacterium
TTAAAGAGAAACCGGCGGTAATAAGTCAGTTCGGCAATCGAGGCTTGAAGGTCATAGTAGGCGTCATGACGGCTGCCCGAAGCCGGCAGAACGGCTTCGGGAAAATACCTGTTGATGAATTCCGGATTCTCCTTTTCAAACTCCAGGTCGGGATGAAGGTGACGCCATTCCAGTTTGAAAGCGGTCACGTCCAGATGACGGTAGTGAAGACGGCTGAGAAAACGGGGCAGGAAGCGGCGGATTAAGTACCAGTCGGCGTGAACGCTGTTTCCGGCCAGCACCGGTCGTTGATCTTCCCGCTCGGCCGGGAAACCGACTACGCTGTCCACATAGGCGGCCAGACGATCATCGGCAATCTCCCTTGTCACCGCGTCAGAAGACCGGCAGGTTTTTACTAAGTCAGGCAGATGCTGTTCTACCCAGGGACTGAGAGTTTCACCATCAGGCACCCGAATGGTCAATCGCACATCCTGCTCGGGAGGCAATACCCGCTTGAGTGAGGAATCGGTGATCAGGGCCGCCACCTGAAGCAGTTGGGCGGTTTCCAGTTCCAATGTTGAGTACTCGGTGTCAAACCAGACATAGAATTGATCGCCCCTGATCTGATCATTCATTTTACGCCCCCTTTGTGTTTTTTATCATGGACCCATGATGGTGACCCGGGCCGATATTCACCCAGGGCATCGCAAGAAAATATAAGGTATCCCCTAAGGGGGGTCAAGGACAAAACAGGGCCGTTTCAACATTTGAAGTCCCTATCAAGGCATTACCGAAACAGAGCCAACAGCAAATTCTAACCGGCAGGGTTAAAATGTTTTTTTGTTTTCCCTGTTTATGCTATATTGATTACATCCCCGGATAAGGAGGACCTATGAAACTGTTGAAAGCAGAGATTAAAGAAGCCATGGCCCAAAACAGTCTGGCCTGGGACAGGCGGGACCTTGAGGGGGTCCTGGAAATTTATCATGACGAAGTCTATTTTGAAAACTGGACCGGAGGCAATGCCAAAGGCAAGGAGGCTTTGCGGCAGGCCTGGACTTCCTGGTTCGCTGGCGGAGGGGAATTTATCTTTCATCGGGACGATCTCTTCGTTGACGAGGAAGAACAGAAATTGACCGTAACCTGGGAACTGGAATGGCCATCCACGGAAAAAGGCTATGAAGGAAAACCGGAAAAGAGACGGGGACTGGATATTATCCATTTCAAAGACGGAAAGATTTATAAAAAACTGACTTACTCCAAAACCACGGTGGAGATAGACGGGAAGAGGGTTAAGTTGATGGCCCAATCCTGAAGTTTTGAAAAATGTCCCCTTTTGCCCAATCTCTGTGTCAGGCTCAAATTTCAATCCTCGAAATATTAATTATATTCCTGTGGTTGAAATTTTCGCCTTCCTTGATCTTGGCCAAAATTGAACATTTATTAAAGGTTTCATCCCTTTCAAGATAGGGACAAACAACCCCCCTCAGGCTCGGTCTATTTATTTAAATAAGGGCGGGCCTTTTCGAACAGGACTGAGAAAAAAGAGATCGTTCCGATTTCCGGCTCACCGATGGAGAGGATTCGGGTCTTTTCCCAGTATAGCGCTCCTTCCCTCACCTCTTTAATCATTCCCCAGGGGATGAGCAAAGGTTTGAGCCGGGAGGAGAAGGGGAGGTTAACATCCAAATACAGCCCTTGGGGAGTGATTCCTACCGTGACGCATCGTTTATAAACCACTCTCCCGACTTCTATTGTTTGTCTTTTAAACAGTTCTTCCGGCGGTTGGGATGCTGCGGGGAAATGTTCCGCCAGGGTTGTCCATCCTCGGCCCCGGCCGCCGAGATTTTTCAGAATCTTAGGAAGCAGGAAAACAAGGGCCAGCACCAGGAAAATGAGCGTTAGGCCAGCCAGGAAAATATAAAAAAGAAAGGACGGGTCCAATGGCTTTTCTCCGAACCG
>CAZSTT010000195.1:2041-3868 GCA_964609705.1 uncultured Thermodesulfobacteriota bacterium
TTATATTTTTATCAACCGTTTCCCCAGGTTTTCCGCTTCCAGCATCAAGGCCTCATTGAGTTCAATCTCCCCGGCCTTCATGGCGCTTCCATAGACTATTCCGACCATCTTGGAACCGGTATAACGGAAAGCATCCTGAAAGGTCCGAAGGGCGTTTACACAGCCGGAAGTAAAGGGATCCGTGTCCCCATAGCTCATGGCTATGGCGATGCGCTTGCCTAAAAAAGGAGTTTTGGCATAGGCCGGCAAGGCAAAACAGCGGTCCATAAAAATCTTGGTTTGGGCCGACATGGTAAACCAGTAAACCGGACTGGCAATGACCCAAGCCTCGGCCTTGATCAGCTTCAAATAAATGGACTGCATGTCATCCTTGATTGCACAACCCTTGCTGTTTCGTTTTTGACAGGCATAACAAGACTTACAGGGGGCAATCTTCAGGCCCTGCAGAAATATGGTTTCGACCTTGGCCCCGGTCGATCTGACTCCCTTGGAAATTTGTTCGGCCAAAATGGCACTATTCCCATTTTTTCTGGGACTGCCGAGAATTACTGCGACTTGCTTTTTCGGTGTCTTTTCTTTCATCGTCCCCTCCACGAATAAAATGATCCTCGAAAGAATTTACTTTTTGGATTGTCGAGTATAAAATAGTGATGAAATCAGAGTCAAGAAGAAATACCAGGGCAAACCATAGGGGGCAGGCCCTGGGGGCGATGTTATAAATAATCAGAGGACCTTCGTCCGGGGTCATCCATGATTTCTTGAGCTCTTTTTAACCTTTTTATTTCCCCGGGGTCTCTTTAAGAAAGAATTTAACCTTATGCCGGTAACCGGCCGGCAGGGAGAAGATCTTATGAAAAAGATCATCAGCCTGATAAGTCTTTTATTGATGTTGACCCTATTGGTGCCGCCCGAACAGACCGCCGGGGCTCGAGGACCTGGGGGGCTTGGGGGATATAGCGGGCGTGGAGGGTCGTCTGGAAGTCCCGGAGGATATAGAGGACCGGACCGAAATCATGGTCCCGGAGGATATAGGGGCCCTGACAGGAATTTCAGGGATAGAGGAGATAGAGGATCTGACCGGAATCCTCGGTATAGGGGCTATAGAGGACCGGATAGATATAGAGGTCATGGCAGACACCGAGGTTTTGGAGGGTTCCTTCCCGGATTGGTTATCGGCGGTATCATAGGATGGGGTTTGGGACCGGGTTATTATTACCCTCCGTCTTATTATTATCCTGACCTGCCTGAAGGAGATCAGCCACCCGAGTCCTCAGGTCAAGGATCAGAAAACCGGATGCTCATCTACCCCCGCCAAGGTCAGAGTGAAGAGCAACAGGCCCAGGATTTTGATGAATGCCACAACTGGGCCGTCAACGAAGCCGATTTTGATCCGAAAATTCCCCCTGAGGGCCCCCCCGATGCTCAGCGCATGAAAAAAAGTTCGGACTATCTGCGGGCGATCAGCGCCTGTTTCGATGCCCGGGGGTATACTTTGAAGTAGCTAGTTCTCATCCGGAAATTCGAATTTCCGGATGGAAATATAAATATTATCTTCTTCCGCCGCGTCAAACCGGGAGGCTCCCCGCGGCTTTAAGATTTCAGTATCAATGGCGCCGGGCGAAGGTTCTGGAAATCGTTCCCTTTAACCCAATCCCGGCGTCTGACTCCAATTTAATCTTCACGATCCTGCCTACCCTGATATCCCCCCAAAACGTTACTCTCCCGATTTTCTTTTTGACGAAACCTGCCTGAAACGTTACTATCAAAAAAGGACCAATAAACCGGTCTTTGGCGGGAGTACCCCTTGCTCGGGATAAGAGAAAATAA
>CAZSTT010000195.1:3968-6895 GCA_964609705.1 uncultured Thermodesulfobacteriota bacterium
TTCCGGGAGACAGGCCATCATCTTTATGATAAATATAGTACGGTGGTTTACCAGAAGAATTGCATTTCAGTTGATCCTTTTCCTTGGATTATTAACCCTGGGTCCGTCCGGACAAGCCGCTGCCTTGGAAAATTCAAAGGTATATTTAAAAACAAACCCTCAGTTTAGAATTTCCCATGCCAATGACGCCATTCAACCTCCGGGAAGAGAACCTACGGATAGAGAAACCAGCAACTTAATGACCCTGGAATTTATTTCTTCTTTAAAAGACTACCCGCCTAATCCTATCGAACCGATTTCAGAAAAAATATCAGATTTTCTATTCGGGCCGGAATATAAAAGATTTTGGACAGGATTCGAAATAACCCAGTCAATCCTTACTCCCGAGCACCCGGATGACAGAAGACTGAAGCCGAGAGAACGCGCTCCCGCCGGGTTTCTTCTTTATGGTATCCATGCTAACGGGGAAACTCAAGACAAGAAAACTTATCAAAAAATAGGCGGTTGGGCCGGTGTTGTCGGACCTCTGAGCAGAACGGGAGATTTACAAAACTGGTTCCATGTCAATGTCCTCGGAGAGAGTGAGGCGGCCTGCTGGAAAAATGAAATTGGAAATACTCCCCTGTTTATCATCGGAATTGATCAATCCAAAAAAATATGGGAGTATTATCCCTGGCCAAATGATGATTTAAGCTTGAAGGCTGTTATAAAAAAAGGGGTGTATTTAGGGACATCCACATCCGCCTCATCCCTGGTCGAATTCCAGTTTGGTTGGAACCCTGATAAGCATAATCAGTACGGGGTCAGCCGAATCGGGCCGCAATATATAACCGATATCAGCCTTGACCCTTTAGGATTAGGCCCGCCGCTATCCTCGTCTTTCTTGCAGTCCCTGTTTATTTTTTCCAGTTTACGGATGGACGTGGTCGTCCATGATCAAACGCTGACTAACAGGGACATAACCCCCAGGCCAATAGTTTTTAAATCAACCAGCGGCTTTGGGATTGTTCTCAATTTATGGAATTACCCCATATCCGTTACCCTGGTCGCAACTATCGAAACCAGACGCTATGATGAACAAAAAGACTCCCATTCCATGGTCACCCTTTCCCTGAGCGGTTTTCTTCCCTCTCTGGGTGGAGGGAATAAAAACTTCGGAAATACCCAATAAACCGCCATGCCCTGCCAGGGGCCTATGCCTGCACAAGGCAGGCCGTGACACCACGATCCGGTCGGCCTATCGGCTCCCCAAAGGGGGCCTCTTCGAAAGCTCGGCAAAGTCGAGGGGCCCGACCTTCTCAAGAGGCCTCCAAAGGAGGCCGGGACATGAAAAATAGGCCGGAGCAGCGAGTAGCCTCAAACTCTATTTTCGCACTAAAGGGATTAATCTGTGTCAGGTATTTAGATATTCGTTGACAATTTCGAGCATGTGGCTGAGTTTGAATGGCTTTGAAAAAGTGAGGTAACCATATTTTTCAACTTCACCCCTGATTCTTTCCTTTAAATTTTTTATTCCAAAGAAACCACTCATATAAATGACCTTTATTTGCGGATTGATCTCCCTGATTTTACTGACCAGTTCCAACCCATCCATTTCAGGCATGATGATGTCCGTAAAGATCAGATCCGGTTTAAATTCCTTATAGATTTCATAACCGTTAAGGCCATTGGTCGCGATTCGAACCTCATAGCCCTCCATATGAAAAATATCCCGAAAAAGTTCGTGAAGGCCGAACTCGTCTTCTACGACCAAGATCTTTTTTTTACCCTTTTTTTCTTGTACCCCCTGTCCGATTGCCGGAGGTTCTCTTTGTATCAGCACTTCGATAATCTCTTCGTCCTTCAACCGGTTAATACGTTCACTGATCTGATTTAATCTCTGTTGGGCTTTCAAAGCTTTTTCGCCATTGAGGGGATTCAGATCGGGATGATAAACTTTGCTGAGAAGGCGATGGCTGTTTTTGATATAGGAAAGAGCCGCCTGCTCTCCCAATTCATCATAAATCTCTCTTGCCTTATCCATCAGTCCTAGATAAGCAAGATCCTTGGCCAGTTCGATGTTCATTTTACCGATTTGTTTCCTCTTTTATTTTAAAGAAAACATAAATGGAGTGTCCACCCATTTTGATGAACTCATAAAAAGTCGCCGGAGGCCCATTTTCGTCATTCCCGTGGAAGCGGGAATCCAGGAAACTCAATCCCGCCTTGATGGGAGACCTCCGCCCCCCGATGAAGACATTCGAGGGCAGGCTTCGCGGGGGTGACGGATTTGGAGACTTATTACAGATGCATCAGTCTTATATCTATCCGAAAATATATTATTTTTTGATAAGAGTACTTGGAGTATAAATTGGTGAGGAAATAAGAGTCAAGTAGAAAATTGAAAACCTGCAAGTGCTTTTGTCTACCCATTCCGGCAGATGTATGGACCTCAAATTCCGGTTTAGAGTAGAAAAGAACCGAACAAAGTCTGTTTTCTTTCCCGGGTTTCCCTCGAAACCCGGTAGTTGACGATTAAGCAGAATCATATTTGATAACCTCGTAAAAAGTCCAAAAACTACTTTTCAAAAAGGCGGGACTCTCCGGCCTCTTGAAGTGAATTCAGGTGGTTCCACCTTCACCCAAGCCGGTGCTTAATCGTCCCCGGCCTGATGATGGATTTATTACTAGTCCATCATATATAAAAAACTGCAAAAATTGCAAGGACCATGCAAATCCTGCACCCGCCAATCAAAAAATATACCCCCTTGAGAGATTTGTTGTGATAATAATTTGATTAATCAGTGAGTTATCGCAAAATGATCTTTTGGTATCATCTTTGCTTAAAGTAAGGAGTGAATCTTAATTAGTTCTCATCCGGAAAAGACCTTTCCGGATGAGAACACTTCGATACCGATCATCACCTGGGGCCAGAAACCCTTTGAAAA
>CAZSTT010000196.1:0-5181 GCA_964609705.1 uncultured Thermodesulfobacteriota bacterium
AAAAAAAATAAACCACTAACCCAACCGATGTTTCACCAGGCGCTTAACATCTTAAAAGATCGGGATTCTGATCTGGGTGCGGTCCTGGCCGCCCTAGGTCCTCCTCCCCTGTGGAAACGCGATCCCGGTTTCCCGACGCTGGTGCAGATTATTCTCGAGCAGCAGGTTTCTCTATCCTCGGCCAGAGCGGCTTTTAATAAGCTGTTGCAAGCCGTCCCTTTTTTATCTCCCGAAGAATTTCTGAATTTGGATGGGAAAATCCTCAAGGAAATAGGTTTTAGCCGACAGAAAGCTTATTACTGCAGGCAATTGGCCGAATCTATTAATTCAGGTTCCCTCAATCTGGAAAGGCTTAGGAAAATGGAGGATGACCAGGGTCGGGCCGAATTGATCAAAATAAAGGGGATCGGGCCATGGACGGCAGATATCTATCTATTGATGGCCCTTCGACGTCCGGATATCTGGCCTAGCGGAGATCTGGCTCTGGCTACCGCCGTTCAGCGAGTCAAAGGACTCAGGGAAAGACCTTCTACACAAATACTGGAGACCCTGAGCCTGGTCTGGAAACCATGGAGGGCGGTTGCCGCACGCATTTTCTGGCACCATTATCTTAGTGCGAAAATAAGTTTCAAGGTTACTCAAGGCCCAGCCCTATTTTCCTAGTTCGTGGTGTCACGCCACTAAAAAGCGTGGCATGACGGTTTAATACTCAAAAATAAATTAGTTGCCAAACAGTGACGTTTTTTTGTCTGAGCTGACATTTGCGTTTATTTTGTGATATATTCCAAGCAAATTATCGAAGGATTTTATCAATCGCGGCGGAGGGATTCGGTGGATTTTTCTCTAAATAGCAACATGCACCTGCTTGACCTAGTCGGCACAGCGGTCTTCGCCATTACCGGGGCGCTCTCCGCCGGTAGGAAAAGGATGGATATCTTCGGCGTGGTAGTGTTGGGCTGCGTGACTGCTTTAGGCGGGGGCACCCTGAGGGACGTAATCCTGGGGGCTTATCCGATATTCTGGATTTCAAACACGGAATATTTTGGGATAGCCGCCATAGCGGCCTTCGGCACCTTTCTATCGGCACGATACTGGAAATTGCCTTCCAAGATCCTGATCTATGCCGATGCGGTCGGCCTGGCCGTTTTCACGGTCATCGGATTTCAGAAAGGACTGCAGGCAACCCACGATTACAGTCTGGGGATCGTCATGGGGGTCACTACCGGAGTTGTCGGCGGCATTATCCGGGACCTACTTTCAGGGGAGATCCCTTTGATCCTTCGGCGGGAAATCTACGCCTCGGCCAGTCTTGGCGGCGCCCTTCTGCTGGCGATTCTTTCCTATCTTGGACTGCCGAGTCCTCTTATTGTTTTTGTGGCCGCTTTAGTCGTATTGGTCTTTCGCTTGGCTGCCCTCCACTGGAATCTGGCTCTACCGCTCCTCCGGCTCAAGGAAGATCAGGACTCGGCGACCGAAAAGGATCAATAGTCTTTGCGAAAACGATTTCCCCTTATTCAGTCAAAACGGCTGATACTACCCCATATGAGCGATGACATGTTGGGCCATGTCAATAATGTCACCCTGGAGACGGCTTATGACGGCAAGATAGTTGAATTTTGAACCTAGGGCCTAAAAAAGACAAATTTGTTTTATTAATTTTCTATTGACAATACACCCATAAAAAATAGAAAAATGAATATATTTAGCCATAAAATAGGATTAATTAATAATTCAGAACAAAATCGAGTTGAGGAAAGGGGTTCTCAATAATGCAGGCAATTCCCTGGATGGACCTCATCGGGCTTTTTATTTTCCTGGCCGGATTTATCATCGGCTTGGGAGCGGTCACTGTTATCGATCTCCATGGATTTCTGGGAAGGAAATCTCCTTACTGGACCGAGGCTACCACTCGAACCCACAAAGTTACCAAGCCTCTCATCTGGATCGGTCTCCTGCTGACCGTTGTCGGTGGTCTGATTACCTATCGGAAAGCCGGTTGGACCGGAATCCCCTTCTACCAGTCCTTGATCGGTCTTGTATTGGTGATTAACGGTCTTTTCCTGAGTTTCCGTGTCAGCCCCTTCTTAATAAAACGGGAAAAGAAGGGCCGATCGCATGAGTTACTTCCTGCTTCCTGGCAATTTAAAATCACCATCAGTTTTATCATTTCCTTCTTAGGCTGGTGGAGTGCGCTTTTCTTGCTGGTTTGGTATCTTCTGGTCAGTCGTTAACCATATCAATTTGAAAAATAATAGGTAAGCTGCCAACTGAAGGATTTTAATCAAACAGAATATTTTCCAGATCTCTCAAAAAAAGGAAAGGATTATTTAGCCATGATCGATTTCAGCCTGAGTGAGAATCAAAAACGGTTATTGGAACTGGCCAGGGATTTTGCCGCCAGGGAGATTAAACCGGTGGCCATCGAATATGACCGGGAGGGCACCTATCCGGAGGCTATTCTGAAAAAAGCCCAAGAGCTCGGCTTTTTGTACACCAACATTCCCAAGCAATACGGAGGATCGGGGATGAGTTATCTGGAGCATTATCTGGTGACGGAAGCCCTCAATTACGAGTGCTGCGCCATCGGCCAGATGATCGGCATCGGCCATCTGGCCACGGGGTCTATTCTCCTTGGAGGAACGGAGGAGCAAAAGAAAAAATTTATCGGGGCCATGACCGAAGGTTATCGAAGCGCCTGTTTTTGCCTTACCGAGCCCGAGGCCGGATCGGATGCCGGGGTCATGCAAACGACCGCCGAGAAAAAAGGGGATCGCTACATCATCAACGGCTCCAAATGCTATATTACCAATGGCCAGTATGCCGATTTGCTTTGCCTGTTTGCCACAACGGATCGGAGCCTGGGCACCAAAGGAATCTGCTGTTTTGCCGTTCCTCGTAATACTCCCGGTATTCGCGTGGGGCGAATAGAGGATAAGATGGGACACCGGGCACTGAATGTGGTTGAACTGTTTTTTGAAGATCTTGAAGTGGGCCTGGACAACCTCATCGGAAAAGAAGGGGAAGGCTTTAAATTAGCCATGATGGCCCTTGACCGGGGGCGGGTGAACATTGCCGCCATCTGTACCGGGATCGCCCAAAAGGCCCTGGATGAATCGATCCAGCGGGCCAAGACCCGCGTTCAGTTCGGACAGCCCATAGGGAACCACCAAGGGGTCCAGTTTATGCTGGCCGACATGAATGCCCTGATCATGGCCTCCCGGGCCATGTACCTTCAGGTGGGATGGATGCTGGACCAGGGCCTGCGCTGCACCACCGAAGGGGCGCTGGCCAAATTTTTTGCCACCGATGCGGTCATGAAAATCACTACCGATGCCGTTCAGATATTGGGGGGATCAGGATACATGAGAGGGTCGGTAGTCGAGAAACTGATGCGGGACGCCAAGTTGACCCAGATCTTTGAGGGAACCAACCAGATCAACCGCATGGTGGCCGGCCGAGGGATTATGAGTGGGGCCAGTAAACTTTTTTAGCCGGCCTCGTTATTATTGGAAAAACTCCAGGCTTTGATAAATATAAAATAATTAAATTTTGGAATCCAGAATCCAGGAGTCAGAATTCAGAATAACAACAAAACCAACAAATTTTTTCTGACTTATTCTGGATTCTGGATTCTGACTCCTGACTTCTTCTTGTTTCGATATTCTTTTTATCACAAAATCAGCGATAAATTATCCGAGTTATGGTAAGCGCCAATGACCGGTTTTTTTCTGATCGGGACCCTGCTCGGCCTTTCCGCAGGGCTTTCACCGGGGCCACTCTTGACGCTGGTCGTTTCCGAAACCCTTAGGCATGATTTCAGGGCCGGAATCAGGGTGGCCATCAGCCCGGTCATCACTGATTTACCGATCATTCTTTTGACGGTAATCGTCCTGGGCCAAGTATCAGGTTTTCAGTCAGTGCTGGGGGTTATTTCCCTGATCGGCGGGGTGGTCCTTCTTTCCATGGGATATCAAAGCTTTCGTTTAAAGGACCTGGAAACGAAGGCGGAGATGGAAAATCCAAAATCATTGACCAAGGGGGTTATCGTCAACCTCTTAAATCCCCACCCTTATCTCTTTTGGTTCAGTGTCGGTGCGCCGATGATAACCAAATCGATGAAGCAGGGGGTCTGGGCATCCGGGGCCTTTATCCTGAGTTTTTATCTTTTTCTGATCGGATCAAAAGTGTTGCTGGCCCTCCTGGTCGGCAAATCAAAATCCTTTTTAACCGGGAATTGGTACCTGTACACATTGCGTTTTCTGGCGGTTCTCCTCTGCCTTTTCGCTGCGGTGCTTATTCGGGAAGGTTTGAACTTATTAAAAATCATTTAGACTTTTTGAAGGGCCTGCTTCTCGAAACCGCCTGGAGATATAGATCCGGTTCACGTTACAAAATATCTTTTAACTGTTGTAAGAGATCCGTCAAATCCTTCTCGGCTTCCGGAGTTATACTTTTCAGAGGTTTTCTCGGCTCCCCGCCGAAATAGCCCCGGAAGTCCATGACCTTCTTCAATCCGCCTATGCCATAGGTACCGGTCACGGCCATAGCTATAGGCGTCAGACGATTCTGAAGCTTCAGGGCTTCCGGATAGTTCCCTTCCGCAAAAAGTCTCATTAAGCGGGTGCATAGTTCAGGCAGGGCGTTGGCCACCGCCAGGATCCCGCCGTCGGCCCCGACACAGAGGGCCGGAAAGAGTACCGGAGCGGAACCGACCAAGACCCCAAACCCGTCAGCAGATTCATGGACGATTCTGGTCAGTTGTTCGATATTTCCCGAACTGTCTTTAACGCCGATAATATTGGGATGAAGGGAAAGCCGGGCCACCAGACCGGGAGCCATATTAATGCCGGTAAACTGAGGAACGTTATAAACCAGGATGGGAATTCGGGCCTCCTCGGCTACGGCCACAAAATAATCATAGAGCACCTCAGCCGTCATAGATCCCTTAAAATAATAAGGGGTCACCACCAGAGCCAGATCAGCGCCCAGTCCGGCAGCCTCATTGGTAAAACGGATGGTCTCAATAGTGGATTCCATACCAGTCCCCACGAGCATGATCTTATGGCTCGGTATGGCCTCCCGGGAAACTTCCAGGACTTTCAGCTTTTCCTTTTCACTCAGATAAACAGCCTCCCCGTTTGATCCCAGCACCAGATATCCGGAGAGATCGGTTTGATTCCA
>CAZSTT010000196.1:5281-6799 GCA_964609705.1 uncultured Thermodesulfobacteriota bacterium
CCATCCGGGACACAAACCGCATTCAACATGGGCAAGCGAAAGGGTTCGTCTACCAGCATCTTCAAACCCAATCCTTCAAGTCCTTGGACCAGGGCCTGGTGATTTTCCTGATGCCGTTTAAAAACCTTTTCCGGTCCTTCTTCTAAAATGAGCAGGAGTGCCTGGTAAAGCCCATAGAGCATGTTCACCGGCGCCGTGTGGTGATAGACCCTGTTCTGTCCCCAATAATTGGCAATCAGGGTCAGGTCCAGGTACCAGTTGGGAACTTTTGTTTTGCGGGCCTTCAGCTTGGCCATGGCCTTCTCCGAAAAGGAGATAGGGGCCAGTCCCGGCGGACAGGAGAGACATTTCTGGGTACCGCTGTACAGGACATCAATATTCCACTCATCCATGCGGACTTCAATCCCCCCTAAACCGGTGACGGTGTCTACTAGGTAGAGGGCCTCACCCCCCTTAAGGAGCCGGCCTATTTCCGCTACCGGATTTTTCACGCCGGTGGAGGTCTCGGCCTGAACAACGGCAATGAGACGGTAATCTTTCTTTCGAATCATTTTTTCTACCGCCTCTTCCTGAACCGGGCTCCCCCAGGGGAACTCCAACACATCAACCTGGCCCCCTAATCTTCCGGCCACATCCTGCATCCTCAGGCCAAAAACGCCGTTCAACAGGATCAGAATTTGGTCTCCCGGCTCCACCAGATTGACAAAAGCGGCTTCCATCCCGGCCGAACCTGTTCCCGACAAAGGGAGGGTCAGGTCGTTGGCCGTATTCATGATCCGACGAAGCATGGTCTTGAGGTCATCCATGATCTTCAGAAAGTAAGGATCCAGATGCCCCAGGGTCTTTTGGCTCAAAGCCCAATAGACTTCCGGAGGAACACAGGATGGTCCTGGTCCCATCAGTAAAATTTCCTCAATATCCTCCAATAAATTTTTCATATTGTGCATCACCTCGAAAGATTATTCTTTTCCCGGGAACCAATTGTTCTGATTCGGGTACTCAGTATTATCGAAGATCAGAAAGTAATCAACAAGATTTTTTCCGCCCTGCCCCATCCCCCTCGAACTTCAGGTTGATTATTCCAGATTCCCGGCTTCCTCTTCATCCTGTTTTTCTCCTTGACCCAGGCTCTCCCTTTTCATATACTTTTTTTCACCAAAATCCAATCCTTATAAAACAGATTTCATTAACTTTTTTCCCTGAATCCATGAAACCAGCCGTCTCTATTTCCGGTCTTTTCAAAAGCTTTGGTAAAGTTAAGGCCCTGCAAGAGCTGGATCTGACCATCGAAGGCGGCCAGATTTATGGGTTATTAGGTCCCAACGGTTCGGGAAAATCAACCCTGATCAAGACCCTGGTCGGTGCGGTCAAGCCCACGGCCGGGAAGGTTTTGGTCTTGTATCCAGACCTTGCCGGTGGAACTCTTCACCAATCCCCAGGAACTGTACATCATGATCACCGCCTTTATCATCCACTTCACCTCTTATGTACTCTGTTTGATCGTCCTCGTCCGGGAGC
>CAZSTT010000197.1:0-6792 GCA_964609705.1 uncultured Thermodesulfobacteriota bacterium
GCGATCGGCATTCAGCTAACCTGTTTAACAGTAAAGGATTTTACTGATGGCTAAAGGCTGATGGCTGATCGCTCCATCCGGAATATGACCATTTCCGGATGGATACTAGTTTAGCTTTTACAAAAGATTATAAGATAGACCCCGGAAAGGGGCAAGGAGAAAAACAGAATAATGGTTCGGGAGGGAGTGGGCCGACATCATTTTTTGACGAGCGGAAAAGAGTCGGGTTTTCTGCAGACGAGCTGAGCTATTGATCTGGGAGGATCTTCTAACGTCCCTTCAAAATAATGGATCAATGGCCAGTCCTTAAACCAATCGACCAGCTCATTCGGTCTTAGAAGATGGTCGGGATTATGAGGACGGCCGTACTGTGGTTGTTCATGGGTGAAGGTTTCATAGATCAGGATTCCGCCATTGATTATCCCTTTTTTAATACAGGGGAGCAAGGGACGATGGAGATATCGGAAAACCAGGATGGCCCGGTAGTAATCCTTTTTAAGCGGGTTCCGGCCGGTTTCCAGATCGACCTCTTCAAAGGTTACCTCGAACCCCTTCCCGGCCGCCCTTCTTTGGGCCTCCTCCAAGGCCTTGGGATCTCGATCGACCAGGATGACCGGAAGACCCAGACCGGCCAGGAAAAGGCCATTTTGCCCCTTGCCGCAGGCCAGATCCAAAACCGGGCCCTGGAGATTTTTATCTTGAATGAGAAAGGAAAAATTGATCAGCAAAGGGTCCGGTATCATCGATCACCCAAAGCTCTCAAAGTGAATAAAAAATACTCTTAATAGGCGAAAATTGACGAATTCGTAAAAATTCCCCAAAGGCGTCACCCCCGCGGAAGGGGGGGGCCAGAAGTATTTGAGTTTCCTGGATTCCCGTTTCCACGGGAATGACAAATTCGGGCTTCCGGCGACTTTTTACGAACTTGTTAAAAATAATAAACCATATCCTCCGATTCAAGTCAATCTCCAGGATCTTATTTTTTGCCTGAGCCTTTTTTTATTCCCTGAAACAATTCCATCGGTTGACATTTGATCAGAGAAGTGTGTATATTTTTCCAGAAGGTTGTGGAAGAGGCCTCCCTCTTATATTCATTGGTTTTAAAAGTTGGGGAAGGTCATCAAAAAAGATTTACTGATTCCATTTCACTCAGGTGAAATCATAGGAGGTGCACCATGGCCAAGGTTCAAGTATTTGAAAATAAAAAACCCACTCTCGGTATTAACGGGCTTGGGAGAATTGGAAAGCTGACCCTGTGGAACCACTTGGCTCGCAAGTATTTTCAGGAGATCGTTGTCAATATAGGACGGGAAGCGGGAACCGGGCTGGAAACCGTTGCCCAACGAATCGAAACCGACACGACTTACGGGCCCCTCCATCGCTTCCTTTACGGGATTAACGCCCAACGATTGGTCGAAATCGTGGATGAGAAGGCCGGGAAAATGGTTATTGACGGAACTCCGGTCACCGTTTTAAGAGAGGCACGAAATCCCGCGGAAATTAAGTGGCGTAATTACGGGGTGGATATGGCGGTAGAATGCACCAGTCAGTTTAGGGACCCCACTCTCCCTCCGGATGATAAAAAAGGTTCTCTTCGAGGTCATTTGGCCGCCGGGGCTAAAGTGGTCATCAATTCCTCTCCCTTCAAAATAAAGGATAACGCCCTGCGCAGACCAGAGGATGCCGTCACCCTTATTTACGGCATCAACCATGCATCCTTTGACAAAAAGGTTCATTCCGTCCTTTCGGCCGCTTCCTGTACCACCACGGGATTGGCCCACATGGTCAAGCCCCTGTTGGAAAATGAGGAGACCAACAAGATCCTGACCGCGTCCATGTCTACCGTCCATGCGGTAACCAATTCCCAGGCCGTGCTCGATTCCATGCCCAAGGCCGGGGAAAAGGATTTGAGAAAGAACCGGAGCATCCTGAACAATATCATCCTGACCTCCACCAATGCCGCGGCGGCCCTGGCGGAGGTCATCCCGGAGGTCCGGAATATCGGGTTTATGGCTGATTCCATCCGGGTCCCCATCAATACCGAGTCGCTGATCGTTCTTAATGTCACCTTTCAGAGTAAAAATACTCCTACGGGAACCGCTTTCGAACTGGACACTAAAGTCATCAACCGGATTTATCAGAAAGTCAGTGAGCGGGACCCGGAAAAACTGCTTGTTTTTTCAATGGAGCAAAACGTCTCCAGTGATCTCATGGGTCTGAATGCCGCGGTGGTCATCGAAGGCCAGTTCAATCATACCCGGACCTCTTTTATCGATATCGATTGTGCCTGCATTCCCGGCCTGTCCCCCCAGGTCCTTCCCTCCCTGGAGACGAACACCCTGAGGGTGCCGGTGGTTCACGCCAAGATCTTCGGCTGGTATGATAATGAGTATGGGAGCTATGTGAATCGGCTGGGGGATCTGACGGTTCACGTGCACAAGCAGTTAACATAGAAGAAAGGGTATAAGGTATTAGGTGTAAGGTATAAAGATGAAGTCCAGGGTATAAGGTTCAAGGTTTACGGTGTAAGGTTTTTTTCCTTAGACCTTAGACCTTATACCTGGTATTAAATCGTGACCCGGTTGGATTCCTGCGCTTCCTCTTCATGAAGGCCCTGATAGACGGCCCCGCTCCAGCCGTCGATGGAGATGAAATCCCCACCCCGTATGGTTTGGCCGTCCACAGTGCTGTACCCCATGGTTTCATAAACACTCATTTTGGAAAAACCGACCACTCCGACTTTGTCGAGTTGAGGGATGGTGACGGCGGCATGAGAGGTGCTGCCCCCCTTGGCCGTCAAAAGACCTTCAACCTGGAGGAGCACCCCCACGTCATCAGGGACCGAATCGGGCCGGATGAGGATCAAGGGCGTGCCCGGTTCCCTGTCCCGGTAAAGACGGATTTCTTCCTCCGAAAAGACCGCCCTTCCGGACAAGGCCCCGCCGCTGACCCCGATGCCGGTTCCGAGCAGGGCTTCCTTTAATTCCGCGGTCTCTTTGAAAATTTTCAAGGTATGGGTTTCACGCTGGACCATATCCCTGGTCTGAAGTATGTAGAGTCCCTCCCTGGTCGGGGTCTCAAAGGTGAACTCGATTTCCTGATGGTTGAACCTCTTGTCGTAGATCAGTTTTTCCGAAAGGTGGATCAGCTCCCCGAAGATTTCCGGAAAATTGGCCTCCAGAGAGATCTGGGTGTCCTTCCTCTCCCGCAACCGCTGCTTTTCCGATATGGGGTAGGTGGAAACCAGGCCCGAGACAATATCGTCCCCCTGAACCCCAAAAATGAAATCGCCATAAAGGTTGATGCCGGGGGATGACTCTTTGGGGTCTCTGGTGAATATCACCCCGGACCCCGATTGGTCATTTAAATTTCCAAAGATCATGGCCTGGACGACCACGGCCGTCCCCCACTCATCGGAAAGATGCATCTGTCGGCGATAAATCCTGGCCTGTTCTGAATTCCAGGAGGCGATGACCTGGAGAAAGGCGTCCTGAAGCTGATCCGCCGGCCGGGAAGGGGGTTTTATCCCTTTGTCCTCCAGTGCCTGCTGATAAGCCAGAGCGACCTGTTTTATCTGGTTCGGGGCAAATTGAATTTTTCGGCGGACCCCGTACTTCTGCTTGAAGGTGTCGATAATGGAATCGAAGAAATTTCGGTCCAGTCCCCGCAACATGCCATAGCTCTGGAGGAACCTCCGAAAGGAATCCCAGGCCGCCCAGGCAAAGTCCGGCTTTTTGCTGAGGCCCTCGGCGATTTTTTCATTGATACCGACGTTCAGGATGGATTGCATCATCCCCGGCAGGGAAATCGTGGCCCCGCTGCGGACACTTAAAAGCAAAGGATTTCGCGGGTCCCCGAATTTTCGCCCCACCATCCTTTCCAGGCGCCGGATCTCCTTACCGATCCTGTTGTTCAAGTCTTCCAGGATGTATTGGTAACCCAACAGGCCTTCAATCCTGCGAAAGACTTCAGTGGTCAAGATGAAACCGGGAGGCACCGGAAAGCCCAAAAAAGCCAATTCCTTCAGAAAATAGCCCTTATTTCCCAGGAGCAATTGATTGTCGAGCTTTTTAGTGCGCTTGTAGATAGGGGTGATGGTCATTTCCGGATTATAGGACATGACCAGGGTCAAAATCTGTTTATTTTCTTTAAACTTCTCCAACTCGGCCTGAAGGGTTCTTAAGATACTGTTGATAAAATTGTCGAGCACCTGAAGACCGAAGGCTGAAGAGACGGCGGCCCGGAAAAAGTTTTCGGAGTGCTGGAAAAAGATTTCCCGTTCTCCGGCCGAGCCGGGTTCCTGGCTGAAGGGCAGGCCGTTTTCTTTGATGATTTGACCAATGACCATGGGCAGGTTGGGACGGTGGGCATCGATGTAATAGTCCCGGATGATGTCCTGAATCCCCTTGGAGATGAATTGAAAGATATCGATGTACTGATCGATGGAAAACTGTTTGATCTCCAAAGCATTGCTGACATATTTCATTTTAGCGGTCAAACCTTCAATGGCCACTCCCTCAAGATCCAGGGCTTTGACATAAAGCCAGAGATATTGATGGATTCTTATCAGAGTGCTTTTGGTGATGAACTTCAGATTGAAGGACTGGATCAATTCTTCAAACAGGACCGTGGCCAGGCTCTCCAGACGAAGGGAAAGTCCCAAGGCTTCGAACTTTTCTTCCCGGTAGGTGCCGTACAGGGAAGGGATACCGGCGGCAATATGTCTCTTCCGGTAAATGTTCTCAACATACTCGGTCTTCTGGGGGGAGAGGATCTTCTCTTTGAGCTGGGACAGAAACTCGAGAATAATCGCCAGACTTTTATCTTGTTTCTTTTCCTGGAGATGTCGTTTGAGCGCCTTCACCTTCGTTGGATCGAAGAGGAAGGAATCCTCCAGATTCTTGAGGACCTCCACATGCTGGGGATTGTACTTATGGTAAAGAAGTTGATAGAACCGGATGAGCAGTCCGGCCCGTTTACGGTCTTTCCCCTGGGGCCCGTTCAGGGATTGAATCTCACGGTCAATTTTAGGGACGTCCCAATCCAGAAAACCCAGCGGATCTCCATGGACCTTGTCCAGGAGATTCCCAAATATCAGGCAAAGGCCGTTCGACCTCTTCGGATCCTCCGGAATCTGGGCGTAGACCTCTTCCGGCAGATGATCCAGAAGGAACGTCTTTTTCCCGGAAGCCCAGTAACGGAAGGCGTTTTCCAGGAAGGTGACCAGCAGGCTGTTGCTCTCCACGTGCGACTGTTTTCTCAGGAAATGGACGACCAGGTCCTGACGGGAGAAAAGCTCGTCCACCTCGGTCGATATTTCCCGGAGTTCTCCCTCGGCGCCGATTTCACTGAAATAGATGGGGAACAGCCGAAGGAGTTGCTTGACCAGATTGTAGGCCGGGGAAATGTCGGTATTCAGTAGAGCCGAGATGTTTTTCTGCAGAAGGTCCGTGTCCCGGATGAAGACCCCGCCCAGCTTCAGGTTAATAATCAGGGCCGAGAGCAGTCTTTTGGTCCAGCGGGGTTTCATGGCGATGATTTCCAGCCAGGCCCGGATATTCTCGATGTGGGCGGGGTTGACCCGTATTTGCCATTCCGTGGTGGATCCGGCCAACTGGGGATGCTGAAAACCGAAAAGAATCAGCTCTTCAATGAAGGTATCCACCAGAGGATGGTTGTTTAAATTGAAGACCTCTCTGGCCATGGTGGTGACACAATTCAGGATCGTACTTTGGTACTGTGAACAGGTCGTGCACTTTTTGAGGAGATCAAATATTTTTCGAGTAAAATCGTTAATCGTCTCCGGTTTTTCCTCCCGGAAGACCATAGCCAGGCAGCGATTGATCTCGATCAGTGCCCGGCCATGAATATCGGATAAGGCCGCACCATTGATCACATGAAAAAGGAAATCGAGTTTGACCAGATATTCCCGTCCGGCATAGACTTCCGCCTTCTCCAGTTCATCGGCCACCAGCAGATAGCCTTCGATGATTTGCGCATAATCAGGAAAGGTGAGATAGAAGGCGGTTCCGTTTTCCTGCCCCTCTCCGGAGATTTCCGGCAGGGATTCAATCTTGGTCGCCAGCTCGGTAAGAGAGCGGTGACTTAAAGGGGTTATGACCGAATCATAATGGAAGATGGCCGCGGCTTCTTCCCCCTCTTGCTGAAACCAATCGCGGGGGTCGGGCTGGTCCAGCCAAAAAAGGTAGGTAGCCCGAAAGACATTATGGAGGAAATGTCTCAGGCGGCTCTTATCCAGGGGTGTGGAATGTTCCAGGGCCGTCTGGAGGAGTTTTTTCCCATAGGTCGACCCTTTCCGGAAAAGAAGGGGCTCCTGTTCCGAATAATCGATCAGAGAGTCAATAAGCGGGGGAAAGAGGGCCAGATTCCGGGAGAGCAGCCCGTCGCTCTTGGAAAGGATCACATTTAAAAAATCGAACAGGAAGCGGATCGCGGTCTCTCGGGTCTCTTCTTTGGCCGGGGAATGGATAAGGTCCAGGTAAATGCCGACCAGGGTTTCCAGTCCTTCAAATCCTTGTTCGTCCCGGTTGAAGTCATAGAAATCCCCCATGGACAGGGTGCGCAGCTGCTTGAGGACATGTTCCCAGTTGACAAAGGGATGATTCATCTCCGTCAGGAGGTCCTGGGTTCTTTTGAAAACCCCGTAATGCTCCCGGGCAATACTGAGCAGGGCCTGATAGCGGACCGGAATTTCCACCGTGGCCGCTGTTCGTTCCAGGTTGACCTGCAGGGCGGAGGAGGTGAATTGAGGTTCCTGTTTTTTCATGGGTT
>CAZSTT010000198.1:0-6732 GCA_964609705.1 uncultured Thermodesulfobacteriota bacterium
AGAGGTCATGGCATCAAATATATCCACCACCGCCATAATTCGGGCGACTTTTGAAATTCGATTTTCCGGCAATCCTTCAGGATAACCCGATTGATCTAATCTTTCATGGTGATAACGAATGACATCCAAAGCCAGACCGAGCGTTTTTTCCAAAGGTCTGCAAATTTTATATCCCAGATCAGTGTGGGATTTCATAAGCTCCCATTCCTGGGGGTCCAAGGGGCCCGGTTTATTTAAAATGTTTTCAGGAATGCCGATTTTTCCGATGTCATGCAGCATTCCCCCAATTCTTAGAGCTTCAATTTCAGATTCTCCCAGACCTAATTTTTCTCCCAAAGTCATAGCCAGCAGCGCAACCCGGCCGGTGTGACCCTGGGTATATTGATCTTTGGCCTCTATGGCATTGGCCAGGGAAAACAAGATGTTTTCTATGCCGGTCAACCGGCTGTTCTGCATCCGGCTTTTGATTAAGGATTTGATTCTGGCCAGAATTTCGATCCGATTGACCGGTTTGGAAATAAAATCATCGGCTCCGCTCTCAATGCCTTTGACCCGGGATTCCACGTCATCCAAGGCCGTAATCAGGACGATAGGAATTAACCGTGTCTTTTCGCTGCTTTTAAGAAGTCGACAGACTTCGAATCCATCCATCCCCGGCATCATAACGTCGAGCAATATTAAATCGATGTCCAGTTTTTTCACTTTATCCAGAGCTTCTTCTCCATCGGAGGCGGTTAGGACGGTGTAAGGTGATCCTATAATTCCTTTCAATAATTTTAAATTCCTCGGATCGTCATCGACCAGTAGAACAAGTGCTTTGGGTTGATTCATATTTTGGGGTTTTATTTTAAAAAATCTGATTGATTCACCTCCCTGGATTTTGGCCTGGCTTAAAGCCTCTTTGGCTTGCATTAAGAGATCGCGGCGATTAGAAGCATCTTGGGGGAAACAGGCCAATCCGAAAAGTAACTCTATTTTATCTCCCAATCTTTTTTGAGCCTCGGTCTGGATCCGACGGCAGGCATTAAGGGCCTCACTGGCCTCGGAGGCCACAAATAGTAAGGCAAAGAGATCTCCGGAATAACGGGCGGCCCAATCTATCTCCCGAATGTTTTCCTGAATAATACCGGCCAGGTCTTTCAATAAACGGTCGCCGGCCGGATAACCAATCTGCTGGTTATAACGACTAAAACTTGAGAGATCGATCAAAGATAAGGTAAAGGGCCGGCCCTGCCGTTCAGACCTTTTAATCTCCCGGTCTAAAGCAATTTGAAAAAAACCATGGTTAAACAAACCGGTCAGATTCTCAATAAAAGGCGCCCCGACCTCCTGTTCGTACTCGTTCATCAATTGAGTTTTAGAATTCATTTTCTTTCCATTTTTTCCGACGGCAACGGTTCCGGAGGACTGCTCTGATTGATTTTCTGATCCAGCCAATTTTCAATATGTTTTCGGTCAAACCGCCAATGTTTACCGATTTTTAGACAGGGGATCTCCCCCCGTCTGCATAAGCTGTAGAGGGTTGAAGAGGGTATTCTGAGCCAGGAAGATAATTCTTCAATATTCATTATGGTTTCAATATCTTTCATGTTACCATCCCAAAATGATTTGAATGTTCCATTTGTTACCTTTGTTATCTCCTGTTATTGGAGGTTAGTGTTAATAAACGAGATAATCTTCATTCTTTTGGTTTGTCGGATGTTTCTTTTATTTTCTTTAATTTATTTTTAGTTATATAAGTTGACGGCAGACCTCAGAGGCGATTGGGTCACTTCAATTAAGTCACAGGCCTGCCAAAAATGAAGAGGAGGCAGAACAAATTCCTCAGGGGTCGATCCTCACCAAGGGCTGGAAAGGAAATGGTAACTGGAAAAGCCGATTTTGTTTATGGTTTGAAAATTAGATTAGGTTCGGTTTGCCCATCGGAAGAGGGCCAGAGCAAAGGCCAAGAAATTGGGGGATAGGTCCTTAATTTGCGGAATACCTGGTTTCTCTTTAGGAAGGTAAATATCTAAAACCCTGATATGGCCTGTTCAATGTTTATGATTCCCTTTTTCCAAAAGCAGCAGCGAAGGGACTATTGGAAAAAGTGCTGCGAGGCTTCTCTTTTCTTTCCGGCTTTTTATTCTCTCTTTTTATCTCTTGTTCCTTTTTCCCCTTTTCTGAAGGGGGCTGAGCGTTCTTCATGGACAGGGAAATCCGTTTCCTGGGGAGGTCCACCTCCCGGACCGTTACCATAACTTTCTGGTGAACCTTTACTATTTCCGTGGGGTCCTTTATGAACCGGTCGGCCAACTCGCTGATATGGACCAACCCGTCCTGATGGACACCGATATCGACAAAGACGCCAAAGGCAGTGATATTGGTCACAATGCCGGGGACCTTCATGCCGGGTTTGACATCCTCGATTTTTTCCAGGCCTTCGGCAAAGCGAACGATTTCGAATTTCTCCCGAGGATCACGGCCGGGTTTAGCCAGTTCGGCCAGGATGTCCCGGAGCGTGGGTAATCCCACTTTTCCCGAGATGTAGTGATGAAGGTCAATTTTTCCACGAAGACTTTCATCGCCCAACAAATCAATCACCGAACACCCCAGATCCGAGGCCATGGCATCAACAATAGGATAACTTTCCGGGTGGACGGCACTGCCGTCCAAAGGATTATGCCCTTCTCTAATGCGCAAAAAACCGGCGGCCTGTTCAAAGGCCTTGGGACCGAGACGGGGGACCTTTTTTAAATCTTCCCGGGATCGAAAGGGACCCTGTTGATTCCGGAACTCAACGATTCCTTTGGCCAGCCCTGGCCCCAGGCCAGAGACATAGGCCAGCAGCTGTTTGCTGGCGGTATTGACCTCCACCCCCACCCGGTTGACACAATGAATTACCACATCATCAAGACTGTTTTTCAAGGCATTCTGGTCCACATCATGCTGATACTGACCCACCCCGATGGATTTGGGATCGATCTTGACTAATTCGGCCAGAGGGTCCATCAGTCGGCGGCCTATGGAAACAGAACCCCGGACCGTCACATCCTCATCGGGAAATTCCTCCCTGGCCGCTTCGGAGGCCGAATAAATGGAGGCCCCGCTTTCATTGACCATGACCACCTGAATGCCGGAAGGGAGTTCAAGCCCCCGGATGAAGGACTCGGTTTCCCGGCCGGCCGTACCGTTTCCGATGGCGATGACTTCAACCTCAAAACGCCCGCATAGTCCACGAATCGCCGCCGCGGCACTTGCCGACCCTTTCTCGGATAAAAGAAAAATGGTGTCATGATGCAGCAGCTTACCCTGGCGGTCCAGACAAACCACTTTGCCCCCGGTTCGGAATCCGGGATCGATGGCCAGGACCCTTTTTTGACCCAGGGGGGAAGAGAGCAGCAGTTGGCGGAGGTTTTCGGCAAAAACCCGGATGGCCTCTTCGTCGGCCCTTTTTTTGATCTCCAGACGGGCCTCTGTCTCCATAGAAAGGGAAAGGAGCCTTTTGTAACTGTCCTGTACCGCCATCCGAACCTGCTCGGCGGCCGCCGGGCCATCCGCTTTGACAAAAAGGCCGTAAAGAAGTTCCAGGGCTTCCTCTTCCGGGGGAAGGACCCTCAAGTTAAGAAATTCTTCTTTCTCTCCACGTCTGATGGCTAGAACCCGGTGGGAAGGGATCGTTGCCGCCGGTTCCTCCCACTCATAATAATCCTTGTATTTGATTCCCAGGTCTTCCTTTTCCGAAACGACCCTGGATTTAAAAACCGCTTTGGAAGCGTAAAAAGAACGCATCCGGGCCCGGGCCGTCTGATCTTCATTAACCCATTCGGCAATGATGTCACGGGCTCCGGCCAATGCCTCTTCCGCAGTAGCTACCCCTTTTTCAGAATCGACGAAGGTGGCGGCTTCGGACAGGGGATCGATTTCTCCCTGATCGAAAATATTTTTCGCCAGGGGCTCCAGACCTTTTTCCCTGGCCATAGTGGCCCGTGTCCGACGTTTGGGCCGATAGGGCAGATAAATATCTTCCAGATCAGCCATGGTTTCCGCTTCCAAGACTTTCCGGTTTAAATCCTCGGTGAGTTGATTACGTTCCTCCAGAGATTTAAGGATAGCTTCACGTCGTTTGTCCAATTCCGCCAGTTGGATCAATCGATCACGAATAGAGGTGACGGCCACTTCATCCAGAGAACCGGTGACCTCTTTCCGATAACGGGCGATAAAGGGGACCGTGGCCTCTTCCCTTAAAAGTCCGGCCGTGGCCTGGACCTGTGGGGAAGAAAGATTAAGTTCTTCGGCAATCTTCAAGATATGTTTTTCGTTCATGGAATTCCTTTATAGAGTTCTGGATTGAAAGTTCGGCCTGAAGATTTCAGACGTCCCGATCGGGTAGACGGGGAGGGTTAAAGGAGCTTTTAAATAATGAAAGATCTCAGGAGTTTTTTCTTGCCTTTTCCTGGATATACTTGACGATATCGGAGGTATAAGTGCCTGGGCCGAATATTTCACTGATGCCGGCGGTTTTCAGGGCCGGAACGTCTTCTTCCGGAATAATACCGCCTCCGACCACCAGAACATCTTCCAGCCCTTTTTCTTTGACCAGTTCCATGACCCGGGGGAAAAGATAATCGTGAGCCCCGGAAAGGACACTCAGGGCGATGACATCGACGTCTTCCTGAACAGCCGTGGTTACAATCTGCTCCGGCGTCTGACGTAAGCCCGTATAGATGACCTCCATACCGGCATCCCGCAAAGCGTGGCAGATGATCTTGATCCCGCGATCATGGCCGTCCAGTCCCGGCTTGGCTGCCAGGACGCGTATTTTTCTTTCAGCGTTCATTTGAAATCCCCTCCGAATTAAAAACAATAAAAAATTAGACAGGATCTACGGGATGGACAGGACAATTTTCCCATTCCAGATGAAAGAGGAAAACGAATTCTTTGCCGGTAGCGACTAGGCTTTCCCTTCTTTCTCCTGGAAAGGCAGAAAGAAAGAAATACTGACCATCCTGTTAATCCAGTCGAAAAAAAAACTTAAAAGAGATTATAATGTTGAAACCGCCGTATATTCACCGAAAACCGACCGCAGGGTATCACAGATCTCTCCTAAAGTCGCATAGGCCCTAACGGCTTCCAGGATAGGGGGCATCACATTATCCGGTCCCTGGGCGGCTTTCTTAAGCCCGGCCAGAGAGGATATAACCCTGGCGTTGTCCCGGGACTGCTTAAGTTGACCAATTTTATTGATCTGTCGGTTTTGCACCACCGGATCAACCCGCAGCAATCCTGAAGGGGGCGGTTCCTTGGTCTGGAATTTATTGATCCCGACCACCACCCGGTCGCCTTTTTCCACGGCTTTCTGATAGCGAAAAGCGCTTTCCTGGATTTCCCTTTGAATGAATCCCTGTTCGATGGCCGCTGCCGCACCGCCCAACTCATCGATTTTTCTAAGATAGTCCATGGCTTTTTGCTCAATGGAGTCGGTCAGGTGTTCGATATAATAGGAGCCGGCCAGGGGATCAATGGTTTCGGTGACACCCGTCTCATAAGCGATCAATTGTTGGGTTCGCAAGGCGACCTGGACCGCTTCTTCAGAAGGCAGGGCCAGGGCCTCGTCCATGGAATTGGTGTGCAAGGATTGGGTCCCCCCCAGAACAGCGGACAGGGCCTGGAAAGCTACCCGGACAATATTGTTCTTGGGTTGCTGGGCCGTCAAAGAACAACCGGCGGTCTGGGTATGAAACCGCAGGGTCATGGTCCGGGGGTCCTTGGAGCCGAACCGTTCTTTCATCAGCCGGGCCCAAAGACGACGTGCGGCCCGGTATTTGGCGATTTCTTCAAAAAAATCCAGATGGGCATTAAAGAAAAAGGACAATCGAGGACCGATAACATCCACGTCCAAACCAGCCTTTTGGGCCGCTTCCACATAAGCCAGACCGTTGGCCAGGGTGAAGGCCACTTCCTGAACGGCTGTGGAGCCGGCCTCCCTGATATGATAACCGCTGATACTGATGGAATTCCACTTGGGAACTTCTTGGGAACAATATTCAAAAATATTGGTGATAATGCGCAAAGAAGGCTGGGGGGGGAAGATATAAGTACCCCGGGAAGTGTATTCCTTCAAGATGTCGTTTTGTATCGTTCCGTTAAGTTCTTTGGAGGGCACCCCTTGCTTTTCAGCCACGCCGATATACATGGCCAGCAGAATGGCAGCAGGGGCGTTGATGGTCATGGAGGTGCTGACCTTATCCAGAGGGATACCGCCGAATAAGATTTCCATATCCTTTAACGAATCGATGGCAACCCCGACTTTTCCCACCTCTCCGCGGGCCAGGGAGTGATCGGAGTCGTATCCGATTTGAGTAGGCAGATCGAAGGCTACGGAAATCCCGGTCTGACCCTGCTCCAGGAGATATTTATAACGACGGTTGGATTCTTCGGCGTCGGCAAACCCGGCGTATTGACGCATGGTCCAAAAACGTCCCCGATACATAGTAGGCTGGACTCCCCGGGTGAAAGGATACTCTCCGGGAAAGGCCAAATCTTTCTCATAATCGAGATGCTGGATATCGACCGGGGTATAGGTTCGCTGAATCGGGATTTCCGAAATGGTGGTAAAGGTCTTTCGCCTTTCCGGTGTTTTGGAAAGCCTGGATTCTATCTTTTCCTGCCAGGCCGATTGTTTTTTATTCAACTCATCTATTTTTTCCGGATCAAACATCATTCTACTCCGAATTGAGGATTAATGTTCGG
>CAZSTT010000199.1:0-1354 GCA_964609705.1 uncultured Thermodesulfobacteriota bacterium
TCAGGGGTTTTCGTTAACGCTTATCAGGAAGCGATGGCCCTTATAATTCAAGACCGTGCCGGTGGGATTGATTTCCAGCACTCTGAGACCTTCACTGAGTATTTCTCCTTCATGGAGGGTCCTGTCGTTGATGGTTGCGAAACGGGATTGGTTATCCGGACTATAATAATGAAAAGACATTTTTAAAGCGGGCAGGCTTTTTTTAATCTCAGAGGGCAGGTCGCCAAGCTTTAGGATACGCCCATCCGGCGCAATTTTATGGCTTAAGGACTGGGATTCATTCGAGACCGGTACGGTTCCAAGGGTGCTATTAGAAGATACCGGACTTTTTTTCACAATAGATGGCATGTTTTCTTTTGTTTTTCCCTGGGCCGGGCTCTTGGTGGGTTCGTTGATAACTTTGGGGGGCGGGGGTTCCTTTCTCGGGTTCACCATATTCTGGTTTTTAAATGCAACAGGTTTTGAAGTAAACGGTTTTGCCGTCTGGACTGGAAGTTTCGGGCGCGGCTGGGTGGGGTATACCAAGGATCGCCAGGGACCAATCCACCAGACCAAGATTCCGGCATTGAGAAGCAGAGCGATAAAAAGGAGGTAAGGCCAGACGATCGGTCTCTTGGGCCTTCGTCTATTTTCTTCTCTGAAAGTCAGGAGACCGGGGGGTCTCGCTTCCTGTCGTCGTTTCTGTTCAAGCTTCTTTAAACCCTCAAGAATGTATGACATCTTTTAAAGGTCTCTCCTTTTATTATTGATGAGGGTGGGTCCCCGAGTGTCCGTTGCGTTGGCCAGGCAGATGATAGTTCTTGGCCCGATAATACCATCCGGTACGAGTCCGGCGGTCATTTGAAAGGCCCTGATCTCTTTTTTCATCCTTTCATCGTAGCGTCGTTTCTGGTCAGGATTGGCCACCCGCCCTTGAATGCTTGATAATTGCCGGTCAATCCAGGTCAGTAAAGGTCCGCGACTTCCCGGATCCGGTTTTTCTTTATAGTCAGAAGGGGCTTTCCAGAAGAGCGTATACTCACCAAACCACCGGGAGGCTATGTCCTTATTATCAACCTTTCGGGTCTCATGGCCGATGGCGAAGGTGACGGTATGGTCTTGCAGGGAAAGTAGGGCCGCAAAATACTTCTCTCCCTTTCCATCCTCTAAGGTCAGGACCGCCGGTTTATTGAGCCGTCGAAGATCTTCCAGGCCCCCCTTCTCACTGAGACACTGCAATCCTTTTTCAAGGGCCTGTTCACAAGGTGTTCTCCGGTCTTGCGGGTTTACCGAGATCCCCCATTGGCTGAAAAGGGCCTGGTAGGCTGACTCCTTTGTCCCGGCCCGGGTGCTGTCGACCGGTTTTTCCAGATTT
>CAZSTT010000199.1:1454-6699 GCA_964609705.1 uncultured Thermodesulfobacteriota bacterium
TTACTGTCAACCTGGTCTTTGCCCTGGACATAGGCTCCGAGCAGCGCCCTGTCGCAAATTACGTTGATCAGTCTCGGGATGCCTCCGGTTAAGCGAAATAGATGTTTCATCGCTCCGCTGGAAAACAAAGGACTCCGGGTGAGCCCGGCTACTGACAAACGGTGATTGATATAAGCACCGATCTCATCCCGGGAAAGCGGCCCGAGATGATATCGTGCCGTAACCCTCTGGGAGAGTTGGCGTAATTGTGGTTGGGCCAGCATCTCCCGCAGTTCCGGCTGTCCCAGGAGGATAATCTGGAGAAGCTTCCGTTGACTGGTTTCCAGATTGGTCAATAGTCGTATCTGTTCAAGAACCTCCAGGCTGAGATTTTGGGCCTCTTCAATGACCAGTATGGCCCGGCGTCCTTTTTCCGGGATTTGGAGAAGGTATTCATAGATGGCCGATACCAGGACCCCGTTACTTTTGTTGCCTTCAGGGTAACGAATACCGAACTCGTCGCAGATTGCAGCCAGCAGTTCCTCGACCGCCAATTTGGGGTTGAGGATGAAAGCAATCTCAGTGTTTTCAGGCAATTGTGCAATCAGACAGCGGCAGACCGTGGTCTTGCCGGTTCCGACTTCACCGGTGAGCAGGATAAAACCGCCATCACTGTTTACTCCGTAAACAAGGTGGGCCAGTGCTTCCCGATGACCCTCGCTCATAAAAAAGTAGTGAGGGTCGGGGGCGATTGAAAAGGGGTTTTCTTTCAGGCCGAAATAGTCTTTGTACATAATAATAAACCGGTCGGGACCGGCGATCCGGCGGGAGGCCGTGCTGAGGTTATTCTGGTCTTCGAAGGTGGTTCTCGTCCCTAACCGGTCAGGCGACTTATTTTAGTTTACATGACTCATTCTAAAATAGGAAAGACAGGAAAGCAATAGAATTGGGCGCCCGCCAATAAAGGGTGCCTCCGATTTAGCAGGTTCTCGAGAGGCGATTTTGAACCAGCGCCCCCCCTGGTATCTTTTTTTTTGTGGTCCATGTCAAAAAGGAGTATAATAAACTGATTGGGTCAAAAAATATCCGAAAAGGCAGCAAGCCCCCCGCACTGAAAAGAGCGAGGACACCAGGGAAAGGAGATACCCCATGGGAGACAAAGGCAAGAAGGATAAGGACAAAGGTCAAAAACAAAAGACAAACAAACAGGACCAAAAAACTAAAAATAAGCTGGCCAAGCAACCGAAAAGAAAACCTTGAACGGGAGTTGAATCCTAATAACGCCAGTAAGGGGAAAAGATGGGAAAAGTATTTGTTGACGGAACTAAAAAAGCAAAAACGTTTGACGGGGAAAAGAGGGCCAGAATTTTTCCCGCTAAAAAACCGGCCAAATTAGGGACTGAAAAGAATCCGGCTGTCGTACGGGTCCAAACCGAAGAAAAAATGAAAGAAGTGGCAGCCTTGTTTGAAGAAAACCATTGGAAATATACCATTGGATTGGACCCCGATCAGCCGGAAGATATTACCGATTTAGAAAGATTACAGACTCCCTTAAAACCGACGATAGCCGGAAAAAAATTGGGCCGCAATGAGCCCTGTCCCTGTGGAAGCGGTAAAAAATTTAAAAAATGCTGCGGACAATAGGGCCGTCGATTTTGTCAAAAGGGAAAAAAGAATGCTTTATTAAAATCCGGAGCGGGGCAAGGCAAATCTAAAGAGGATGTTGCCAACTCTAAACTTTCTCCGAGGACCTTCATCTTGGCCGCTTATAGCCAAGAGGCCCTCCCATTATATCTTAACCATGATGAGGTGGAATATGAAATTTTTTATCTCCATGATATTTGCTGGTTTGGTGATTCTTTTAATTAACCCCATAGCCCAGGCTGTAGAACTCGGTGAAGTTCCACCCAAAGTGGTGTTGAAAGAAAAGTTGGGAGGGCGGTTGGATGGAAAACCCTGGAGCAGCGAGGAATTGCAGGGAAAGGTCCATGTCCTTTTTTATGTCGATCCGGATGAAAAGGATACCAATAATACGGCCAGCGAAGCTATCAACAAGGAGAAGTTCCCCGTCGATAAATTTCATTCTTATGGAATCATCAATATGGCGGCAACCTGGATGCCCAATTTCGCTATCAGTATGGCCCTTAAAGAAAAACAAGAAAAGTACCCCAAGACCACTTATTTGCGGGATTACAAGAAAGTCCTGGTGAATACCTGGAAAATTGCCGATGACAACAGTGATGTCCTGGCCTTTGATAAAAAAGGGAAGTTGATCTTCAAAAAAGAGGGAAAGCTAAACGATGAGGAGGTCCAAAGGCTGATTAAGGTCATTCGGGATAATTTGTAATTTATTAAACCCTTCGGCCCCGCCTGGAGGCGTAACCCCTGCACAAGGCAGGCCGTGACACCACCATCCGGTGTCGGGCCATCGGCTCCCCAAAGGGAGCCTCTTCGAAAGCTCGGCGTATCGGCTGCCTGATGGAAGCCTCTTAGAAGCTCGGCAAAGCCGAGCGGACCGAGCGGCCCCTTACCATCCCTTGGCTGATATTATGAATGAACTGATTGAGTTTCTGGTCCATTACGGCTACGGTCTTCTTTTTTTGGGAGTTCTTACTGAACAACTCGGGTTACCCCTTCCGGCCGGATTATTTATGTTTTCAGCAGGGGTTCTATCCGGTTTGGGACATTTTAGTTTTGCTGTTTCGTTTGTGTATGCCGTTCTGGCTTGTTTGCTGGGAGATCAATTCTGGTATCAGGTGGGTTTCCGCCGGGGAGGGGCGGTATTGGCCTGGCTTTGCCGAATTTCTTTCAATCCCGACACTTGTGTCCGCCGTACCCAAAATATCTTTGACCGTTATGGATCCAAATTTCTTCTGATAGTAAAATTTTTCCCGGGCTTGAATGCGATCGCCGCCCCTCTCTCGGGAATACTGAAGATGTCCTTCCCTCGCTTTGTTTTGTTCGACAGTCTGGGGGCTTTTATCTGGGCCGGGTCTTTTATCGGACTCGGTTTCCTGCTCAGTCATCAAATAGGGCGGGCCGGGGAATATCCCGGATGGATAGGTTCTCTGTTTTGGGGAGGGGTCTTCGGAATCTTCGTCTTTACCATTGTCTGGAAGTATATCGGACGCCAGCGATTTCTTTACCGGTTCCGTTCCGCCCGTATTTCGCCGGAAGAACTGAAGGAGAAGATCGATACCGACCAGGAACTATTGATCCTGGACGTGCGTAATATCCTAGAATTGGAGGCCGACCCGCAAACGATACCCGGTGCCCTGGTGCTGCCCTTGGAAAAACTGGAAACAAATCCCCCGGAGCTCCCTAAAGGGCAGGAAGTGATCCTGTATTGCGACTGACCCAATGAAGCCTCCAGCGTCCGGGCGGCGCTCTTATTGAAGAAGAGGGGGATTTCCGTCGTAAAGCCTTTGGCCGGAGGTTTTAGGGCCTGGAAGGAAAAAGAATATCCTTTGGAGTCAAGGATCCTTTGATACGAAAATAGGTTTCGAAGCTGCTCGTTACTCCAGCCTATTTTCATGTCCCGGCCTCCTTGGAGGCCTCTTCAAAGAAGTCAGCAAAGCTGACCGTATCGTGGTGTCACGGCCTGCCTTTCGCAGGCATAACGCCACTAAAAAGCGTGGCATGACGGTTTAGCCGGGAAAACTGCCCCCCCAATTTTATCCCTCTTAAATCAGTATCTCCCGGATGCTGTTCGTTACCTCAGCTCCCCCCGGACGCTGATCACCTTTTCGGTCAGGGGGATCTTTTTGCCGGAGGCTTGCAGGGCCTTTTTGACAAGGAACGGAAGGCCGGAACAGCAGGGCACTTCCATCACCGCCGTGGTGATGCTTTTGATCCCGGCCGTTTTGAATATATCGGTAAACTTGGCGATATACTCCTGGACATCATCGAATTTGGGACAGCCCATCATGACTACCTTGCCTTTCAAAAAATCCCGGTGGAAATTGGGATAGGCCAAAGGCGTACAATCGGCCACCACCAGTAAATCAGCCCCCTTTAAAAATGGGGCTGTCACGGGGACCAGTTTGATCTGGACCGGCCAGTGACCGAGGGCTGAACTCTGTCCCATCTGTGTTTGCGGCTGATTGGCCGCCCGACAGGAATCGGTTGGGGAAAGACTCTGCAACTGGGTGGAGGGACAGCCGCAGGGCAAAACGGTTCCCGAAGGTTCTGCCTTTTCACTGGTGTCCTTAAGGTGTTCTTCTACGGCCGCTTCGTCAAAATCTTCAGCCTCCCGTTCAATAATCTGGAGGGCATCATTGGGACATTCTCCCAGACAGGCTCCTAGTCCGTCACAATATTTCTCGGCTGCTAATCGGGCCTTGCCATCGATTATCTGGATGGCCCCTTCGGCACAGGAGGGTACACATTGTCCGCAGCCGTCACAGCGGTCCGGATCGATTTCAATTATTTTTCGCAATATTTTCATTTTGTTCTCCTTGATTTATTTTCGGGCGGCAGATCTGGTCGGTAGGGGCGCCCGGACGGTCGCCCCTACGTCATCAACAAAACCTCCTGGGCCAGTTTCCGGCCTCTTTCGGTCAAAAATGATTTTTCTATGATTTCTTCCATTTTTTCAGGTTTGGTAGGGGCGCCCGGCCGGTCGCCCCTACTATCTTTCTGATTTTCTTCCAGGTTGACGATCAGGTCGGCATCATAAAGGGCCCTATAATTAAGCGTTTCTTCTTCTCGGGGATGGTGGTGATGACCGATGATATCGCAGACCTCTGCGGTCAATTCTTCCCGGGCGCCTAATTTAATAAGGATATCCCGGGCGATGGGCGGACCTAATTCTTCCTGATAGCGGGCTGCCGTACTCTGGTATTTTTTTTCCGCCTCATGAATACCGATGTCGTGCAGATAAGCTGCCGGGAGGATAACGGCCAGATTGCCTTTTTCTTCCTTTCCTATCTGTTCGGCATACCGGGCCACTTTGGTGGCGTGGCCGATACGGCGGAAATCCTTTCCGAAATACTTTTTCATCTCAATGGCCACCCGGTCTTTTAACAGATCTTCCTTCTGGGCGATCAATTCCGGAGGTAAATCCCCCAGGCATTGTTCGGCGTATTGACAATAAGAGGCGCACCCGAAATCCATCTTGGGGTTCAGGAGGCGATGTCCGCAATTTTTACAGCGGCGGGTGGTATCGTCCTTAAAAAACTCCATCTCCTGACCGCACTGAGGACACTTCGCATCAAAGATGGAACCCGGCTTCCAGTAACGGCTGTCTTGCCCTGGACATTTCATG
>CAZSTT010000200.1:0-4237 GCA_964609705.1 uncultured Thermodesulfobacteriota bacterium
AAAGGTTCAAGAGTTATAAGGCCGCAGAGGGCAGAGCGCAGAGGGCAAGGCGTGAAGCCTGAGGCGTGAGGCGTTAAAATCAAAACTTGTTAATAAATTAAATCTGTCCTGAACGACATTTGCGAGTATTCACGAGTATTCAGGGTCAGGTCTTTTATTATGGTATTAACCTTTTTGTACGGAGAATATTGCTGACAGTAGAGACGTGTAACCTCAAATGCCGGGCAATCTCGCTCTGCCTATATCCATATCTTTCGGCAGCTTCAGCCATCCTTTCGTCACGCTTTCGTTTGTCACTGAGTATATTCTCTTGGAATATTTTTTCAAGTGGAGGTCTGTTTGCGTACCGCTGGCTCCTCGGTATTTCAGACACATGGGTGTGTTTCTTGAGGTAATCAGCGTGGCTGTCTACGAATTCGTCTTCGCCCAAGATGATTTGTCCTTTGACTTCGGTCCAGATTGATTTTTCACTGATTCCCAAGTTAACGAATTGGCAATATTCTTGTTCTGCCTTGTCCCTTTTAACACTGAATTGCCCGAGAATCCAATCCGTGGTCAGGCCAGAGTGGGGCTTTTCCTTGCCTGCGGTGGAGCGGTAGCTGCTCCATTTCCACTGCTGAGGGCTTTCCACCAATCCTGCCCGAATAGGATTTAAGACGACATACCGGCAGACTTCGAGGAGATGGCTATCTTTTTGGATAAGAATACCTTTGAACCTGCCCTGGAAAAGGTGGCCGGTTCTTTTATGTCGTTTGTTAAAAAGCTGGGTATAGACACCGTTAAGCTGTCTCATGCCGAGGGAGAGGTTAGAGTCGGGTGTTTCGATCACGAGATGGTAGTGGTTGGTCATGAGGCAGTAGGCGTGGCATAGCCAGTTATAATGCTTGTTAACATGCTGAACCGTGTTGAGGAAATTCTCGCGGTCCTGGTCGTCTTTGAAGATAGCCTTCTTTTCGTTCCCGCGAGAGGTTACATGATAAACGGCACCAGGGTATTCTATTCGAAGAGGACGGGTCATTGTCCTAAGGTATCACGGCCACTGGAAAATGTCAATACAAAAGACCTGACCCCTATCCTCTTGCTTATTATAATCCTTATTGACTTGGATGGCCTTATCAGTTTTTAAAGCTTTTCTTGTCAATGACTACTGGGCCGCAAGCAATGTTGCTGTCGCCGCCCATGAATCGATTATCCCATGCAGAGGTGATGGCTCTGTTTGTGTTTCCTCCTATATAAGGGTTGTCTTCTTTAAATCCAGGTATTTGGACTTGTACGTTTTTGCTGCAATTATCATGTAGCACGAAACTCCAGATACCCTTGTTGGTACTGGACACTCTACCCTCCGGAACTTCATTGGCCAAACAACTATTATGGGCATTATCGGCTTGACTTATCCGGTTATTCTTTTCTCTTAATAAATTATTATGTTCATGGGCGGCCTCCTCATATTGCCTCTGCAAGTCCTGGCGCAATTTAATTTTTATTTGGGGGGTGGAATCGAGTCTGGCCTTTAAGCTTTGTCCCCTGCTTTTTGCAGATTGCATTTGTGGATTCATGTCACTGTTAATTACTGATAGATTACTCCTCCATTCAGAATCGCATTGGGCCTTTGTTTTCGCCAGGGCTTCGAGCGGGAGAAAAAGCCCAAGGAATAACATAAGATAAATCCCTATTTTGATGATTCCTGTGCTATTTTTCATTGTTTAACTCCTTCCCCCGTGCATGAAATTTTCTTCATAATTATAATCTATGGATGTTTGATCAGAGTTTGTTTTTTAATAGGAAGAGTATAAGGAAAGGAAAAGGCAGGGTCAAGGAGAATATAAGGTAGAAGGGCTGAAGGGGGAAGGGGTGTATTTTCGTTGAATTGAATAGCCCTGGGGAATTTCACCCCCAGGCCCTCACAGATCCGGACGTGACCATCTCCCGTCATCCGGCTCCTATCATTCAGTTGCCTTTTAAAGCAATTTTACCTTGCTTCCTGGCTCCTCCCAATACGGGTGTTAATAAAGAGCTGCAGGAATTACCCTGCCTTTGTAATCGGATGCTTGTTTTGACATGAAGCGCCTCCTGGTTTAAAGAAAAAATTCATCAACCCTTCAACGATACGATTCTGTGGCGAGGGAACCGAGTCCGTAGCAGCCGGTTGTTCGAGATCAATTTTTGACTATCAAGGTTTGGATACAGCGTTTTAGTTCAGCCCCGACTTTCTGAAATTCGCTCTTTGTGGAGTTGAAATTCACAATGAACATTTGTCCTCTAAAAAAGGTCACGATCATCATGTTGTGGATGTCCTGATCATCGGCTTTCGAGGTCATCTCGAAAAATATCCACTGCTTTCCGTTAATATTGGTGATCTCATTTTTAATCCATTTAAGTCCAGGGACCCTACTGTTAAATCCCTGAACCATTCCCTTTTGGATATCCGGCAAATCAGTATCGGTAAGCTTTTCAGAAGGCGTGCCACTGTTTGTTAAACCGTACGCTGCAGTCACAGTACGGTCCTTATTACCCACTACAAAAGTCTGAGATTTAGCAGAAGGGAATTTAATCTGAATCTCTTTTGCTGTAAGCTTAGTGAATCCAGTAGGCACATCAAACGTGATAGCACCTTTTTCCAAAATGATTTGTTCCGCAAGAAGAAGTGGGCAAAAAGCAAAGAATGTAACCATCCAGGCCAGAGTTATCATTTTTTTGAGTTTCATAGTTTTCCCTTTGTAATTAATATATGAACTTCATTTTTTCCGATTATATCATATATAAAAATGGCACAAATTGTTCTTCATCTCAATATAAATATTTGATATAGAAACTTGTTTTATTACTATTTATAATTACAACTTATTTGAAAAAAATACGAACTTCGTGATATCCGAGTTTTCTGGCAACATAGCTTTCGCGCTGAAGGTCATGTCTGCCCGTTCAGGATCCCCCCAGGAAGCTACCTGGTAACCATTTTTGACAACCAATCCTGTTGCCGTGCCGCGCTCCATTACCGGTCCGAGGGGTTTATTGTAAGGAGGACGATCGATGGAACTTATGACTGCATTCATGTCCTGGGGCCATTTAATTTCTGATTCAATGGCCTGAGTGACCGCGAATTGCAAGCGATCAGGATCGAATCCAGCCTCCTTTGGTTCGATTTTTTTCCAGATGTCCCGTCCCGGGAAATAAGATTTTGTTTCAGCCATGATCATTAGCCCCACCTCTCTGCCCCATGCCCTATAGGTTTTGCCTCCGGCCTCTAGCCTCAATCCTCAGTCCTCATGCCTTAGTTCCCGCCTCAAGTCTTCAACGGTGATGGTGCCCGGCGTCAGCCTCTCCCGGGCGGCCCGGTTGGCGGTTAATTGCAGCAAGCGGTTGACGGGCGTGGGCACACCGTGAAGTCTTCCCAGCAGGCAGATTTCCCCGTTCAGCCAGTCCGCTTCGATAGTCCCGGTGCCCCGTGTCTGGCTTTGCCAGGAAGAGCTCCCTTGCCGCCGGCCATCGCCGATGGGCTGGACCTTGATCAGATCGCCCCGGCGGGTCCGGAACTCCTCGTCCGTAGAATAGGGGATCCCGGCGGCCCGGTAACAGGCCAATGCTTCTTCCCGGGCGGCCCGAAGAAGATCCCTGCCGTCGGCCTCATTTCCACAAACAGCCTGAAAAGCGTTACCGAGATTGAGCAGGAGCTTGGCGTATTTTTGGCGCATCACCGCGGGATCGGGTTGGGCGCTGAAATCGGCCTGGCGAAGATCGGCGCAGACGGCCTCAATCAAGGGGTCGGTTCCCTCAGGATAGCGTCCCCCATCCAGAATCCCCGGTATCGGGGCCGAGTTCTGTTGAACGATACCTGGTTCCATGTGGGTGGCCGGAAGCATGACCACCATGGCATAAACGTTTTCGAAGCGGCGCAGGGCCATCCGCTCATTGGCTACCCCGTTTTGAGTACAAACCACCGGTATATCGTCGCCGGCTGCAGCCCGCAGGGCCTCCAAGGCGTCGATCGTGTCCTGGGACTTCATGCCCAGGATGACCACATCATTTTTTCCGAACTGAATTTCCGCCGGTGCTGAAACGACCGGGATTTTGCAGATCTCGGTCCCTCCCGGAGTTTCCAGCCGGAGTCCGCTCCGGCGGATTGCTTCCAGGTGCCGGCCGCGGGCAATGAGCACCACGTCCTTGCCCGCCCGGTGCAACCGTGCCCCGATGACCCCGCCAATCGCCCCTGCGCCGTAAATGATGTATCTCATAGCAC
>CAZSTT010000200.1:4337-6650 GCA_964609705.1 uncultured Thermodesulfobacteriota bacterium
GCCCCGATGACCCCGCCAATCGCCCCTGCGCCGTAAATGATGTATCTCATAGCACGCCCTCCAACTTTTTCATTTTATTTAGCTGTCTAAGCATCAGGTTTTACCCTCTGCTGATATTGGACAAATTTACTCAAGGCCCTGGCCGCCCGCGGGATCGACAGGAAAACGGCAAACCCGACTTTGGCCAAGGAATCCTGCATCTCCTTGGCCAGTTTTCCGGCCCGATCGGTAACGAAAGAATGAAGGATGACCGCCATGGGTTTTTTCACTTTATGGATTAAATCGAGGATCAATAGATGGAAAATCCCGGTCATCAGGGCCTTGTCATCTCCGGAGATCAAACCGAAGTGGTCAAAGGCCACATGGAAGATCAAGAAATCCACGTCGCCTTCAGCTTCAATAATCCTGATTGTTTCCAAAAAAACGTGCTGATTTTCAGGACCATTCATATCTATAGGATTTTTAAATATCCGGCCGGCTTCTGAAGGATACAATTTTATTAAATCCTGCCGCGATTCATTAGAAAATTTCGGCAGGACCAAACCCGCCCGGGAAAATTCATCGGCCGCGATCACACTGGCCCCTCCACCGATCCCCACAATCGCGGCTTTTATCCCCTGGGGAACCGGCATATTTTGAAAGGCCACGGAGAGATCGATCATTTCTTCGATACTGTCGACCTGAATGGCCCCGGCCTGCCTTAAAAGCCCCTCCCAAACCTGGCTGGAGCCGGCCAGAGCCGTGGTGTGAGAAGCCGCCGTCTCCGCCCCTGATTCGGAATTCCCGACCTTAAAAATAATGACCGGCTTTACTCTGGAAGCGGCCTTAAGGGCTTTCAGAAAACGGGGACCTTCCTTGATCCCTTCCAGGTAGGCGGTGATGATCTTGGTATCCGGGTCCTGGGTCAAGTATTCCAAAAAATCCGATTCATTGAGATCGGCACCATTCCCCATGCTGATGACCTTGCTGAAATGGATGCCCCTCATATTCCCTTCGGCAATGGCATGGGAAGCGTTCCCGCCGCTTTGAGAAATCATCGCCACCGGACCGGAATCCCGGGACACCTCCGGATTGAAGGTCAAGCCGCTTTTCGGGCAATAGAGCCCCAGACAGTTCGGTCCGACAATCCGGACACCTCCCCGGCGGGCCAGGGTCAGAATTTCCGCCTGCAGCTTTTCCCCTTCGATATTCTCTATTTCACTGAAGCCGGAGGTGAAGAAATGGATGGCTTTGACCCCTTTGGCGGCCGCGTCGGCAACCAACTGGGGAGTATTCCTGGCCGGGATGGCTGAAATGATATAGTCCACCGGGTCCGGTATTTCCCGGACATTTTTATAAACCTTCAGTCCCAGGACTTCCCCGCCGGCGGGATTAAGGGGGTAAAGCCGGCCTTTATAGCCAAACTTGATCAAGGCTTCCAAAAACATCAGTCCGGGATTAAATTTGTTAGCGACGTCCTTAACCCCGGCAATAGCGATTGATTGGGGATGAAATAAAAATTCAAGATCCAACATATTCCTTCATTACCTTTCTAATGGTTCATTTGGTATCGAGACAGGATTCAAGGGGAAAGCAAAAAAGAGGAATCAGGATGATGTAATATGGGACTTTTTCCTTTAGACTGCAGCCCTGGACTGTCTGCCAGTTTTTTTTGTTTATCGCACATTTTTTCTTAAAAGAAAAGAAAATGAAAGCTCTTTATTTGCCTTGACTTTTAAAAATAAGATATGGTAAAAAAAGTGAACGAGCGCTCGGAAATGGATGGATTAACAGGCCGGTCCAGCGGAAGAACCGGGGGTTCGTCAACCCAAAATCAAGAATTTTTTTCGGTCCTGCATTAACGCGGGCACCCCTGGTTTTAACGATTTTTTCAAAAGAAAAGGAGGCAGGTGATATGGAATTTCAAAACATACTCTACACAAAACAAGGATATATCGGCACTCTCACCCTTAATCGTCCTCCGGCCAATGCCATCAACATGGCCACTCTGCTGGATATTGACAAAGCCCTTGACCAGGCGGAAGCCGACAAGGAAATAAGGTGCCTGATCATCACCGGTGCCGGAGAGAAAGGGTTCTCCGCCGGTTTCGATGTCTCCGATCCGGCCGGGGCCGGGGCAACCGGACCCAAAGGGCAAGAGGTTTGGACCAGGATTGATCGTTTATCAAAGCCGGTGATTGCGGCTATCAACGGTTACGCCTTCGGCGGCGGGTGTGAACTGGCCATGGCCTCCACCTTCAGGGTCATGCAGGAAAACGCCAGAATCGGCCTGACCGAGCTCAATCTAGGCATCATTCCGGGATGGGGGGGGAC
>CAZSTT010000201.1:0-6619 GCA_964609705.1 uncultured Thermodesulfobacteriota bacterium
CAGGCGCAACTGGCCAATATGTATGCCCTGGGCCTTCTGGCTTCTTTCTGCATCAACATGGGTTCCCTTATAATTTACCGTTATTTCCAGGGGAAGGGGGGAGGGATCACTTATTCCACCAGCCGTTTCGGCACCCTCATCCTCTGGATCATTCTGGTCAGTTGTTTCATTTTTCTGGCTATCGACAAACACCAGGCTACGCTGCTCTGGGCTTCGGTAACCGGGGTGATGCTTCTTCTGGGATTTTGGGTGGCCAAGAAAAGATCACCGGAAACCAAAGAGATCGAACAGGGGGAAAATGAAATGAGTATGATCCTTTATCTGGCCGAGTCTGATGGACAGGACATTCATCTTTTCTTTAGAAGATCTCAGGAAACCGAAAAGACCGAGCCCAGGGGGAATGAAGCCTATATTACTTTTTATTCCCCTCGAGTGGGGGGACTCCCTCCTAAAACAGTGCCCAATCAATTCCGTTTTCCTTTATCCAAAATCAGCCTGTTTCATCGCCTGGTGGCCGTGCTCCGGGTGGTGGAATATGAAATGGCCGATCGGCGGATAACCGTGCATTTAGGCTGGCCCATGTCTTCCTGGTGGGAGCGGCTTTCCATCGGGGTTATGGTTTTCAATCTTATGAAGCTGCCGAGATTATTTCCTGCTTTTACTTTCGAAATACTTTATTTCCGGGGGTCGAAATCGGTTTAAGAAAAAAATCAACACTTCTTCGAAGGGGGACCTTGAAAGGAAGAAAGGACATGAAAATTATTAATACCCATTCATCGGGCAAAATCAGTGTTCCAATCCTCGTTTTGATTGTTCTATTATCGGTTTCGGTGTTGCTGGTGATCTTCACTCAATTTAAAGGAGTCCCTCTTTCCCTGGAGGATTATTTCGGAATTCAGATTAAGAAGCTGGAACTTCTTTCCCGGATGCAAATAAACCTTTTTAGATCTGTTGAAGCCGAGAAAATGGCGGTCACCGCCGACACCGACGAATCTTCCAAGACTTTTGCCGACCAGTCCCAGCAAAAATCAGACGCCGTTGAGCGGGATCGGCAGGACCTCGGTCTCTTGATTAAAAAAGATCCCTCGGAACGCGAGATTGATCTGCTTCGGGAGTTTGACCGCTGGTGGACGGAGTTTCGCAGCATTGACCGTGAGCTTCTTGAGTTCGCCGTTAAAAATACCAATCTGAAAGCGGCCCAACTTTCTTTCACCAAAGGCCGTGAAGCCGTTAGGAAATTTGAAGAAGCCCTGGAAGCGGCGATAGCCCTGCCACCGTCGGGCAAAGAAGATCCCGAAATTCAACGCCTGATTTACAAAGCCCTGGTGGCCGGGGTCACGATCCATTACCTCCACGCTCCCCACATCGCCGCCGCTAATGATGAACAGATGGATAGCATTGAAAAGGAAATAAAACAAAATGAAGCTATTATTGCCAACGCCTTAACGCGATTGCCTTCCCTGATCCCCGAAAAAGAGCGGGCTTCCCTACAAAAGGCCAAGACGGCTTATGGCGAACTTACCAAAGTAACCGCCCAGGTGATCGATCTTTCCCGTCAGAATACCAACATCAAATCCTTTGAACTGTCCCTGGGGCGGAAGCGAAAAATAACCGCTCAATGCGATGAAGTATTAAAAAGCCTGGAGGAAGCGGTCCGGAGCCGATCTTTTAAAGCCACCCGGTAGAGGTTAGGGGCGACAGGATCATTTTCTCTCAACACCCTCCGGCGGGGTACCCGGGTCAGTAGAAATAATCAACCTCCCTCACTCTGCTCCCCGCCTGCCCCCCTGCGGGAATAGAATCTTATTTTCTTGATCGTCCAGAAAAATTAATAAATTTTCTATTCATACTGACATACTGTTGTCAGTCTGGTAGGCTAGCTTAAAACGAATGAAGGAGCCGAACAATGTCCTATAAGTTCGAAGCGCTGATGCTGATCCTGAAGAAGTTAGACAACCGGGAGAAGGTGACGATCGAAGGGTTACAAGAAGATCTGGAGGTAACGGAGAGGACGATTTTTCGGTATCTGAACACCATACAGGCGGCGGGGTTTCCCGTTGTCTTTGATAAAGAACAAGGAGGGTATCGGTTTATGGAAGGTTATGGTTTGAAAAGGCCGGATTTGTCTATGGATGAAGCCCTGGCCCTGGGTATTTCCAGGAAGATGATGGCCGGCATGGGCAGCGGCTGGGAAGAGAGTATGAAGCGGATCGAAGAAAAGCTATCGGTAAAGAAGTCGGGACTTCCAGGGCACATTGTCCTGTCCGGAGGGGGGCTGCCGGAGACGGTGGCCGGTCATCTTGGAATCATCCACCAGGCCGTTATGAATTTCCAGAGGCTCAAGATGATCTACCGGCCCCTCTCTTCCGATGAAAAAACCAAACGGAAGGTGGATCCTTATTATCTTTTTTTCGAGGATGACTTCTGGCACTTCCGGGGATATTGCCACCTCCGGGAAGAGGTCCGGACTTTTGCCTTGGACCGGATTATGGGCTTAAAGGTTATGGAGGAACATTTCATTCCCAGGAATATCGCCCCGGAGGAGGAATTGTCCGGGGCCTTTGGAACCGTGGTGGACGGGGAGCCGGAAGAGATCATCCTGAGGTTCGATACCGAAAGCCGACCCTATCTGCAAAGAAAGCGCTGGCACGAGAGCCAACGGGAACGAATCCTCAAAGACGGAAGGCTGGAGTTACGGTTTACGGTAAACGGCCTGGAAGGGATCACTCCCTGGATTTATCGCTGGCTGCCTCATGTGGAAGTGGTTGCGCCTAACAGATTAAGGGAGGGGGTTAAAGAGGAATTAAAGAGGGCCTTGAAAAAATACGCCTAGCTCTTTCTAATACGAAAATAACCCTGGATAATCTCAAGTCTTGTGGGTTCTCCGTCAGGCCGGACCCCGTATCGAGTACGGGGCAGGCCCGATCCGGCATCCGGGACCAGGGTTATTTATGGCGGCTCCGAGGCAATTTTCCCTTGCGATATTTTTTGGTCGGGGAATAAGGTGATTCTTCGGAACGGTAGTAAAGGATATTATAAAAAAGGGTGGCAAACCAGCGTTCAGTCTTATGGATCGGCTTGGCCCCATGGTTTGGTGTATTCTTCTTCCTTTTTTCCTGAGTAACCTTGGCGGAGGATCCTGAAATTCTTCTCCCCGTCTTTTCTTTTTTATTTTCCAAACGGATAATCTCCAACTTCAGAATAGTACTTCAAACGGCCTTTTGTTGCCAATTGCCCATATTGTTCTTTAAACTCGAGAAGAAGCTCGGTTCCAGTCTTAGCCAGCCGCTTCCCCGTGTAATAGGGGTTGGCGGCCTCTATGTCTATTAAATGCGTTTCCTGTGCCCTCAAATCAACTGGGTCAGTTTGATACCTTCCGTCGACGCCATATTCTCCCTTTTTCAATATTCATTCGATTTTATCAACGTATTACGCTATAAATTAAGACGGTCGGAGTGGATTGTCAAGAAAGCCTATTAATAGGACAGGGTTGCAGATTTGATAATTTTTTTATCGATCATTAAAAATAACTTGTAACCAATTTTGATTATTGGGCTCTATAGGTAACAAAGAAGAGAAAAGATGAAGAAAACGTGGAATATCATATCTGATTCATGGAAGGCATAAAAGGAATTAAAGGAGAGCTGATGGACAAAGCTATAAACCGAAGATCTTTTATCAAAGGGGGGCTGGCTGCCTGCGCCCTGGCGGCGACGGCCGGTTCCGCTGCAGCGGCCAAAAGCAATAACAATCCCAGAGAACTGACCACCCTTTTGGATATCAGCAAATGTGTGGGGTGCGGGGCCTGTGTTGAAGCCTGCAAAGAGGCTAATGGCAAGAAATATCCTGAACCACGGAAGCCATTTCCCAAAATGGTTCCGGATAGGGTCAAAGTGGAAGATTGGTCGGATAAGCGGGAGGTTTCGGATCGATTGACCCCGTATAACTGGCTTTATATTCAAAGTGCGCTGGTGACTCATAACGGTAAAGATTATAATCTGACCCTGCCAAGGCGATGCATGCATTGCAGTAATCCGCCGTGTGTCAAGCTCTGCCCCTGGGGGGCGGCCAAACAGTTTCCTAACGGCATTTCCCGACTGGATTCGGATCTTTGTCTCGGGGGCGCCAAATGCAAAGAGGTCTGCCCCTGGGCTATTCCTCAACGACAGACTGGAATAGGTCTTTATCTGGACATTCTTCCTTCTCTGGCTGGAAACGGGATCATGTACAAATGTGACCGTTGTTATGACCGTATCGCCCAGGGCAAGCTCCCGGCCTGTATAGAGGTTTGTCCGGAAAAAGTTCAGGAAATCGGACCGCGGGATGAAATGATAAAAAAAGCCCAGGCCCTGGCCGAAAGCACCCATGGTTATATTTATGGAGAAAAAGAAAACGGCGGCACCAATACCCTTTATGTGTCCCCGGTTCCGTTTGAAGTATTGAATAAAGCGGTTGAAAAAGGCAGCGGAAAACCTCACTTGAAATCCGTTCCCGATTCGATGAAGGACGGAAATAATCTGGTAGCCGCTCTGGCTATAGCCCCCTTGGCCGGTCTGGCAGCCGCCTTCGGGACTTTTTACCGGAACACTAAAAAGAAGGACAGGGAAGGAAAAAATGAATCAAAAAACTCATGAAATCCCGGGGAGTGAAGGAAACTATTTACATTATTTATATCGGTTAACCCTGTTTTTTATCATTCTTTCCGGGTTCGCTCAGATGCCCATTTTTAAGCGGTATTATATCGCCGATGTCCCTGGGTTGGGCTGGCTGGCCCAATATTATGTCACCCACCTGATCCACTATATGGCCGCCGCCGTTCTGGTCTCTCTTGTTACCTACCGGATAACCGAACACCTGCTTTCGGGGCGGTCTCATCTGAAGCTATCCCCCAGCGGCTATTGGCGGGGGGTGGTGCTCATCGGTTTAATGGCCACCGGGATTTTAATGGTGATTAAAAATTTTCAGAATCACATTTTCCCCGGTCCTTTTATTATCTGGCTTGATTTAACCCATGTTTCTTTAATGGTCCTGTTTCTGTTGTCCCTATTATACAGCTTAATTTTTAAAAAGAAGTGGACAATTAGTGTCCAATAGTTCTTAATAAGGAAAAAATATGAAAGAGATTATCATTCTGCTTTCCCTAGTGGGTCTATGGGTTTTATTCCAGGTTTATCTATTGCCCAGGATGGGGATATCCACCTGAATGCGGAATGCTTGTCAGGTGACAAGCCAAAAAACGGATGAAAAAGAATCCAACGCCGGAAGTAATCCATGATGAGGACGCCGAATTAATTCAAGCCATCAATTCGGGAAATGAAGCCTTATTTTACGATCTGGTTAAAAAATATCAAAAGAAGCTCTATAACTTCGGTTTGCGCATGTGCCATGAGGGGCGGGATGCCGAAGAGATGGTTCAGGACACGTTTTTAAATGCTTTCCGCTTCTTGGACCGCTTCCGGTTCGAATCCAAATTCAAAACCTGGCTTTATAAAATTGCCAGTTCAGCCTGTATCAAGAAAAAAAGAAGGGCCGGAAAGTTCCGGGAGCGAGAAATCCCTATCGAAGAAATGATGGCCCATGAGGCCGTTTCCCCGACCGATCAAACACCTTTTTGGGTTTCGGAACCACTGGACAAGATACTGACCGATGAACTTTCAACCCATATCCGGAAAGCCCTTTTGGCTATTCCGGAAAAATATCGTCTGGTGATTGTCCTGAGAGATTTGGAGGGATTAAGCACGGGGGAAACGGCGCAGGCCCTGCAACTGAAACCGGAAACGGTAAAAGTCAGACTTCATAGAGGCCGTTTCCTGCTTAAGTCGAAAGTGAAAAACTACTTTGAACATGAAGAAAAAAAATCAACCCCCTAAGAAATGCTTCTCTATTTTCAGGAAATTTTCCGATTACCTGGACGGAGAGTTGTCTGACCTGGATTGCCGGGAAATCAAGAACCATATCCAGAGGTGCGGACACTGCCGGGTTTGTTTAGAAACCCTGAAAAGAACCGTGGAGCTTTGCCGGAAGATAAAAACAAGCCGCCTCCCCGGCCACTTAAAGTTGCAATTAAAAAAGCTGCCATTTCCTCAAGGTGACCGCCTTAATTACCGGGACCCACGCCCATAAGGTCTTTTTTAGACCAAAATACAGTACTTCTGCGAAAAGAATAAAGCTTTCCCTGTATTTATTCCCTGATGACTCCATACGATAATAGAATAAACAAAAAATTCCATTATTCGGAGAAGCCCCATCGTTTTTCAGAAAAATGGCTATTCAAATCCAAAGAGTAAATCCCTATAAGAAAAACCCTCAAAAAAAGGATCCGGCCGGCGACCTGGCCAGGGAAGGGGTCCGTTTAGGCTTATTGTTTAATGGGATGCAGCAACGAATCAATCCTCAGCCGCCGATTGCCTTGTTCACGGATCAAAAAACCAGGACCACTTTTGGCGTAGAACCTGGGCAAAGTATCAAATCCATATTGACCGAGACCAGGAGAAAGTTCCGCTCCTTTAAAGACTGATAATTCCCCCTTTTTGACATCCCCTAATATCCGTAAGATAACTCAATAATTAGTTTCCATCCGGAAATTCGAATTTCCGGATGGAAACACCTGGATTCCCGC
>CAZSTT010000202.1:0-6599 GCA_964609705.1 uncultured Thermodesulfobacteriota bacterium
CAGGACTTTTACCTGAAGATCGTCGATCGACAGAAGGACGGCATCGTGGTCCGGGGCGCCAAGGTGCATATCAGCGCCTCTCCCTGCGCCAATGAATTGCTCTGCCTGCCCTGCCGCACCCACGGAGAAGCCGACAAGGACTATGCCCTGGGTTTTGCCGTACCCGTGAGCACGCCCGGCGTCAAACTCTTGGGGGTCGAGCCGAATGTCCGGCTCTATGGCGAGGAATGTGAATTCGATTATCCCATGTCGGACCACATGCAGCCCTCGGAATCCTTGATCATCTTCGATAACGTCTTTGTGCCCTGGGAACGGGTTTTTATGTGCGGTGAATGGGAATACTCCCAAGTCCTGGCCTATGCCTTTGCCAGTTATCACCGCTTATTTGGCACCTGCAAGATGACCGGAACGCTCGAAACCATGACCGGGGCGGCAAGTCTGATCGCCGAATACAACGGCGTCCAGAATGTCCCGCACGTCCGGAAAAAGCTGGCCTGGATGGCCATGGTTACCGAGACGGTGCAGATGTTGGGGAAACAGGCCTGCCAGGACCCGATTACCGAATTCGGAATGGATGTAATGATGCCCAACCGGATGGCCATTAATGCTTCGAAGTTCACCTATGCCAGCAATTTTCACCAGATGGTCCAGCACATGCAGGATATCGGGGGCGGATTGACCACCACGGTACCGGCTTACCGGGATTGGAAAAATCCGGCCATACAGCCCTACATTGAAAAATATCTGGCAGCCAAAGACGGGGTGTCGACCGAAGACCGGATTCGCATATTGCGGCTCATCAAGGACGTCACCGGTAATCATTGGGAAGTCGATACCATTCACGGCGAAGGATCCATGGCCGCCCAGGAGATGTTTCTCTATACCAGCGCGGATTGGAAAAGATATCAAGCAGCAGCCAAACGGGCGGCCCGCATTAGCGGTTGGCAGGATCATCCCGTCTATGGAAAGCTTCCGGTTCGGCCCGATTTCGTAAAAATGCCTCCCATTGATACTTCTTATGAAAGTATCGCCTTAACGGCCAAAAAATAACACAAACCAGGCCCGGGGAGACTTTCCCCGGGCCTTACCCCTTTTGGAATTATTTTCTATGACTGATGAAGGGAAGGGAGAGAAAATGCTGGAAAACCTTACCGTCTACCTGAATGGGGAATTTGTTGCCTGGCAGCAGGCCACGGTTCACATTATGTCTCACAGCTTCGGCCGGGGATCGGCTATATTCGAAGTGATCAGCTTCCACACCACCGATTCCGGGCCGGTCATTTTTCGGCTTGAAGATCACATTAAACGCCTTTTTAAAACCGCCGAGCTGCTGGATATGAAGCTTCCCCTGTCCCCGGAGGAATTTTGCCGGGCGGCAGCGGGGACCGTTAAGCGCAACCAGCTCAAACAGGGCTTTATAAAGATCATATGTTACTATCCGCAGTTTTCCGTTCAGGTCCTTCCCCCTCACCAACCACTGGATGTCTCCATCTTTGCCCTTGATCCGGCCCAGGATATAGCAGAAGAATTCAAGAAGGGACCCTCAGCAACGGTCGGTATCAGTAAATGGCGTAAGCTTGACCCTCAAACAGTCCCCGTGGCTGCCAAAGCCGCCGCCCATTATCTCAACGGCATGGTGGCTCGGATTGAAGCCGGTAAACGGGGATTTGAATATGCCCTTCTGCTCGATACCCAGGGTTTTATCGCCGAAGGATCGACCGAATCCATCTTTCTGGTCAAATCCGGTCGGCTTATGACGCCAATCTTGGGAACAGTATTGGCAGGCATCAGCCGCAGGTCTATCCTTCAGGCTGCTGAAGTCAACGGGATCCCGACCTTTGAAGGCCGGCTGGAACCCGAACTGCTTTACGAGGCGGAAGAAATGTTTTTTTCCTGCAGCCCTTTGAAAGTTTTGCCCATACGACAAATTGAAGAACGGGTGTTGCCCACGGTACCGGGACCAGTGACCCAAAAGATGGCGGCGCTCCTCGATACTATCGTCAGGGGAAAGGATGCCCGATTTAAAGATTGGTTATATCCGGTGAATTAACGGTCGTGTTTTCTTGAATAAAATTCAAAATCGATCAAAGCTTCTCCTTTACTTCTTTTCATAAGGAGTCCTCACCGTAATCTAAACCTCATCCTTTGCCGGACGGCCTTGTCCTTTCGGCCTATAAAATCACCGTCGAAGGTGATTCCACAAAATACATTAATCCTTGACTACCCTCCTTTATTAACCGTCTCATCATAGGGCCTCCTTGCCCAGGAAGATGAAGTTACTTTTTCTGGAGTTATTGGCGAAGGGAAGGTTAGAGTTATTTAGGGAATTAAAGGGGAAAATGGAACAATTTTTGTTATGAAACGGTAACGAGCCTCTTGGGGGAAAGGGAGGCTTTACATATAAAACAACTGAAATAAGTATATATTTTTTGTAATAAGGGAAAGGAAACTGATTGGCTTAAAAATTGCAAATTATTAAAATATAATAAAATATAGAGAAAGGAAGGCCTTTGAAAAAAATAGTAATCGCACTGACCTGTTTATTCCTGTTCGGTTGGAGCCTGCCGGTTTTGGCCGTCCCGGTTTTGCAACTGGATATCGGGGGAGGGTTCTATAATCCGGCCTCTAATAATCCGGCTTATAATCCTCTCTTTGATCCGGAAACGATAGTGGCTCCTGGAAACATATTCACACTTTATGCCCTGATGCAGGAAGGCAAAAAAACTTCTTTGGATAATAAGTATTATTTAAGTATAGCTTTGTATCCAGGCCCTGAACAGATATCTCCGGTCCCTAACTTCGGGTCTTTCACTATCAATGGGATGTCTCGGGGTGCCCAAGATATGTCCTATGGCAATCCGGGCCTCTCCGACCATGGGGTATTCGATACTTATTTCCTGATCTACGAATTTAACTTTAAGGCCGATGATCAGGCCGGTGTATATAACACGCAGGATAACCCCGGCCAATTCAGCAACTTTTCCTCGGGCAGCGGTCTATATTCAGCCGCTTTCAATCTTGATACAACCAACTTGAGCGATGGCGTTACCATTCATTTTGATCTTTATAACAATGATAAGGTTGCTCCCTTTTCGCACGACGCCCAGAGTGGCCCCCCTCCTTTGGGGGTCCCCGAACCTGCCACTATGCTCCTTCTCGGTTCCGGCCTGATCGGTTTGGGGGCACTTCTGAGGAAACGCAGGAAGTAGAAACTCTTGACATAAAAGGATCAGCAGGCCGGGCCCGGAACAGCCCGGTCTTTTTATTGCACAATTCGATCAACGTTTTTTAGAATATCCTCTCTTGAATGGCCCGGTCTTTTCCTTTTTTTTTCCGCCCAAAAGGAAATTCTACTCAGAATGTATTATTTCCCCTTGACCTGTAAGGGCAAGGCCAGTTTTATCAGTTTTTGGGCGGCAGGAACCTGATCTTTGGTGAGGGTGAAGTGGAGGGTAGTGCCCGTAACGGATGGACTGTTGAGGTGAAACTTCAAACGGGTTTGAAACCATCCAGAGGTTACCTCTACGGAATTGACCATTGGGTAAGGGATCTCAAAGTTGAAACGATGGCCGGCCAATAGCTCATCAAAACCTTTTTCCTCATAGGCGCCTAATCGTTCCTCAACGGATTTCTTCCTGTCAAATCGCTCCTTATGCCTGGTCAGCAGTCCCCCCAGAAGTAATTCTTTGACCCCAAAATGGTAGGGCATCTCGGATGGGTGATGAATATTGAGGGCTATCACTCTTTCCGTAGTAAATAAAAGATCGTAAATGATATCGTAAGTGTGTCCACTGACGCCTTCCAGGAAACTGATACTGCGTTCCATGCTGAACCATATCCCTTTCTGAACCTATTTTTTCTAAAGAGTTCTCATCCGGAAAAGACTTTTTCGGATGAGAACACTCCGATACCGGCCATCATCTAGGGCCAGAAACCCTTTCAAAAAGGGTTTCTGGGGAGAGCTTCTGCCGGTCCCCGTATGGGGACCTTTGTTTAAGGTCGACAAAGTCGACCGAGCCGGGAATCCAGGTGTTTCCATCCGGAAATTCGAATTTCCGGATGGAAACTAATGAGCGTACTGACGCTGATCTCTGACAGCTCTCATCCCTACCTACCCCCTACCCGAGGTATTTATTGAGCCAAAAGGTAACTTGTTTCAAGATCCCCGGCGATATCATCCAACCCCAGTTGATAAAGTTTATCCCGGGTCTGTAGTCCGGTTTCCGGGTCCCAGCCTCGCAACCGGTAATACTCCGTTTTCATGGACTCAAATTTCTCCCGGTTGAAAACAGCCCCTTTTTTGCTGACCGGTTCATCCCCCGGGCCGGGGACCAGGCAGTCAGGGTTCAGGAAGGCCTCTTTCAAAGGCACGGTGAAAAACATTTCATTGACCTGGTCGGCCTCCCGGCCTACATGCCCTTCCCGGGTCAAAATGGCCCTTTGTAAGTTAAAGACCCTTTCTCCGATTTCATTCAAACCGGCCTCGTCGGTTTCCCGGCCGGTCACCGCCGAGTAAAGGCGACTCTCAATAGCCGGATCACCCTTATGATCTTCTGAACAATCCACGTCGGTAATGGGCCAGGCAAAGTCACAAAGAATTAAACTTTCCTTGGCATATTCCCGGTCCTGAATTTTTTTAGCGGCCAGTGCTTTCCCTTCATAAATTGAAAAATCAGCGGCCTCTTCACTCCCCCAAAAAGTCTTTCCGATCCAGCGGACCAGATCGGTGGTCATGTGAGAATCGGGGTTCCCCCCCAGCCAGCTCACCCATTTGAGGGTGGGACGGCTGATGCAGTGAAGGTTTTGGATAGGCTGGCGCGGTTCAGTGGCATAAAAAATCCCGGTGGTGATATACATGCGGGGGCAATAAGCCGGACCATGATCGGCTATGGATATCTGGTCGGCTATCAATTCCGGTGCCCCCTGCCCTATGATCTTCGCCGCCCGGGTCGTCCCCTGGGCCAGGATATCCCCTATGCCTTCACGAAAAGAAATTTTTTTGGCCAGGGCTTCGATGAACTCGAGGCTTCCGAGTTGAGACAAAGACAGACCGGTGTTTTCATCGGTAAATATTCCGGCTTTGTGTCCTTTAAAAAGCAGGGTGATAATCGAATCCACGACCATGGTGTCAAACCCGTACGTATCGGCGATCCGGTTGGCGAAAAAGGGGACTTCCGTCCTCTTGCCGTAATACTTCCAGGCGGCCCGGGCGTAATACATCCCCGATTGACACATAACCTTTCCCCTTGTGCCGTTCTCGGCCTGATAAACCATCCTTCCAATGCAGGACCCGATACAACCGAAACAGGCCTCCCTTTTCAAACCGGATCCCTCCGGCATGAGTTTCTCCAGGGTTCCTGGTTTCAATTTTTTAAGCTGCCTCACATAGTCGGTCAGTTCCCTCAGTTTTTCCGGGTTCGCGGCCTTGACCCTCTGTTCACCATGAACGGCAATGGCCTTCAACTTCTTTGATCCCATAACCGCCCCGAATCCGCTGGAACCGCTGGCGTCATTGTCGGCCAGGAGACCGGCAAAAACAACCCGGTTATCCCCGGCCGGCCCGGTGGCCAGGACCCGGACTTCCCGGCCCAAATCCTCTTTGAGGGTTTGACGAGCCTCCTGAGCGGTTTTCAGCCAGAGGGGAGAGGCATCCCTGATTTCCACCTTTTCGTTGGTAATCGAAAGATAGACCGGTTTATCCGAAGCCCCCTCCACCACCAATCCGTCAAAGCCGGCGAACTTGAGCTGGGTCCCCCAGTGTCCCCCCATATTGGAATAGCTGAAGACATGGGGATCGGCAGACGGTGATTTTGAGCAGACCTGCCAGCGTGAACCGGACATACCGCCGAAGCCGGCCAAAGGACCGGTGACAAAGATCAGGCAGTTTCGCGGATCGAAGGCATCCGCTTCCGGTGGGACCAGGTCCCAATAGATTTTGGCGGCCAGACCCCGACCCCCCACAAACCGGTCGATATAGGGGGCCGTGGGAAGGTAACTGATTTGTCCTGAGGACAAATTGACCCTCAGTATTTTTCCGGCATATCCAGATTCATTTTCCACAGGATACCCTTTCATTTTAGTATCAGTAATAAACGAGATAACGTGAATGTCTCATTTAATAGGTCAGCCCCGCCCGGGCGGGGCTGACATCTTTTGATTGGTTTCAACCTATTGTCAGGCAATCCCGCCTTGGCGGGACTGACCTATTTAAAAGGAATGGACCTTTGCCTGAGGCTCATTCGCTTTCCAAACGCTCCAATCCGAAAATGACCGTATTGGTATTATCCGGACATTGGAGTTCTTTTTTCATATTGATCCAATCATTGGGAGAGGTTTCTCGGCAATAGGCGGTCAGGTAAGGAATAAGGGCCGGCAAGGCATACATACAAATCCCCTGCGGCTGGCCCGCTTCAATCATCAACCCGCCTTTGACCTGGAAAAAATCCCCGACCTTATACCCGGCCGCGCAAAACCCCTTTACCGACTTAACCGTAAGTTTAGCATCCATAACCTGCCTCCTGCTTAAATGATTTTTCACATACTATTCAGGGCGAAAAAAGAAATCAAGATTAAAAACCAATAGTAAATCTACCAATCTT
>CAZSTT010000203.1:0-6557 GCA_964609705.1 uncultured Thermodesulfobacteriota bacterium
AAAAGTGATGATTGAGATAACGATAACGGAAACAGCGAAAATTGAACTTTTCAAGGTACTGAGAAATTTTGAGGCCCAATCCATTCGGTTGACTCAGCAAGGCTATGGTTGAACCGGCCCCAGATTGGCCATGGTTCTGGATGAACCAAGAGAAGAAGATGAAATCGTGCATTTACAAGGCATCGAGTTCGTTTATAATAAACACGAGAAAGATCTACTTAATCAAACGCTTATAGACTATAAAGATTCCTGGTATGGTGAAGGATTTACGGTCTGCTCTCCGGCCTCCGAGCCATGTTAAAATAAATTTTACTTTGCGCCAGCAGGTGGGATCAGGATTAGATCAAAGAGGTAAGAATCTCAAAAGAACACCCCGATAGATGAGATCTATCGGGGTGTTCCTCTTCCAGCAAAAATTGTTCTAATGGCGCGTCACTCTTCTTGTTAAGTTCCCATTTCCCAGGAGGCCAGATATTTTTTCTGCTCGGCGGTCAGGCTGTCAATTTTGATTCCCATGGAGGCCAGCTTGAGCCTGGCAATCTCCTGGTCGATCTCCTCCGGTACGCCGTAAACCATCTTTTTTAAGGTTTTGCCTTTTTTAACCATGTATTCGGCACACAAGGCCTGATTGGCAAAGCTCATGTCCATGACACTGGGAGGATGGCCCTCGGCAGCAGCCAGATTAATCAAACGGCCTTCCCCCAGGACATTGATTTTCTTCCCGCTGTTCAGCGTGTATTCTTCCACATATTCCCGGATGAAACGTCTTTTCTTGCTGATCTGCCCCAGGGATTTCAGGTCCAGCTCGACATTAAAATGTCCCGAGTTGGCCACGATGGCTCCGTTTTTCATGGTCAGGAAATGCTCCTTGCGGATCACATTGATATCCCCGGTTAGGGTACAGAAAATATCCCCCACTTTGGCCGCTTCGGCCACCGGCATCACCCGGAATCCGTCCATGACCGCTTCCAGAGCTTTCAGGGCATCCACTTCAACAACAACCACATCGGCGCCCATTCCCTTGGCCCGCATGGCCACGCCCCTTCCGCACCAGCCATAACCGCAGATCACAAAAGTGCTCCCGGCCAACAAGCGGTTGGTGGCCCGGATAATTCCGTCAATCGTGCTTTGCCCGGTGCCGTAGCGGTTATCAAAAAGGTGTTTGGTCTTGGCGTCGTTGACGGCCACAATCGGATAAGACAACACTTTTTTTTCGGCCATGCTCCGCAGCCGAATCACGCCGGTGGTGGTTTCCTCCGTCCCCCCCAGGATCCATTTCAACAGGCCCCTTTTCTCGGAGTGTATGGTGGACACCAGATCGGCTCCGTCATCCATGGTCAGATGCGGCTTTATATCCAGGGCCTGATAGATATGCTTATAGTAGGTTTGACCATCCTCCCCTTTGATGGAAAAAACCGGTATCTGGTCCTGTTGAACCAGGGCAGCGGCTACGTCATCCTGGGTGCTCAAGGGATTGGAAGCACACAAGGCCACTTCAGCCCCGCCTGCTTTCAGGGTCCGGATCAGGCCGGCGGTCTCAGTGGTTACATGAAGGCAGGCGGCCAGACGAACTCCCTTCAAAGGTTTTTCTTTGGTAAAACGTTTCCGGATACTTTCCAGGACCGGCATGCTCTGGTTGGCCCATTCGATTCTTAAAGCCCCGGAAGCGGCTAAATTGATGTCTTTGATATCGTATTCCACTTTAGTTCCTTTCGATTATAAAAATAGAGGTATAAGGTCCAAGGTCTAAGGAATAAGGTTAACGAGGTGGTGATGCTGGTTTAAGATTTTCCTCGAACCTTGAACCCTGAACCTCCTTTGGTTTATTTTTTCAACCCCGCTTTTTCCTTAAGGATGTCCGCCTTATCTGTTTTTTCCCAGGAAAAGCCGGGTTCATTCCTGCCGAAATGCCCATAGGCCGCCGTCTTCTTATAAATGGGCCGCAATAAATCCAGATAGGCAATGACCTCGGCCGGCTTAAAACTAAAAACCTGCCTGATAATCTGATTGATCTGGAAGTCCGGTATTTTCCCGGTCCCTCTGGTATCTACAAAAATGGAGAGAGGTTCGGCTTTGCCAATGGTATAGGACACCTGTAACCGGCAGACATCGGCCAGACCGGAGGCCACCACGTTTTTGGCCACATGACGGGCCATATAAGAGGAACTCCGATCCACCTTGGAGGGATCCTTGCCGGAAAAGGCCCCGCCGCCGTGGCTGCCTCGGCCTCCATAGGTGTCGGCAATTATTTTCCTGCCGGTCACCCCACAGTCCCCCATGGGTCCGCCAACCACAAAACGTCCGGTGGTGTTGATATAATACTGGGTTTTCTTGGTCAGGAGTTTGGCCGGAATGATCTTTTTTATGACGGTTTCAATGATCCCTTCCTGCAATTTTTTATAACTGATATCGGGGTTATGCTGGGCGGCAATAACCACCGCCGGTATGGATATCGGTTTCCCGTCTTGATATTCCACGGTCACCTGGGTTTTGCCGTCCGGTCTCAGGAAATCAAGGATCTTCTTTTTTCGAACCTCCGACAGTCGCTTGGCCAGACGATGGGCATACCAGATGGGCATAGGCATAAGATCTTTGGTCTCGTTACAGGCATAGCCGAACATCATACCCTGATCCCCGGCTCCTTGTTCTTTCTTCTCACCCAGGGCGTTGACCCCCTGGGCAATATCCGGAGATTGTTTATCGATAGTGGTCAGGACCGCACAGGTTTCCCAATCAAATCCCATGGAAGAATCGTTATACCCTATTTCCTTAATTGTTTCCCGGACAATCTTGGGCATATCCGCATAACAGGAAGTGGTGATCTCTCCGGCGATCAAGGCCAGACCAGTGGTGACCATCGTTTCACAAGCCACACGCCCTCTAGGATCTTCGGACAATATAGCATCCAAAATAGCATCGGAAATCTGATCAGCCACCTTGTCGGGATGCCCCTCCGTAACCGACTCCGAGGTAAAAAAATAATTAGAACTACTCATATGCAGGTCCTCCTTTTGAAAAATGGCCTTATAATAAACATCCTCATTTTTTTGTCAAGCTAATAATGTCTAATAGTTAAGAATAATTAAGCTGTTTTTGCCATTATTTCCCCGTCTGCTTCCCGATCGGCTGGGCCGAACTCTTAAGGATCAAGAGCTTTCTAAGGGTTGTGCTTTTCCTTAACCAATTGGACTATCAGGGCCGTTATGGAGGAAAAATCAATGCTGCTGGAGTCCAGGCAAAGGTGATAATTCCGGGCATCCGTCCAATCCCTTCCGGTCATTTCTCGAACAAATCTGGCCCTGACCTGATCCGATTCCTTAACTCTGGCTTGTACTTTCTTTATATCGTTATCTTTTTGGGCTTCCATGATTCTTTTAACGCGAAATTCCTGAGGGGCGTGAAGAAAAACCCGAAACACTTCCGGCCGATCTTTCAGGGCATAGAATCCCGCTCTGCCGACGATCACGGCCTTATAGCGGTCGGCAATTTCGTTCATGATTTTATTCTCCAGCACAAACAATTCCTTGTGATCCACCAATCGCTTCTGGGGAAGAGGGACGGATATTTCCGGCATGCCGAAAGAAAATCCTTTGGTGAGTTTCTCGATCAGACCGGGAGATCTTTCATCCAGGTGTTCCAGTGCCCCGGGATCCGTTCCCAGACGTTCGGCGGCCTGGCGTAAAATTTCGCGGTCAATGTAGTTAAATCCGAGTTCTTTGGCCACCGTATAGCCGATATAGGCCCCTCCGCTGCCTATTTGTCGTGATATGGTAATAACTTCAGATTGTTTCTCTTTCATGAATCCTCCTTAAAACCGGAAATTCTTATATCTTTAATAAAAAATACCAGGGGAATGGAAAACAGGAACAGGACCGCCAGGATCAGATAGATGTAGTTGTAAGCCATCATGGTTGATTGGCGGAGGATGATCCCTTCCAGTAATTTCAGGGCCCGATTTTCCGCACCCATCTGGTCATACCCCCGCAACATAAAGTAGGAGGAAAGATTGTTCAGCAGATCACCGGTGATGTCCCTGAAAGGATTGATGTGTTCTATCAGCCTGGACCGGTTCCAGGTCTGTCCCCAGGATAAGAGGGTGGCGGAAACGGCGATGCCGATGCTTCCGAATACCTGGCGGATGACATTGAAAAGTCCGGTGGCTTGGGTCATGATGGGGTTGGCGATCGTGGACAGAGAGGCCGTGCTCAGCGAAACAAAAATAAACCCGAATCCGGCTCCCTGCAGGAACTGGATGGAGAAAATGTCCCAATACCCGACCACCAGCGAAAGGCGGGAAAATTGGTATAAGGAAACCGCTACGACCAAAAGGCCGGTTCCCACCAGCCATCGCGGTCCTACATGATTGTAAAGCCGGCCGCTGACCGGCATGGCGAAGGCCATGGCGATACTTCGGGGAAGAACCGCCAGCCCGGAATGATAGGCCGGGTAATTTAAGAGCTGTTGCAAAAAGAGAGGCAGGATGAAAAGACCGCCCATAAAGGCCAGGCTGAGGATCGCCATCAATAAGGCGCCCGCGGTGAAATTAAGATCCTTTAAAATACGAAGATTAACGGCCGGTTTATCGGTGGTCAACTCCCTCCAGATGAAAAGGATGAGGCCTAAACCGGAAATAATGGCCAGCATGATAATAAAATCGGATGAAAACCAATCCTTCTGCTGACCTCTTTCCAACAGGATCTGAAGTCCTCCCAGACCGGCGCAGAGGAAGAAGAGACCGCTGAAATCCATTTTTCCTTTTTCCCGGATAAGATAGGCCGGGTCTTTGATGAACCGGGTAACCAGAAGAATATTGATGATACTGACCGGCACACTGACATAAAACACCCAGGGCCAGGAATAGTTGTCGGTTATCCAGCCGCCCAGGGTGGGGGCGAAAGCCGGTCCCAGAATAACCCCCAGGCCATAGATACCCATAGCTCGGGCCTGTTCTTTAGGAGGAAAGGTCTCTCTAAGAATGGCCTGGGCCAGCGGCATCAAGGGGCCGCCGCCTAACCCTTGAAAAATCCGAAAAACCACCAGGGATTCCAGGTTCCAGGCCAATCCGCAAAGCATGGAAGCGAAGGCAAACAGCATGGCCGAAAAAATGAGGAACCTTTTTCTTCCGAACCGGGAGCTCAACATGGCCACCAGAGGCATAATGAGGACGCTGGAGATAATGAATCCGGTTGGGACCCAGGCAATTTCCTCGACCGAGGCCCCCAGTGTTCCCCGCATATGGGGCAAGGCCACATTGACTATACTGCCGTTGATGCCCACCATGAGGCTGCCGGTCATCATCGACAGGGCGATCATCCACTTCTGAATCGGACTTTCCTGTTTTTCGTCCACGAGATTTCTATTTTTGGGCAAGTTTGGAACCGGTTTGACGGCTCACATCCACATCCGGAACAACGGACATGCCCGGCCACAGGGGATAATCGGGATCAAAAGGGGTATCGATAACGATCTTCACCGGGATGCGTTGAACGACCTTAATGAAATTTCCGGTAGCATTCTCAGGGGGGAGCAGACTGAAAACCGATCCGGTGCCGGCTTGAAGACTTTCGACATGTCCTTTTATAATCTTCCCGGGGTAGGCGTCGACTTTTATCCGGACCGGTTGGCCAACCGTCATTTTTTTAATTTGGGTTTCCTTAAAATTGGCCACCACCCAGGTGTTCTCCCGGATGATGGAAAACAGAGTTTGGCCGGCCTGAACGTATTTCCCCACATCAATATTTTTCATGGCGATGATACCCGAAATGGGGGCCGTGACTATCGTTTTTGATAAATCCAATTCGGCCCTGCTCCGGGTTATGGCGGCTTCCCTGATCCTGAAATTCTGGGTGCTCAAGCGGGCCTCAAGGGTTTTGACCGCGGTTTCCGCTCCGGCCACCGCCGCCGCCGCTGCTTCCTTTCGGGCCTGGGCCACATTTAAAAGGGATTCCACGTGTTCATAATGGCTGGTAGTGACCAAACCTTCTTTATACAGATTTTTACTCCGTTCCCATTCTTTACCGGCCAGAATTTCCTCGGATAAAATGGCCTTCAAAGTGGCCTGGGTCTGTAAAAGCCCTCGCCTTTTTTCCTCAATCGCAGCCCGGATTTCCTGCTCTTCCGCCTTCAGACGGGCCACCATTTCTTTTTTTTCCAGAAACACCGAGGTGAAATCATCCCCGGCGATTTCGAATAAAGGGGTTCCGGTCTCGACCGCCTGGTTGTCTTTAAAGTGAATTTTAACCACCCGTCCTCTGACCTCTGAGGCGATAGGGACAATGGTCCCGGCCACATGGGCATCATCCACCTTTTCGTGGGAAAGGGAACTGATAAAATAAACGGCCAGATAAATACCGCCGGCCAGGACCACCAGCAGGACCAATCCTCGAAATTTCCAATTTCTCATAAACTTTTATATTCCCTTTCGACCTTTGGCCGGTCCCTGTGCCGGCCTTTTAATCCAAGTCCGTTTACCCAATTGGATTATTTATTTTTTTCAACTTCTTATCTATTCAATCGGATGTTATCAGGCCTGCAATATTTTTTCTACCATTAATTTT
>CAZSTT010000204.1:0-1870 GCA_964609705.1 uncultured Thermodesulfobacteriota bacterium
TCCGCTCTCCAGGCCGAGGGGCAGCTTTCCTTCCGCTCGCCCAACAAACTCCGGATGGATCAAAAAAAACCCAGACCGGAGCAATTGATCTGTAATGGCGACAAAGTCTGGTGGTATCTGCCGGAGGAAAAAACAGTTAACGTTTTCCGGTTAAAGGATTATTATCTGCAGGTCAAACCGATCATCGATTTTCTTTCCGGCCTGGGCGGGTTGGATAAAACCTTTTCGGTCCGGCTGGATACCTCGGTTTCCGAAGAGGCCCCTTATTACCAGCTTATCTTAAAACCTAAAACCCCTCAGCCGGATCTGCAGCAGGTTCAGGTCCGGGTCTCCAAGACCACCTCCCTGCTCCTGGAGTTTACCTTCGATAACCTGATGGGGGACGGCACACGCTTTCGTTTCAGCCGGATGCAAACCAAGGTGCCTTTGGCCGCTTCCCGGTTTGAGTTCATCCCCCCGGAGGGGACCCGGGTAATTTCCCAGTCTCTTCCTTCTCTTCCCAGGAAATAGGGAAATAGAGAATTCTCATCCGGCGTTTCGAACCCTCCCGCTGATACCCCAGCAGCCCCTTCAGGAATGACAACCGGAAGGTCTCTTTCTCTTTCAGATACGTAAAAAGAAAACCGACCTCAATCCGGTTCAGGTCTTTTTGTTTCTGGTGATAATACAGACCCCAGAGGAATTTGGAAACCTCTTTCCCTTTCCCGTCCTGATAATATTCATAAATCCGGAAAAGCATTCCGTAATGCCGCTCAATCCCCTCCCAATCCGCCGGCATCAGGGCCGGAAAATAGAAGTGGACCATTCCCCTCCCATCCTCGGCAAGGCGGAAGAAAGGCCAGAGCTTGGAGACCCTTTCCCAGCGATCTTCTTTTTTATAATAAACCTGATGGAATTTACTTAAATATAAAAACTGGTTCAGGACCTCATCCTTTTCCTCGTTTTCTTCTTTTTCCTGATAGAACAAAGGCCAAAGGAGGAATAGCCTTACCCGTTGATCCACCCTGCGATAGGAGATGAGGGGGAAGACCTTAACGGCCTCGGCATTTTCCCCCCGGGCAAATTGGATGAAAGGCCAGGGGAAATCCACTTGAAAGTAGTCAAAGTTTTTTTCGGTGTAAAAATTAAAAAAAGGCCAGAGGAGAATGGTTTTGTCTTCATTGGAACTCTTCTCGGATATGTACAGGGGGAAAATATAAAAAGAGGTCTTGGGATTATCCGTGTCGAGGTGCTTTTGTTGATAATAGCCTATGGGCCAGAGAAAAAACATCTTTCGGAAGGCTCCCATCCCCTCCTGTTTTTCCTGCCCGTAAAAAGGCCAGATGCGGAATCCGCTGCGTATTCCCCCTGAGGTCAGGGAAAAAATCGGCCAGAGGGCGTGGAAGGTCTCGGTTTCACCTTCCAGTATCCTGGAATATAAGGGCCAAAGTACAAATTGGATTTCGTCCCGGTCAAAACGATCCCGAAACAAGCCGCCGAATGGAAACACCCCGCCGTAGGATCTCCCGTCTTTGCCCTTTCCCCAAAAGAAAGGGAACAGGTCGACATTCTCTTTTTTATCCTCTTCCGCTCTTTCCTGGGACGGCTTAAAAGAGGAGTAAAAGGGAATCAGGCGGTTGAGTGTTCCTTCAGGGGTTTTTCGGTGTCGGCCAAAGGGATATAAATATTCCAGCTCTTCGGTTTGTTCTTTCAGGTTTTCCCGGTAGGAAAAAAAAGGCCGCAGGGTTATTTCCCGTTCTTCCGGACTCTCCGATTGGGAGTAAAAAGGTCCGGCCCCGTCCAGACGACGGCTCTGTTTTTCCGGATCGGTCTGGATATGAAAAAAGGGGGCCCCATTTTCCGGACCCAGATCGGAAGAAAGGTGGGCGCA
>CAZSTT010000204.1:1970-6547 GCA_964609705.1 uncultured Thermodesulfobacteriota bacterium
ATAATCGTCCCGATGATCGTCCCCAAAATACTCAGGGGGACCTGTTCGGACAACCCTTCCATGGCCTTGGTAGCACTTCTCAAGGTGTTTTTGATCTCTTTGTGCAGGGAGTCGTCATGGATTAATTTTCCAATGGTCCCTTCCCCCTGATTGATTTTATTGGCCGTCTGATTGAGGCTGGCAACGGTTTCCTTGGCCTCCCGGTACAGGGAATCATCATTAACCAATTTCCCCAGGGTCCCTTCCCCTGAGTCGATTTTTTCCGCCACCTTTTGCAAACTGGTCAGGGTTTTTTTGGTTTCATCATAAAAATCCTGATCTTTAATCAGTTTTCCAAGAGTCCCTTTCCCTTCATTAATCTGGGCCATCGTATCCTTTAAACCGGTCATGGTGATCCGCATATCTTTGTAAAGGGTATCGTCATTAACCAATTTCCCCAGGGTCCCTTCTCCCCGGGAAAGTCTCAGCGTAATATTCCGGAAATCCTCGGTGGACTTGTTGATATTGGTCAGGGTCCCTTTGAGGTCGTTTTTACCGGCTTCGGTGCCGATCACTTCGCTCAACGTCTTGGTCACGGAACGGACATCATCCACGATCGGTTGGGCCTTGGCCAGAATCTGGTCCAGCTCAACGGGGGAAAGGGTTTCCCGAATCACGGCTCCAGCGGTCAGACGAGGTTTTTTTTCGTTTCCCGGGTTGATCTCCACATATTTATCTCCCAGAACCCCCTGGGTTTTGAGAGTAGCCTTGGCATCGGAAAAAATCTGGATCTCTTTGCGAATGGTCATGGTGATCCGGGCCTGTCTTCCGGTCAGGCGGATGTCTTTCACCCGGCCCACTTCGATCCCGGCGATCTGGACCGGACTGCTCACCACCAAACCCGAAGCGGAGTCAAAAAGGGCGGCGATCTCATAGCCTTCCGCGGTACTTAATTTAAATTTTTCCACTTTCAGGGTCATATAGGCGAGAACGATCAAACCGAGAAAGACAAAGATACCGACTTTGACTTCGGTGCTCACTCCCCTTTTTTCCATGGTGCCTCCTTTTTATGTAAAGGCCAAAGCTGAAACGTAAAGTTGAAACCTTAGGATTTGCATCGGGGACTTTACCCGTTCAGCAATTTTTTTTTGAATTTTCCGGAGACCGGCCCAACAAAAAATCCTGAATAATCTTATTGGATGACTGGCGAAAGACCTCCGGGGTCCCCCCTTCAATGATCTGCCCCTCATAGAGCATAGCAATGTTGTGAGCGATCCGGAAAACACTCTGGATGTCATGGCTGATAACCACACAGGTCATCTGGAACCGCTTTTGGGTCTCGATAATCAAATGATCAATGGCGGCCGACATGATCGGGTCCAGTCCCGTGGTCGGTTCATCAAAGAGCATAATATCTGGGTCCAGGGCGATGGCCCTGGCTAAAGCCACCCTTTTTCGCATGCCGCCGCTCAATTCCGAAGGCATTTTTTCTTCAATACCCGACAAACCCACCAGGGATAATTTTTCACAGACCAGTTTTTCAATTTCAACAAGGGACATTCTTTTATGTTCCCGAATGGGAAAAGCCACATTCTCTCCTACGGACATGGAATCGAAAAGGGCCCCTTCCTGGAAGAGCATCCCGAACCGTTTACGAATTCGGTAAAGGTCCCTTTCTTTCAAGCGGTTGATTTCTTCATCGTCGATCCAGATCTCGCCGCTGTCGGGCCGTATCAGCCCCATAATGTGCTTAAGCAGCACGCTCTTCCCTCCCCCGCTCCGGCCGATAATCACGGTCGTCTGTCCGGAGGGGATGGTCAGATTCAGATCCCGCAGCACCTGCTGGCTTTTAAATGATTTGTTTATATTAACTAAGCGGATCATACCATGTCCAAAAGGATTCAAGGGGCCCAGGATTCAAGGGATCAAGTAAGGCAAGACAGACCCTAGAATCCTTGAACCCTTGAAACCTTGAAACCTGATCTTTAGAATAATAACGACGTTAAGACATAGGTCCCGATCAATATACAGACCGAGGAGATGACCACCGCTTCCGTGGTCGCCCGGCCGACCCCTTCGGCGCCACCGGAGGTATGGTATCCCTTATAACAACCGACCAAAGTCAGGATGAGTCCGAAAAAAATCGATTTTACTATCCCCTGGACCAGGTCGGATATCTCCATCATGTTATACATCTTATCCTCAAAGACCCCCGGATTGATCTTTAACAAGATGACCCCGACAAAATAACCGCCGAAAATTCCCACCAGGATGTTAATGGCCGTCAGCAAGGGTACCATGAAAATCCCGGCCCAGAGTCGGGGGACAACCAGATAATGAACCGGATTGATGGCCATCATCTGCAGGGCGTCAATCTGTTCGGTGACCCGCATGGTCCCTAATTCCGCGGCGATAGCCGAGCCGGCCCTGGCATTGACCATCAGGGCCGTCATCACCGGTCCCATCTCCCGGGCCAGGGATAAGGCCACGATGCCTCCCATAAGACTTTCCCCCCCGAACTTTCTAAATCCATGGTAGCTTTGGAGGGCCAGGACCATGCCGGAAAAAACGCCGGTCAGGACGACGATAAAGAGGGATTTGACCCCGATGAATTCCATTTGTTTAAACAAATTCCTCAGGCGGAAAGGGGGCATAAAGGTCCAGACCAGGCTCTGGATAAACATCAGTAAAATCCCTCCCAGTTCAGACAAAAAGGCAAGGGATTTATCTCCCACTAAGAAAAAGATTCGGGTAATCATGGGTCCTTGTTGGTTAGTTCTCATCCGGAAAATACCTTTCCGGATGAGAACACTCCGATACCGGCATTAATTTATGGCCAGAAGCCCTTTGGAAAAGGGTTTCTGGCAAGTGCTTCGTACGGAAATCCAGGTGTTTCCATCCGGAAATATCAATTTCCGGATGGAAACTAGTTAAGAGAAAAGATGACGATTATTAACCTCTTAACCAGCCTACCGGGAGAAGTCAAGAAAAAATGTTAAGAGCCCCAACGGCCAGGTTCTCCATCATTAAATATTAGTGGTTGTCAGGTCGGTCTGGTATAATAAAAATTTATTAAAGTTCAAAGTTCAAAGTTCAAAGTTCAAAGTATAAAGGGCAAGAGGCAAGAGAAGAATTAATTATTGAAATATCGGGGAGGAAATTATGAACGGGGTGATCGTCGTTGATATTCAGGGGGATTTTACCCAATTGATGAGCGGTTCTTTGGCCGTACCGGGAACCGGTTTGGACTATCTCAATAAAATCGACAAGGCCATCGATCGTATTAAAAGTTTAGGAATTCCTCTCTGGGCCTCCCAGGACTGGCATCCCGCCGATCATATTTCCTTTTTCACCAATCACCCCGGGAAAAAAGCCTTCGACCAAATCAACCTGCAGGGCAAAGATCAAGTCCTTTGGCCGCCCCATTGTCTGCAGGACACGCCCGGAGCGGAATTATTAATCGAGCCAGACGCATTTCAAGCCGTCATCCAAAAGGGACGGGATTATCGTTTTGACAGCTACTCCTGTTTTCGAGACGACGGAGGGCAGGAAACGGGACTGGACGGCCTGTTAAAAAAACAGGGCGTTCGAACTTTAATGATCTTCGGGATCGCCACCGATTACTGCATTCGCTTCAGCGCCCTGGATGGCCTGGCCAGGGGCTACCAGATAAGGGTCATAAAATCCCTGTGCCGGGGAGTTGATCCGGCCACCTCGGCCCAGGCTTTGGAGGAAATCGAATCCCAAGGGGTGGTTATATCGGAGGATCTCGATGAATTTCTTGGCTCGGGGTTTAAGGTTTAAGGTATACGCTATACGGTACGGTTTAGGGGTATAAGGTTTAGGAGGTCGTTCTTTGAACCTTGGACCGTGAACCGTAAACCTTGAACTTTAATCCGACAACGCTCCAACAATTTTAGCCGCGATGCCCCGAATATGTTCCATATTCCCGGGCTGAAAGCCGTGTTTCAAGTCCACCCTGTCGCCTTTCCACCGGGGAACCAGGTGAAGATGGAAGTGATCGACCAACTGCATGGCCACCTTTCCGTTCAGCTGATAAACCAGCATTCCTTCTGGGGCCAGTGAGGTCTTGATAGCCATGGCCACCTTCTTGGCCGTGTTGGTAACCGCTGCGAGATCCTCCTCCCGGATATCAAAAAGGGTGGGGGCATGGGTCTTGGGAATGACCAGACAATGACCGTCCGAACGGGGATTGATATCCATAAAAGCCAAAGTGCGGTCGTCTTCAAAGACCTTGACGCTGGGGACCTGTCCGGCAATAATTTTACAAAAAATACAGTCCATTAGATTACCTTCGCCTCTTTATTTAAAAAATAATTACTACTTCTTACTCCATTTTATTCCTTTTTTCAATCCGGGTGGTGTCCTGCAAATTCGGACACCGCCTAATCCCAGGGTAGTGTCCTGTCGTAATCTGCTTAGAACACTACTGATACCGGATTGAAGTTGACAGGTTCGGCTTTTCGGTTTATATTTTCTTTATTGCGCCCATAGCTCAGTGGATAGAGTGCCGGACTACGAATCCGTCGGTCGGAGGTTCGAATCCTCTTGGGCGCGCCAGAATTTCAAGGGGTTAG
>CAZSTT010000205.1:0-1066 GCA_964609705.1 uncultured Thermodesulfobacteriota bacterium
TGGTGACCACCACCTCGGCGCCGGAGGCCCGGACCTTTTCCAGATAGGGGGCAAAGTCCTTGGCAAACAGGGGAAAATATTCCTTGCCAACGATCTTGGCATTGGGTTTGACTTCTTTCAGGGTCTTTTCGAAGACGGTGGTAGATTCGTGTCCCCAGACATAGTCCTGGGCTAAGATGTAAAATTTTGTTTCCGGCCGGTTTTTGTAAAAACCAGCCAGAGCCTTGGCGGTTGTGGAAGATGATCCGCAGGTCCGGAAATAGTATTCATTAAAATCCGGTAGCATATTCAGTTCATCGGAGTAAGCGGCCACATTTACGAAGATCGTTTTGTATTCTTTGGACAGGTTTTGACCGATCTTGGCCAGATGGGTGCCGGCCACTCCCGAATAGGCCAGAATCTTGTCCTGGAGGATGGATTTTTCCAGGGCCCGTTTAGCCGGGTCAGGCGCGGACTGGGTATCGATCTTGATGATCTGGATCTTCTTCATCTTGCCGTCTACCTTTATCCCGCCCTGGGAGTTGATATCGTGGGCAACGAAGCCCAGGATGGCGTAATAAGCCTCACCAAGATAGGCGTTCGCGCCGGTGAAGGAATCCCAAATGGCGAATTTAATCGTGTCCCCGGAACTTACAAAGAGGGCCGGGTTATTGGGGTCATATTTGGAAACATCCCCCTTGAGGGGCACGAAGGCCCCGGCCTGGGGCAGACCGATTAAAAAAACCGACAGCATCAATAGGCATCCTATTAAAATCCATTGTTTCTGAAACTTACCCTTTGCTTTCATTTTTTCCTCCTGATCATTGATTTATTTTTTGTCTCAACAGGCAAAAATCCTTACTTGTTTATCTAACAACCTTCTTATTATTATTGGAAAACTTTTTGTAACCTTGAATGTTAAAAATGGTGAGGAAGATGGAATTCGGGGCGAAGGGTTTCCCTGAGGGTGATTTAGGGAGATCGCCGCCGCTACTGATCCCGAACAGAGAAAGGACTTCTTTAACCAAATTGGGCTCCGAAAAGGTGAAATTTACTAAAACTATTTCATCAACGGGTAAACTACTTT
>CAZSTT010000205.1:1166-6445 GCA_964609705.1 uncultured Thermodesulfobacteriota bacterium
AAACCGTTATGAGCTTTTAGCAGGAGAAAAAGTCAATTAAAGATATTAAAAAATAGCCTATTTTTTTGCCGGTGGGGCTGGTTTTTCAACCTTCTTGGCCGGTGCAGCCGGTTTTTGAAGACCCGTTACCCGTCCCAGGAGTCTCACATCGAAAGCGGGCAGGCAGTCTTTGGACGGAATCCAGGTAGCTTCTCCGGGCGCGGCGTTTTTCGGCATTTCCCAGGTATTGGGAAACTCCAACTCGGCGATGGGGCGGTCGGCGACCACCTGGTGGTCATCGGGCCGCATATAATGCTTCCAGCCGAAGGCATCGAAGGTGTCCCCCTCCCAGGCGGCGATGATTTTCTTCGGATCGCTGCTACCGGCTTTCTGTAAGGCCTGGAAGAACCAGTAGTAGCCGGTTATGTTTCTAAACCAACTGCCCCGAGGCCATTGGTATAACAGTGTATCATAGGGGGCTTTCCAAGTCTTCCACAGCGAATTCCATGTATCATTTAATTTTTTAGCATTAGGCATTTTGCGGTTCAGTTCAAAATCTATACACAATACGTGACCTCTTCCCGCAGGGCCACCGACCACCTCCAGGGGACGGGGGTCGTCCAGGAAAGGGCTGGCCATAGGAATAAAACGATCTGGGTTCAAGGGGCTTTTCAAGCCAAGTTGGTGTGCTTGCTTGATCAGGTTCTCATTATCCGCTCCCCAGGCCATAGTGATCACCACCTCGGCTCCGGAGGCCCGGACCTTTTCCAGATAAGGGGCAAAGTCCTTGGCGAACAGGGGAAAGAATTCTTCCCCGACAATCTTGGCATCGGGTTTTACTTCTTTGAGGGTCTTTTTGAAGACGGTGGTCGATTCGTGCCCCCAGACATAGTCCTGGGCCAGGATATAAAATTTGGTTTCCTTGCGGTTTTTGTAAAAACCAGCCAGGGCCTTGGCCGTTGTGGAAGAAGTCCCGCAGGTTCTGAAATAATATTCGTTAAAATCGGGGGTCATATTCAATTCGTCGGAGTAGGCGGACAAATTGACGAAAATGGTTTTGTATTCCTTGGCCAGGTTTTGACCTATTTTGGCCAGGTGCGTGCCGGCTACTCCCGAAAAGGCCAAAATCTTATCCTGTAGGATAGATTTTTCCAGTGCCCGTTTGGCCGGGTCGGGTGCCGATTGGGTATCGATCTTGATAATCTGGATCTTCTTCATCTTGCCATCTACCTTGATTCCGCCCTGGGAGTTGATGTCGTGGGCGACAAATCCAAGCAAGGCGGTGTAAGCTTCCCCAAGATAGGCGTTTGCTCCGGTAAAAGAATCAAAGATGGCGAACTTGATCGTATCCCCTGATGTGGGATAGGTTTGTTTGTTGGGGTCAAATTTGGTAATGTCCCCCTTGAGGGGCACAAAGGCCCCGGCCTGGGGCAGGCCGACTAGAAAAACGAAAAACATAAAGATGCATCCCATGACCATCCATCGTCCCTGAAAATTGCTTCTTGCTTTCATTTTTTCCTCCTCATTAAAGGTTGAGTTATTTAATTAACATTAGGTAAAGGGGGCTTCCGCCTGGTGTAAGGTCGGTATCAAAATCTTTTTTTCGTCTACAATAATTGACGGCTTCGTAAAAAGCCGTCACTCCGGTGAAAGCCGGGGTCCAGAAAATTATAACTAATTAAGAACACTGGATTCCGGCTTTCACTCGACCTCCTCTGGAGGTCGAGTGAAGAGGTCGGTGAAACCGACCGATCGGAATGACAAATTCGGCTTCCGGCGACTTTTTACGAGTCCATCATAATTTTCTCTTAAAAAATTATCCGGGACGTCACCCCGGCAAAAGCCGAAACGATTCATTAATTTCCCTGAAAGCCCACCCTCCAAACATAAACGGAGGCGAGCTTTCAGGCGAATATTAAGATAACCTATTTTTTTGCGGGAGCGGCCTGTTTTTCAACTTTCTTGGCAGGGCCAGCCTGTTTTTGAAGGCCCGTCACCCGTCCCACGAGTTTAACATCTATAGCGGGCAGGCAGTCTTTAGCCGGTATCCAGATAGGATCGCCGGCTGCGGCATTTTTGGGCATATTCCAGGTATTAGGGAAGACAAGCTCCATAATGGGGCGGTCGGCGACTACCTGATGGTCATCGGGACGCATATAATGTTTCCAGCCGAAAAAGTCGAAGGTATCTCCCTCCCAGGCGGCGATGACCTTCTTGGGATCGAGGCTCCCGGCCTTTTGCAAGACTTGGAAGTACCAATAGTAGCCGGTAATGTTTCTATACCAGCTACTTTGAGGCCATTGGTATAACGGTGTGTTATAGGGATCTTTCCAGGTCTTCCATAGGGTATTCCATGTATCCATTAATTTCTTAACATTAGGAACCTTGCGGTCCAGTGTGAAATCCACGCACAAGACCAAACCCCGACCGGCCGGACCGCCGACCACTTCCAATGGACGGGAGTCGTCCAGAAAGGGACTGGCCATGGGAATAAAGAGGTCGGGGTTCAAGGGACTTTTCAACCCCATTTGCCTGGATTGCTTGATCAGGTTCTCATTATCCGCCCCCCAGGCCATGGTGACCACCACCTCGGCCCCGGAGGCCCTGACCTTTTCCAGATAAGGGGCAAAGTCCTTGGCGAATATAGGAAAAAATTCCTCACCGACGATTTTGGCATTGGGTTTGACTTCTTGCAGCGTCTTCTTAAAGATGGAGGTGGATTCATGCCCCCAGACGTAGTCCTGGGCTAAGATGTAAAACTTGGTTTCAGGCCGGTTTTTATAAAAAATGCCCAGGCTTTTGGCGGTAGTGGAAGAATTCCCGCAGGTACGGAAATAATATTCATTAAAATCCGGAAGGAAATTCAATTCATCGGAATACGCGGCCAGATTCACAAAAATAGTCTTATATTCTTTGGCCAGGTTCTGGCCGATCTTGGCTAGATGGGTGCCGCCAACTCCTGAAAAGGCATGGATCTTGTCCTGCAGGATGGCCTTTTCCAAGGCCCGCTTGGACGCATCCGGCGCCGTCTGGGTATCGATTTTTATGATTTGAATCTTCTTCATCTTGCCGTCCACCTTGATCCCGCCCTGGGAGTTGATGTCGTGGGCGACAAACCCCAGTAAGGCATAGTAAGCCTGCCCGATATAGGCATTCGGGCCGGTAAAAGAATCATAAATACCCAACTTAATCGTATCACCGGAATTCACAAAGAAGGCTGGGTTATTAGGGTCATATTTGGAAAGATCCCCTTTGAGGGGCACAAAGGCCCCGGCCTGCGGCAGGCCGATTAAAAAAACAAAAAACATAAGAATGCATCCCATTACCATCCACCGTCCCTGAAAATTACTTCTTGCTTTCATTGCATCCTCCTCATTATGGGTTTGGTTTTTTGGGTTAAAAAATGACAGGGGCCTTCTGACTTTGGACAACGGTTGGTAATATTATTAAAATAAAACTAACGCATAAAAAGTTTCCCGGGTTTCACCAAAGATAAAAGCCGAGGTTCAGAAGCGATCAAGTTTCCGGGACTCCGGCTTTTGCCAAAATGATGGAAAAGGAATATTTTTGATTTATTACAGGTCCAGCATCAATAACCGAGTAGACATTGGCTTTTATATGTCGAGGATTGCCTTCCAGAAATGATATGGCGAAGCCAATAAGGGCGCAGAGTTGGAAAAAAGAAAAGTCTTCCTGAATCATATTAGCCTTTAAAAAGACAATAAGACTTTGACCGCTTCTATTTCCAGTCAAGTACAGTGATTCAAAAGCAATGTGCTTAAAATATTATGGTTAAAGGATCTTGTGATGTAGTAAAGTTTTTATATAAAATTTATCAACCATAAAGGTTGTAAATCAAAAACAAACAACACAAAAAAGAGGGAAGGAACGATTTATGATTGGAAAAAATCAAAGACTCCGGTTCCCCGAAGTTGTCTTAAATTTAATTTAGCCCAGAGTTATTGTCAAGTTAAAAAAGACACTAAGGTTAAAAATCATAAAAGTTTAGTAAAAGTTAATGGACCAACCGGCCAGGGAATCCTGGAACAAAAAATCCTTAATTCGAATCTATGTTGTTTTATTCAGAAAATCCAGGACCGCCTCATTAAAGGCCTGAGGGGCCTCAATAGCGGCTATATGTCCGGTAGGGAAGGTTTTCAAAACTGAACCTTTCATTTTTTTATGCATCCCTTCGGCCACATTCGGGGGCATGAAAATGTCGGATGTCCCGGCCAGTATAAGAACGGGGCATCGGATCAGATTGAGGTCAACCGGAACCTGGGCTGCGGCTCCCATGGCCATCATCACCGGGAGATAGCCGGAAGGATCATTCTGCAGTTTAATGGCTTTGTATCGGTTAAAGATCACCGGATCTTTTTCTTTGAAGCCGGGGGAAAAAGAATTGACGGTCATAATCTCCGAGATCAGGTCATTGTTGCCTCCCTGAATCATCTCGATCATCATTTTGGTCCGTTCTTCCCGTTCAGGGGTAGTCGGCGCCCCCACCACACTGTTGGCCATGACCAGGCCGGCGGCCTCCCGGGGATATTTCAGGCAAAATTCAAGAGCGATGCGGCCACCCATAGAATAACCGAGCAAACAGGCCGGGGCAATTCCGAGGTTTTTAAGCAACTCATGGAGATCCTCAGCAAACATATTCATGGAAAAAGGCCCCGGGGTCTTTTCTGTTTGGCCGAAACCCCGCACATCATAGGCGAGTATCTGGTAGTTCTTGGAAAATTCCGGGACCTGGTCGAACCACATATTTAAGTTGTCAGTGAAGCCGTGAATCAGAACCAGAGTTTTCCCTTTGCCGGTCAGTTCGTAGTTCATCAAAATACCGTTAGCTTTGATTTTCATAATGGCAGCTCCTTATTATTTGTGGTTTTTTATTAATTTTAGAATATGGTAGAATCAAACAATATGAGATTCAAGAGAAAAAAGAGGAAAAGCAACCCGGAGACCAACTTCCTTTCGTTTCCGGAGACGTTCGGGACTATTTTATGATTAAAATCTTAGAATAAAAGGTGCAGAAAATATGATCAAAATCATCGGCATTTGCGGAAGTCGGGTTAAAGAAGGCAATGTGTCGGCCCTGCTTGAATACGGCCTTTCCCCGATTAAAAAATTAAAGGATGTTTCCTCCGAAGTCATAAATCTGGAAGGAAAAAAGATCGGACCTTGCCTGCATTGCAATTGGTGCGTCAATAAGCAGACTCCGGAAAAGATCTGTGCCCAGGAGGATGATATGGCCCCGATCTATCCAAAACTGTTGGAAGCGGACGGCATCCTGATCGCCT
>CAZSTT010000206.1:0-6439 GCA_964609705.1 uncultured Thermodesulfobacteriota bacterium
GGGGACCTTTATTTAAGGTCGACGATGTCGACCGATCCGGAAATTCGAATTTCCGGAGGGAAACTGCCTAACGCTCTTTAATTGTTTTTTGAAACTCTCTAATCCCGCTATAAAAATCTTCCAAAATGCAGGGCGGTGCGGCTGATGCCCAGCCTCAGGCCCTGATGAACCAACTCATTGCCCTGAAGGTGAAAGGGGATAAAGACCAGGAGATGGTCTGAGGTTTCGACAGCTATCTGGGAAGTCCTGGGCAGAGGATGGGTCTTTAAGAAATCGGCCATGAGAACGGTTAAACCTTCTTTGGCCTGGTCCCCGGAGAGGGTCACCGGATAATATTGACCTTTGGGCAGGGTTTCCAGTAATGAATATTCTGATAATTGCCGAAGGTTGATCGCTTTGGAAACCGTCAGGAACAGGGAAGGGGAAAGCTTGAAGGCCGGAAACCAGTAATAATCCTCTTCCGGGGATGTCTTGTCCGAAGATAGTCGGGGAATAAGATTTAAGCGAGAAAAGGGACGTCGAATTTTACTGGGCCAGCCTTTGATCTCGGTCTTGATTCGCCAAAAAGGCAAATAAAAAAATGGTCCTTCATTCCCGGACTTCATGGTTCCGAAAGTTATTTGCCTTAATTCCTTGCGGGAATAATCCCAGGCCCGGTCACAATTCCGGCAGAGGAGGACTTGGGTATCCTTTTCCCCTTGCAGATCCGCCCCGCAATAAGGACAAATCACTGGAAGGAAACTCACCTGGCGGAATCCTTCCGGGAGGGAGGCCGGCAATTTCTCAAAATCGGCCTCCTCGGCCCGCCCCAAGGGCCGATGCCCCAGCCCGTCATAGGCAACCCCTTCTTTGAAAAAAATGGGGGCATAAACCAGACTGATCGTTTCACCGATAAAGGCCTGCCGAAACAGTGGGGGGATTTCCGAATCCTGCAAACCCGGAGGGGCTTCATTTTCCTCCGTCATCAGCGGTAAAAAATGATCCAAAGGCCGTTGCGGTTGAATGATCCGCCCCTTCCTGGCCAAAGAGAGAAACCTCAGCTTGAAGGCCCTGGCCTGCAAACCCAGGTAAAGAGGTAAAGCCGGGATCCCGGCCGCCAGGAAGGTGGCATCAACGAATCGGTTCTTTCCTTCGGGCAGGAGAAAAGAAAAGGCCATGCCCCTGATGCGCCAATAAGGGATATAGAACCTATCCTGAACAGGGCTGGTTTCTTGATAAGGGTCCAGGAAATATTGCGGATATCCCGGATGGATCAATAGCAACCGGACCCGGCAAAAAGCACATGCCAGTATCCGGTCGGCCTCTTCCAGGGTCACCGGGGCCCCGCATTGAGGGCATTGGAGGGCGACCTCCCAGGAATTAACAGGTTGCTGAAAAAAGCCCATCTACTTTGTTGCCCTCATCGCTCGTCATTGCGGCGTACTACTTTGTACGCCTCATTCCTCAGGATTTCGGGCGCCTCGCATCTGGACCTTTTTGAGCAACCTGTGAAAAATAAGGTTTTCTGAATCATGTTAAGCATTCAGTTTTTCACCGCATTGATTACAGAAAACTGAAGCAGGAAGGTTTTCGGCCCCGCAATGGGGGCAAGGGGATGACGGTTTTTTCTCCTGGGTGGTTCGCCCGCAGCGGGGACAAAATTTAGCCTGGGGAGGCAGATTTTTCCCGCACTCCGGACACCGGTCAAACACTACAATTTGATGACCGCAGGACGGACAGAACCGGCTTTCCTCGGTAATGGGGTGTTTGCATTCCGGGCAGGAGAGATCCGAGTGGCCTGATCCTTCTTTTTCCGCCTTTCGGAGCTGCTCGGCAAAAAGGGCCGGCATCATGAACCCCAGCCCCATACCCATACCGGCCCCGGCCTCCCCCGTGGACCCGGCGGCCTTTTCCATGGCCATGGCCGCTTTCATTTTGACCAAACCGTTCAAATCTTTCAGGACCGCCAGCCGGCTTTGATCGTCAATGGCCTTTTGCACTTCTTCGGGAGGGGTAATGGAAACGATGTAGAGGGTGGTCAGGGCCAGTCCGAAGTGGGAAAAATCCTCTTTCAGGCGTTTTTGCAATCCTTGAGAAAGTTCGTCATAGCGGCTGGGGAGTTTGAGCAACGAATCCAGATTCTGGCCCAAATGATCGTTCAGACGGGAAACAATGACCTGGTTCAGATATTCTTCAATTTCCTCGGTGGTGTAAATCCCCTGGGTCCCTACCAGGCTGTTGATGAAGAGGACCGGCTGGACGACCTTCAGGTTAAAAACCCCATGGGCTCTAAGCCGGATCAGTCCCAGTTCCGAATCCTTGAAGGCCACCGGGTCCCTGGTCCCCCATTTGAGGTCGATGAAGTTTTTCATGCTGACCAGGTAGACCTCGGCCCGCAAGGGGCTGGTGAATCCCCAGGGCAGGCTCAGAATCTTGGTCAGGATGGGGATATTCCAGGTCTCCAGGGTATGTCTTCCCGGACCGAAGGCGTCATAGGCCCGGCCATTGTAGAAAAAAACCCCGGCCTGGCTTTCCCGGACTACTAACTGGGCCCCGTATTTGATTTCTCCCGACCCTTTTTCGGGGATGCGATGGACCAGTTCGCGTCCGGTTTCATCAAACCATTCGATCATTTCCAAAAAAACAAGATTGTCGGTTCCCATGGCTCGTCCTCTCTTGCCGTCTTTATTAAGGCTTTATGGTTTCTTATCAGCCTTTTTTTTAAATTTCTTTAGAAAATTCTTATGAAGACAGGAGGACCTTTGATCTTGACATTTTTCCTTTTCTCAAAGATAAAGGGAGCATCTGAACTCCATTTAAAATTTCCGGTAAATTCAGGAGCCGATTCAGGCAAACCATCACTATGGTCCTAAACTATATCTGGATAGCCTTTTTTGTCGTCGCCTTTATCCTGGGTCTGATCCGGCTGGTCGTCTTCGGAGATACCGGGGTCTTCCCGGCCATGATGAACAACACCTTCGATATGGCCAAAACCGGATTTGAGGTTTCCCTGGGTTTGACCGGAGTCATGACCCTTTGGATGGGACTGATGCGGGTGGGGGAACAAGGGGGAATTATAAACCTCATGTCCCGGCTGGTGGACCCCCTCTTCCGTCGTCTCTTTCCGGAAATCCCCAAGGGGCATCCGGCCGCCGGGTCCATCATGATGAACATCGCCGCCAATATGCTGGGACTGGATAACGCGGCCACCCCCATCGGGCTGAAGGCCATGATCCAGCTTCAGGAGATCAACCCGGAAAAGGACACGGCCTCCAATGCCATGATCATGTTCCTGGTGCTCAACGCCTCGGGGCTGACCCTCATCCCGGTCAGTATTATGGTTTTCCGGGCTCAGCTCGGCGCTGCCGATCCTTCCGATGTTTTTATCCCCATCCTGCTGGCCACTTTCTGTTCCACCCTGGCCGGTCTGATTTCCGTAGCCCTGATCCAGCGGATCAACCTGCTCAATAGAGTCGTTCTGGCCTACCTGGGGACCTTCACCCTGCTGGTGTCCGGCATCATCTGGTATTTCAGCACCATCCCCCAGGCCCGGATCAACACCCTTTCCTCCCTTTCGGCCAATATCCTCTTGTTTGGCATCATCACTTCGTTTATTGTCCTGGCCTTTTTAAAAAAGGTGAACGTCTACGAGGCCTTCATCGAAGGGGCCAAGGACGGTTTCTCCATCGCCATTAAAATCATCCCTTACCTGGTGGCCATCCTGGTGGCGGTGGGAGTCTTCCGAGTTTCCGGGGCCATGGATTTCATCATAGGAGGGATTGGACGCCTGGTGGGGGCTATGGGATTGGACTCCGAATTTGTCAAGGCCCTTCCCACGGCTTTTATGAAACCCCTGAGCGGGTCGGGGGCCCGGGGCATGATGGTTGAGGCCATGAAACAATACGGGGCCGATTCCTTTATCGGCCGGCTGTCCTGCATCTTCCAGGGTGCGGCCGATACCACCTTCTACATCCTGGCCGTCTATTTCGGGTCGGTCAACATCCGCAACACCCGCTATGCCCTGACCTGCGGGCTCATCGCCGACGCGGCCGGAGCGGTGGCCGCGGTTTTCATCGCCTACCTGTTTTTCGGTTAATCTTTTTGTCGTTACTATCAGAATTATTTCAAGCCGGAAAGCAACAAAGCAAGAAAACAAAACCTATGGTGAACAAACATGAGAGATGAGTATGATTTTTCAAAAGGAGAAAGAGGTAAATAATAGCGTCCGGATATGAAGCTGAACATTCCTATTTATCTTGTTTTTCTTGAGGAGGAAGTTTCAGCGTTTGTTGAGAAAATCGCCTCAAAGAAGGGGATTGATCGGTCCTCAGTTGTAAACGAACTTCTCCGAGGCGCTATAAAGCTGGCTGAGGTAATGGAATAAATACCCTTCTCCTTTTTTTGTTATCGGGGATTTCTCCCACCTTAAGGAGTTATCGTCTGACCCCCGCCGATAGTGATGGAATAACCGGTCATGAAGGAGGCTTCAGCGGAACAGAGCCATAAGACGGCACCGGCGATTTCTTGGGGCACTCCGAACCGGCCCATGGGCACCGTGGCCAGGTAGGCCTCTTTCATGGCCGGCCTTTCAGTAAATCCTTCTTCCAGCATGGGAGTCATGATCGGTCCCGGGCAGACGGCGTTGATCCGGATGTTTTTAGTGGCGTAATCGGCCGCGGCCGATTTGGTCAGGCCCAGAACGCCGTGTTTGCTGGCGCTGTAAATGGCCGCCCCCGGGGACCCGCTGATTCCGGCGGTGGAAGCCGTGTTGACGATGGCCCCCCCTCCCTGTTTCAGCATCAGCTGTATTTCCTGTTTCAGACAAAGCCAGACCCCTCGGAGGTTGGTGTTGATTACCAGGTCCCAGTTTTCCATGGTTTGCCGGACCAGACGGTTCATGGGCCCACCCACACCGGCATTGTTGAAGGCATAATCGAGTTTCCCATAACGATCGATGATCTCTTTGAAAAGGTTTTCCACGTCCGCTGGATGGGTAACATCGGTCTTAATGAAAACAGCATCACCGGAGTTTTCTTTTATCTCCCGCACCACGGCCTGACCGAGATCTTCCCGGCGTGCGGCAATAACGACCCTGGCTCCCTCTCTGGCAAAGGACAGGGAAGTCGCTCTCCCGATGCCGGAATTGCCGCCGGTAACCAGGGCCACCTTATCTTCAAATCGTTTCATGACCTTCCTCCTCCATAAAAAATTTATTGGCAGTTGAAATTGTATGAAAAGAATATAAAATGGGGATGAAAAGAGTCAAGGATAAAAAGAGACCGGTCAACGCCGATCCGGCGGGGCGCCGTACCTGATCCGTAAAAAATTATCGAGGAGGGACCAATGAAAGCTGCCGTTTATTATGAAACAGGAAAACCTGATGTTTTTAAATATGAAGACGTTCCGGACCCGACCTGCGGTCCCTGGGATATCGTCATTGACATTAAGGCGATCTCGATCGAAGGGGGTGATGTTCTCAACCGGGCCGGAGGTCCTATGCCCGCTGTCCCCCATATTATCGGTTATGACGCCGCAGGCGTGATCTCCCAGGTGGGACCCAAAGTCACTAACCGCCAGGTCGGACAGAGAGTAACCACCTTGAGCCCTTTCGGCTCCCATGCCGAAAAAAGGGCTGTGGGCGTCATTTCTTCCTGGCTTATTCCGGATAAAGTATCCTTTGAAGAAGCAGCCTGTGTGCCGGTGACTTTTGGCACGGCCCATGAGTGTCTGTTCGAGTTCGGCCATTTACAGGCCGGAGAGACCGTGCTCATTCAGGCCGGGGCCAGCGGGGTGGGGCTGGCGGCCATTCAGCTGGCCAAGCGAGCCGGGGCCAGAGTACTGGCCACCGCTTCCAGTAATGAGCGCCTGGACCGATTGAAAGAATATGGCCTGGATGAAGGTATCAATTACCTGGAAAAGGACCTGGCCGCCGAGGCCAGGCGGTTGACTAATAATCAGGGGGTGGATCTGGTAGTTGATGGAATCGGAGGAGAAGTGCTTCAGAAAAGCATTGAGGCCGCCCGGCACCGGGGTCGTGTTATTACCTTCGGGCAGGCGGGGCGAGGTTTCAGGAGGGTCGACGTCGGCAGCCTGGCCATGGGTGACAAAACGCTGACCGGGGTTTTTCTGGGGGCCGAGATCGCCACGGAGCGGGTGCAGAAAATCATCCATCAGTTATTGGAGGATATCGCTGCGGGGCAAATCAAGGTGCCCATTGCCCGTAAATTTCCCTTATCCCAGGCGGCTGAGGCCCATGCCTATATCGAGAGTCGTCAGGCGGTCGGCCGGGTGTTATTGATTCCCTGATTGGAACAACAGGGCAGTCCCCTTTTTGAAAAAGGGGGCCAACGGAGTTAATTAAAAGGGACGGTTCGGTTTATTAGCCATAGGGAAATAAACAAAACTGTCCCTTTATTTGAGTTGCTAAATGGACCGGCCGGATCAACGAGCAGCCTCGAAC
>CAZSTT010000207.1:0-6350 GCA_964609705.1 uncultured Thermodesulfobacteriota bacterium
GAAATTCGATGGTCATTTTTCATTTCCTCCTTATTCCCCTTCAGGCCATGGCCTGCTTTTTAGGATAGATGCTCTGTTGTTTGATCACTTCGAAAAGCAGTTTTTCCACCATTTCGTGTCGCAGATCCGGATTGGTCTCCCACAGGTTGTTCAATTGGTGCGGATCCTCCTGCAGGTCGAATAAATCACCATATCCGGGGAATCCGTCATAGACGGTCAGGCTGTAACGATCCGTAATCAGGTATTTTAACCGGCCCACCGGCATGGTCTTCAAAGCTGGACTCTGCCAGCGGTCGACCCGCCCGGTATCAAGCTCGTCAACCTCAATCAGGCAATTGTCTCGCAACTTCCGGCTTGGATCTTTCAATATAGGTGTCAAGTCATATCCCTGCATATCCGGCGGTTGCGCTTCCGGGGTTATTCCGCAACAATTCAGAATGGTGGGCGCCAGATCCACCGCACTAACCAGAGAATCAGAGACACTGCCGGCTTTGGCCACTCCGGGCACCTTGAAAATCAGCGGCACGTTCAGGATACCTTTGTAGGGCAGCCAGCCCTTCAGGATCATGCCATGGTCGCCCATCATATCCCCATGATCGCTGGTATAGACGATCATGGTGTCGTCTTCCAGGCCCAGGTCTTTCAGGGTAGACAGGATCCGCCCCACGCTGTCGTCGATCATGGTTATCATGCCGTAGGTGTGGGAGATGAAATTTCTGACTTACTCCTTGTTGCTGGTATGGAACAACATGTTCCCAAAGCCGGGCAGATCGGTTCGAGTCCCGATGAAGGGGTGATTCCTGATACGGTTCAAATCATCGAAGCTGGCCGGCAATTCCATATCCTCGGCCCTGTACATCTCCGCATATTTCCCGGGCGGCGTGCAGGGATGGTGGGGGTCGGGGTAGGAAACCTTCAATAGAAACGGTTTTTCCTTGTTCCCTTTGGCATAGTTTTCCAGAAAATCTACCGCACGGTCCGTCAGATAGGAGGTGGGATAAAACTCCTCAGGAATCGGGCTCTTTCGATACATATCATCCAGCATCTTTGGTCTCAGCTCTTTCATAACCGGGAGCAGCTCCGGCGCTCTTTCAGCCACCCAATCCTGGTAATGCCCGTTGCAGACATCACCGTGCCCCACCACCAGATCCATCTCGTCAAAGCCATAGTAGGGCAGGGGAAAATTCTTCACCATCTGATCATGGGTTTCAGGGTTCATCCAGGCAGGGATGTACTCTGCCGATCGATGGGATTTTTCATACTTACCGGCCCAGAAATTGAGGTGCATCTTGCCGACAGCCTTGGTGGCATACCCCTGATCTCTCAAGGTGCCGGAAAAGGTCGACGCATTTTCAGGCAGATTGACGCCAAAGGTTCGGATACAGGTGTTCGGATATTGACCGGTCATGATGCTGCACCGGTTGGGCATGCAGGTGGGATTGGCCACGTAGGCCTTGGAAAACCGGACCCCTTCGCCGGCCAGCTTGTCGATATTGGGGGTCTGCAATACCTTGTTGCCGGCGCACCCCAGGTGATCGGCTCGTTGCTGGTCGGTGATAAAAAAAATCACATTCATTTTTTACTCCAATCTTAAACGGATCAGATTTTGGCTAAGACTTCTTTGGCAAAGGCCCGTGCCTTGTTCAGGTCTTCCGCATCCGGATGACCGGTCATCTCTTTGACCCGTTCGGCCCATTGCTCATCGGTCAGATTTTGCCCTTTTTTTACCATCTCGTGGATGGCCGGGTTGAGGAAGCCCTGGCAACTGAAACAACCCAGATATTCCAAGCCATTTTTTTCGCAGGCGGTTTTAAAGGGTTCAATGAACTTGCTCATAATTTGTTCCGGATAGGCCGGGCCGGCATGGGTCAGGAAGCCGGCCATTTTCTTTCCGGATGGCACTTGAAGCCGGATTAAGAAGTCTTTCGAGGCGGCGGCCAGATTTCCGGCATGGATGGGTGACCCGATGAAGAGGAGGTCATAGCCGGAAAAATTTTCGGCACTCACCTCTTCCAGTTTTTTTGTTTCGACCTCATGCCCCGGTGAGGCCTCTTCGTAAATGGCCTTGGCCACTTTTTCTGTGTTTCCAGTTTGACTGAGGTAGGTAATTAGAATTTTCATGGTGACTCCTTTCTATCTTCTCTTTTTTTGGGTTTTATTTTTGTTCATAGGCTAACCGGGTTATTTTGAGGATTACCGTCCGGTAACCTCAAAACCCCATGATCAACGAGGCGATAACCAGCAAGATCCCGGGAATACCAAATAATAGAAAGCCCCGGGTGGCAGCCTTGTTTTCATGTTCCTTGATGGACCCGACCAAAACATCAAAACTCAAGATAATGGAAGACGCCCCGAGAGCAAACAGGATCCAGATATACCAGTCCGGGTTATTCCCCTTAAAAAACAAAACAGCCGCTGCGAAACCGGTCAGGATGCCTAAAATGAGATTGATCATTTTTTTCTCCGATTTATATAAAAGGTTATGTTTGCCTTGACAAGGTTGTAAAAGGTCGCCAAAATCCCAAATTCGTCATTCCGGTGAAAACCGGAATCCAGTATTTTTAGGCCCTTCAGAATTCCCTGGACCCCGGCTTTCGCCGGGGAGACGACTTCTTCGAGTTCATCAGACCTGATAGACCATTGGATTAACCATTCGACGATTCACTCACCCCTCTCACCGGAAGGTCCAGGTTCCACCAATCCTTTCTTTTTGCCTCGGGAACGAGACCATAACCGAAGAAATCATCCATCAAAGCATATAGTCTTGAGAAAGAAGGTAATTTCGCTCCCAGGGGGCGCATGATCCGATGAAGCACGGTTTCATTTTGCTTGGTCCAGGTACAGGCCGCCAGGCAGGCCCCACAGTAAGTCCCGGCACTCCCGGTATAGGAAGCGCATTTCTCGCAGTCTTCAAACCAAACCTTCTTTCCTTTAAAGGAGTATGGTCCCAGAGGCTCCCAGGAAGGATTTTGATCGAAGCTGATGGCCTTGACCGGGCAGGCACGGGCGCATTTCCGGCAATGGCGGCAGAATTCCTGGAGGCCGAAATCAATGGGTTTATCCAGGGCCAGGGGGAGATCAGTTAATATAAGCCCGAATCGGAGGCCTCCCCCGTAAAAAGGAGAGATGACCCGATTCATCCGCCCCATTTCACCCAGGCCGGCCATGACGGCGAAGGGAATCGGGTTAACCCCCCAATTCTGAATATCGTAGGCCTGGTATCCAAGGCCTCTGATGAAGTTGAGCAATTTTTCTTCAGCAATGGTTGCTTCTTCATACCCGCTCCGGTCGGCAGCACTGCCCAGGGCCCCGGGAGCACATTTCGAAGCCCAGATCGGTACCCGGCCGGCCACAACAAGAACATAGGGATAATCGGGAAAGAGGAGATTTCCCTTTTCACGATCAATCGTCGGTTTGGACAGGTCCGTGCTGATTTTTATATGGGGCCCCAGCCAACTCCTTTCCATGGCTGTAAATCCAACCTGGGCGGCCCCCAGATGCAGGGCGGCCTTTTCCACCAGGCTGGAGGCCTCTTCCGGGCTTCCTTTCCAGGGTTCCAACCCCAGTTCTTCCGGGGTATGAACTTGATCGTCGATTAATTCCCGAAGTTTGCGGAAGCCGTTGATCATCTTTCCATCAATATCAATCCCGGCCTGGAAATAGGTCTGGGAAGCGAATTCCAGAGAGACGTCAGGCAGACCGAAACCGGGAACCCCGTTTTTTATTTTATTCACCAGGGTAGTTCGATGGGTATGTTCATAGGGATTTTCCAATCTACGCATCAGCCCCATCATAATCATATTGGTCGTCGGCTGCTGGATTTCGGAAGGGTTGGTCTCCACAGTAATTCGGTCAACGGATTTGACCCACCAGGGATACCGCTTGCTTTGATTCCGGTAGACAAACCCCTCGGGAATTATTCCAGGATCTCTTTGGTCACGTTTTGCATTAGTCGTCAGAGAGGCAATGTCAGTCATAAGAACCTCAAACGAATATTTTCAGAAGGATTAAAAATAGGCTGATTCAATGTTGATGAAATCGTAAAAAGTCGCCGAAACCCAAGGAACGTCATTCCGGCGAAAGCCGGAATCCAGTATTTTAAGGCAGTTATGCTTTTCCTGGACCCCGGTTTTCACCGGGGTGACGACTTATTAAGAGTCCCTAAATGTTGCCGGATTCCTCTAAAAGCCATTCCGAATGGAAGTCCGGAATCTAAATAATATCAACTACTCTCGGCCCCGGCTTCACCGGCCTTAACTACTTAAGTTTATAAAAGCCACTTCATTCCTATTTTATGACTCCCTGCCGGAAAACTGAAAAGCATGCCGTCTTCTCCGATGGTGATTGGTCCTTTATAAATTTTCTTAGCATCGCCAAGAAAGGCTGCCTTTAGATCCGAAACCGGAAGGGGAGGAATGATGTGGGTCAGAAGCAAATGCCGCACCCCGGCCTTCTCGCCTATTTTGGCTGCATCCTCCGGGGAGGTATGATAGGAAAGGATATCCCCCATTATTTTTGCCGTATTGTTCCGGCCGACTTTTTGCCCTACCTCTTTAAGAATACTGACCATCGCCGGCTGAAGGGCTTCCTGGACCAGTAAATCCGCCCCCTGGGCCTGTTTGGTCAGTGAGGGAACGGATATGGTATCCCCGCTGAGCACTACAGACCGGCCCTTATAATCGAAACGATAACCCACTGCCGGTTCAACCGGGGTATGATCGACCTTAAAGGCGGTTATCTTTAGACCGTCTTGGTCAATAATAACCGTTTCATCCTTTCCCTGAGGAAAATCGAAGGGTCTGGCCAGGCCTCCGGCGCCACTGGGCGGGACGGTTTCAGGACCGTGATGTAATATCCGATATTCCTTGTCAGGAGCATAAGCTTGATTAAATCCCTGGACTACGGTTTCAACCCCGGTCGGGCCGAAAACATCCAGAGGACTTTTGTTTGAACCACCGGACCAGCGTTTCAGCATCAGTTCACCCAGGTCACCGATATGATCGGAATGAAAATGGGTAAGCAGCACGCCCCTGACCCTTCCCGGATTCAACCTCATGAGCTCCAGCTTTCTCTCACTCCCCGGGCCTGTATCGACAATATAGAAGTTCTTGCCGGCAATCACCGCCGTGCAGGCTGAGGCCCGTCGCTGATCGGGCAAGGGAGATCCTGAGCCGCAAAGGGCCACATGAAGCCCGTCCGGCAGACCGGAAATGGTGTCCGCAGCCATGCTATTGGCGGCAATGCTCCTAATCAGCCCCATTCCGATGTTTTTCTGCGAAAGAACCAGACCGGCGAGGATCACTGCAACTACGACTGCGAAGGTCATGGTCTTAACATTAAGTATTTCCTTAAGTGTTAATCCTTTTTCCACGGTCGCGCCTTTCCGGGCGAGGACTACGGTCGAGACCGTCAAAAGGACCAACAAAACCACCTCAATTATTAAAGATTTTGCTCCGGCCGCGGAGAGGCCTTCCAGGCCAAAACTGATCAGGCGCCCGATGATAATCAAAATGAGAAAAATGACAGGAACAATGAGCCAGCGACAATGGCCGGTCATCGCCCCAAGGAAACAAAAAAAACTCATCCCCAGAAAGAGGCCGCCGAAATCCCCTCTGATGGCGTTCAGGCCTTGAATGGTAATCGGTTGGACGGAAAAACCTGTAGCAAAAATGTCTGGAAAAGTCATGAATCCCAGGCCGAGGACAAGAAATAAAAATCCGACAAGCCCGGCCAGAAGACGAAAGATCATTTCGATTGGAGACCTTTGTGAGGTTACGGTCATTTCAGACCTCCCTTGGCCGTGATCATCATTTTATGGGCCACCTCGGCCCCGGCATTCTGGTTTTGACCGGTTATCAGACGACCGTCCATCACGATATGGTTGGCAAAGATGTCTCGAAAAGCCGTTTGACTTTCAAACCGCACCCCGGCCAAAAGCAATTCCCGCTCCGGGTGTTGAGGGGTCATGGTGATACCAAGTTCTTTGACCTGTTTGTCCGTTACCGCGGTCATACGACGGCCCTTAGGGAGAGGATCACCGTTTTCATCCTTGGCCAGAAGAAGCCCCAGAGGACCGTGGCAGACTCCGCCGATCACCTTGCCGGCAGCATAAGCCTGGCTTATTTTTTGCCCAAGCACCTCGGAGAAGCCCAAATCATAGGCTGCTCCCCATCCGCCGGCCAGATAGATAATGTCGTAGCCGGTGAAATCAACATCATCGATCCGGAAAGATTTTTTGACCTTCCGTTGAAACTCAGGATCTTTCAGAAAGCGGTCGTCCGCTTTTGACTTTATAAACCACTTGAAGGACATGGGATCGATGGGAATTGGCCCGCCTTTGATACTGGCCA